>NC_015977.1:0-25000 GCF_000225345.1 Roseburia hominis A2-183
ATGGATCAGATTTTAGAAAAATGGGACGAGATCCTGATGACCGTGAAGACAGAACACGACATCAGCGACATTGCTTTTAACACATTCTTACGTCCCCTTGAATTTTATGGTGTCACTGGGAACACCGCATATATCCTTGTCCCGTCCGAGCAGTTGGGACTCAGCTATATTTCCAAGAAGTACTATCTGCCTCTCAAAGTAGCAATCACAGAGATCACCGGAACAGAATACGAGATCAAGTTCATTCTTCCGGAACAGGCGAAGTCGATCGCTTCTTCTCCTAATAAACAGAAAAAGCCTTTTTACTCAGAAGCGGCATCCAAATCGAATCTGAATTCCAATTATACGTTTGATACATTCGTTGTCGGAAGCAATAATCGTTTTGCCCACTCCGCTTCTCTCGCAGTTGCGGAATCTCCGGGCGAGGCATACAATCCTCTCTATATTTATGGAGGACCGGGACTCGGCAAGACGCACCTGATGCATTCCATCGGTCATTTCATCCTGGAGCGCAATCCGGATGCGAAGATTATCTGCGTGACTTCCGAGGAATTTACCAACGAGGTCATCGAGTCCATCCGAAGCGGTAATGCAGCCGCGATGAACAAGTTTCGTGAAAAATACCGTACCATCGATGTTCTGATGATCGATGATGTACAGTTTATTATAGGTAAGGAAAGTACGCAGGAAGAATTTTTCCATACGTTCAATGCCCTCCACTCCGCCGGCAAACAGATTATTCTTACATCCGATAAGCCGCCAAAAGAGATGGAGACACTGGAAGAACGTATCCGTTCCCGTTTCGAGTGGGGTCTGATGGCTGACATCGGAACACCGGACTACGAGACACGAATGGCGATTCTCCGCAAAAAGATCGAAGCGGATGAAATGAACTTAAGCGACGAGATCCTTAATTACATTGCAACCAACATCAAGTCCAACATCCGTGAGCTGGAAGGTGCGCTCAATAAACTGCTCGCCTACTCCAACCTTGAGAAAACGGACATTACAATGGAGATTGCCCAGAAGGAGCTTCAGAATATCATCACTCCGGATAAGCCGAAGGAGATTACGCCTCAGCTTATTATCGAGGTCGTATCGGAGCATTTCCAGATCTCCTTAGATCAGATGATCTCCAAGAACCGGAGCAAAGACATCGCAAGGCCGCGCCAGATTGCCATGTATTTATGTAAGAATATGACCGACACACCGTTAGATTCCATCGGTGCGCTGCTCGGCGGCAGAGATCACTCTACCATCATCCACGGCGTCCAGAAGATTTCGGATGAGTACGAGTCGGACGAGACGACACGCAGTCTCATCGACACCATCAAGAAAAAGATCAACCCGAACTAGATATTCACATTCGGTTGTTGAAATATTGTGTAAGGTTTGTTCATGAAACTGGATAAATATCATTATGTAAACCACTTAAGGTTTCTTTCACATTTTTCTTTCAAGTTTACATAATTTTTTATTCACAGGTTGTCCAGATTTCATCCGCACGTAATTCACAGACTTTCACCCTTCATTTTTTACCTGAAAGTCTTATAGATCAAGGGCTGTGTGACTTATTCACATATAAACACCCCCTAAGAATATTACTTTGAATCTCTTTTTATAACAATCATGTATGGCGTGCGCACCATATATTCCACGAACCACAGGAAGGAGTTATTAACAACTATGAAACTGATCTGTTCCAAATCAAATTTACTGCACGGTGTCAATATCGTATCGAAAGCGGTTCCAACCAGAACCACGATGGCCATTCTGGAGTGTATCCTGATTGATGCTTCTGCCAATGAGATCAAATTAACTGCCAATGATATGGAATTGGGAATCGAGACGAAGATCGAAGGTGAGATCGCAGAACGCGGAGTGATTGCTCTGGATGCCAAGATATTTTCCGAGATCGTGAGAAAGCTTCCTGACAGTGATGTTGTGATTGAGACAGACGCTTCCTTTAAGACGACCATTACCTGTGAAAAAGCAAAGTTCAATATCGTAGGAAAATCCGGAGATGATTTTTCCTATATTCCTTATATCGAGAGAAATGAAGCCATCACGTTATCTCAATTCACTTTAAAAGAAGTCATTCGCCAGACGATCTTCTCGATCGCGGACAACGACAATAACAAGTTAATGACGGGAGAGCTTTTTGAGATCGAGGAGAATCATTTGAAAGTGGTATCTCTCGACGGCCACCGTATTTCCATCCGCAACATCGAGTTAAAGAATAACTATGAGCACAAGAAGGTTGTCGTTCCTGGAAAGACGCTGCAGGAAGTGAGCAAGATTCTTCCGGGAAGCGCGGAGGAAGATGTCAATATGTTCCTGACCGACAACCACATTGTATTTGAATTTGATGATACGACTGTCGTTTCCAGACTGATCGAGGGTGAATACTTTAAGATCGAGCAGATGCTCTCCTCCGATTATGAGACAAAGGTCAAGATCAACAAGCGTGAGCTGTTAGACTGTATCGACCGTGCGACGCTCCTCGTCAAAGAGGGTGACAAAAAGCCGATCATCATGAATGTGACAGACGGAAACATGGAGTTAAAGATCAATTCCTTCATCGGTTCTATGAATGAGGATATTGATATTGTAAAAGATGGCAAGGATATTTTAATCGGATTCAACCCGAAGTTCTTCATTGACGCGCTTCGCGTGATCGATGAGGAGGAGGTAAGCCTTTATATGGTGAATCCAAAGGCACCGTGTTTTATCAAGGATGATGAAGGAAAGTTCATTTATCTGATACTGCCGGTGAACTTTAATGCCAGCACCGTTTAGAAACGAGGCGTAGGAGAAAGATGATAGAAATAGAGATTCGCAAAGAGGATGAATTCATCAAACTGGGACAGGCACTGAAAAAAGCCGGGCTTGTGGAGTCCGGTGTGGATGCCAAGTTCGTGATCCAGGATGGACTTGTAACTGTGAACGGGGAAGTAGAGACGCAGAGAGGAAAAAAGCTGCACGGCGGTGAACTTGTTTCCTATAATGGCGAGACAGTAAAGATAGTCAGATGAACATTCGGTCAATCGAGCTTAAGAATTTCAGAAATTACGAAAATTTAGAGATTTCTTTTGATGAAGGAACCAATATTTTATTCGGGGATAATGCGCAGGGCAAGACAAATATCTTAGAAGCGGCATATATGAGCGGAACGACCAAGTCCCACAAAGGAAGCCGTGACAGGGAGATGATCCGTTTCGGTGAGGAAGAAGCTCATCTGAAAACGGTTGTCGTGCGCGGTGGGAGAGAATATCAGATCGATATGCATCTGAAGAAGAACCGCGCCAAGGGGATTGCCATCGACAAGATTCCGATCAAAAAAGCCAGTGAGCTTTTCGGAATTTTAAATATTGTGTTTTTTTCACCGGAAGATCTGAATATTATCAAGAATGGTCCGGCGGAGAGGCGCAGATTTTTAGATTCCGAATTGTGCCAGCTGGATCGGATCTATCTGGCAGACCTCACAAATTACAATAAAATCTTAGCGCAGCGCAACAAGCTTCTAAAAGACATGATCTACCGGCCAAGTCTTTCCGATACGCTGCCTGTCTGGGACATGCAGCTCATTGAGACCGGGAAGAAGATCATCCGACGCAGAAAACAGTTCGTGGATGAACTCCGGGAGATTGTAAGTGACATTCACTACCGCATTTCCGGCGGAAAGGAAGAGCTTTTTTTAAAATATGAGCCGAATATCGACGATATCTTTTTTGAAGATGAACTTAGCAGGGCGAAGGAAAAGGACAAAAAGCTTTGTCAGACATCGGTGGGACCGCACAGGGACGACCTGCTGTTCTCGATCGGTGACGTCGATATCCGAAAGTACGGTTCACAGGGACAGCAGAGAACATCGGCGTTGTCGCTGAAGTTGTCCGAGATTGAACTTGTGAGGAAGTCCATTTCCGATACGCCGGTGTTGCTGCTGGATGATGTGTTATCTGAGCTTGACAGCAGCCGTCAGAATTATCTGCTGAACAATATTTCCGATACGCAGACCATCATTACCTGTACGGGACTGGATGAATTTGTGAGAAATCGTTTTACGGTAAACCGGGTATTTGAAGTCATAGCCGGTCATGTATATGAGCGATCAATATAGTAAGCGTGAGCCGTTTTTATGGCTGATGCAGAAATGGAGAATAAAATGGGTACAGAAAATGAATACGGAGCAGATCAAATCCAGATATTAGAGGGACTTGAGGCAGTCAGAAAAAGACCCGGAATGTACATTGGAAGTACATCTGCGAGAGGACTTCATCATCTGGTATATGAGATTGTAGATAATGCAGTTGATGAGGCGCTTGCCGGATATTGTAAAAATATTGAAGTGACGATCAATCCGGACAATTCCATCACGGTGGAGGATGACGGACGCGGTATCCCGGTCGGGATGAATCACAAAGCCGGAAAGTCTGCACTGGAGGTTGTATACACGGTGCTTCATGCCGGCGGAAAGTTTGGCGGCGGCGGATATAAGGTATCCGGCGGTCTCCACGGAGTAGGAGCATCGGTTGTAAATGCCCTATCCACGAAGCTTTCTGTTGAGGTATACAAGGATGGACAGATTTACAGTCAGAGTTATAAGATTGGCAAGCCGGATGAACCTGTTAAGGTTATCGGTAAGTGTTCTGCCGAAAAACACGGAACGAAGGTTACCTTCCATCCGGATCCAACGATCTTTGAGGAAACCGTCTATGATTACGATACGTTAAAACAGAGACTGCGCGAGACCGCCTTTTTAACAAAAGGCTTAAGAATTGTGCTCTCCGACGCCAGAGTGGATCCGGTGCATACACACGAATTCCACTATGCAGGCGGTATCAAGGAATTTGTGACCTACTTGAACAAGAGCAAGGAAGCGCTCTATCCGGAAGTCATCTACTGCGAGGGAACCAGGGACGGAGTCTATGTGGAAGTTGCCATGCAGCACAACGATTCCTACAATGATGCGACTTACAGCTTTGTCAATAATATCATCACACCGGAAGGCGGTACACATCTTGCCGGTTTCCGTAATGCATTGACGAAGACTTTCAATACCTATGCGCGTGCGAATAAGATTTTAAAGGATACGGAGCCGGCGCTCACCGGAGACGATATCCGCGAGGGACTCACGGCGATCATCAGCATCAAGATCGAGGAGCCGCAGTTCGAGGGACAGACGAAGCAGAAGCTCGGCAACAGCGAGGCGCGAGGCGCCGTTGACTCGGTTGTCAGCGAGCAGCTCACCTACTTCCTGGAGCAGAATCCTACGGTGGCGAAGAACATCTGTGAAAAATCACTGCTCGCGCAGCGCGCGAGGGAAGCGGCGAGAAAAGCGCGTGATCTCACCAGAAGAAAGACCGCCCTCGAGGGAATGTCTCTTCCGGGCAAGCTTGCCGACTGTTCCGACAAAGACCCGAAGAACTGCGAGATCTTTATTGTAGAGGGAGATTCCGCCGGCGGTTCCGCAAAGACGGCGAGAAGCCGTGCAACGCAGGCGATCCTGCCGCTCCGCGGTAAGATTTTGAATGTGGAGAAGGCAAGATTAGACAAGATTTATGGCAATGCTGAGATCAAAGCGATGATTACTGCGTTCGGTACCGGTATTCATGAAGATTTTGATATCAGCAAGCTCCGCTACAACAAGATCATCATCATGACCGATGCCGATGTCGACGGTGCACATATTGCGACGCTGATGCTGACCTTTTTGTACCGCTTCATGCCGGAGCTGATTAAGCAGGGACATGTCTATCTGGCTACTCCGCCGCTCTATAAGATCGAGAAGAACAAGAACGTGTGGTATGCGTACGACGATAATGAATTAAACAGTATTCTGACAGAGATCGGCCGCGACGGCAACAACAAGATCCAGCGATACAAAGGACTTGGTGAGATGGATGCTGAGCAGCTCTGGGAGACGACCATGGATCCGGAAAAGCGTATCTTAAAGCGTGTCATGATTGATGAAGAGAATTCTTCTGAGATTGATGTGACATTTACGACGCTCATGGGAGACAAGGTAGAGCCGCGCCGTGAATTTATCGAGGAAAATGCAAAGTATGTACAGAATCTTGATATCTGACAGACGGACTGTACAGAGTATGATGTAATTGATAGAAATGGAGAAAAATCCTATGGATGACAAGATTTTTGACCAGATACATGATGTGGATCTGAAGAAAACAATGGAAAGTTCCTACATCGACTATGCCATGAGTGTCATTGCACAGCGTGCGCTGCCGGATGTAAGAGATGGTTTGAAGCCGGTACAGAGGCGTGTCCTCTATTCCATGATTGAGCTGAACAACGGACCGGACAAGCCGCACCGTAAATGTGCGCGTATCGTCGGTGATACGATGGGTAAATACCATCCGCACGGCGACAGCTCAATCTACGGAGCACTCGTCAATATGGCACAGGACTGGTCATTCCGTTATCCGCTTGTCGACGGACATGGAAATTTTGGTTCCGTCGATGGTGACGGCGCTGCTGCTATGCGATACACTGAGGCAAGACTTTCCAAGATTTCCATGGAAATGCTTGCGGACATCGGAAAAGATACGGTTGATTTTGTTCCGAACTTTGATGAGACAGAAAAAGAGCCTACAGTGCTTCCGTCCCGTTTTCCGAACCTGTTAGTCAACGGTACGACAGGTATCGCTGTCGGAATGGCAACCAATATTCCGCCTCACAATCTGCGCGAGGTTATTAACGGTGTGGTAAAGATCATTGATAATCAGGTGTTGGAAGACCGCGGAACCGATATCGAGGAGCTTTTGACGATCGTCAAGGGACCGGATTTTCCTACCGGAGGTACGATTCTTGGAACCGCCGGAATCAACGAGGCATACCGGACCGGACGCGGAAAAGTCAGAGTCCGCGCGGTGACCAGCATTGAGCCGATGCAGAACGGCAAGAACCGCATCGTTGTGACAGAGCTTCCGTACATGGTAAACAAGGCGCGTCTGATCGAGAAGATCGCGGAGCTTGTCAGAGATAAGAAAATCGACGGCATCACCGATCTGCGGGATGAGTCCGACCGTCAGGGTATGAGAATCTGCATCGAACTCCGCCGTGATGTGAACCCGAATGTCGTGCTGAACCTTCTGTACAAGCACACACAGCTTCAGGATACGTTCGGTGTGATCATGTTAGCGCTTGTCGACAATCAGCCGAAGGTCTTAAACCTTTACGAGATGCTCAACTATTACCTGATCCATCAGGAAGAAGTTGTCACCAGAAGAACGAAATATGATCTGAACAAGGCGGAAGAACGTGCCCATATCTTACAGGGATTATTAACAGCACTTGATAATATCGATGAAGTTATCAACATTATCCGCAGCAGCAAGAACACCCAGGAAGCAAAAGACCGCTTAATGGAGCGTTTTTCGCTGACGGACGTACAGGCACAGGCGATCGTGGATATGCGTCTGCGTGCGCTGACAGGTCTGGAACGCGAGAAGCTGGAGAACGAATACGCGGAATTGATGGAGCGCATCACAGAGTTGAAGGCAATTCTTGCCGACAAGAAAAAGCTGCTCGGCGTCATCCGTGAGGAGATTCTTCTGATCGCCGACAAGTACGGGGATGACAGAAGAACATCCATCGGTTTTGACGAATATGATATTTCCATGGAGGATTTGATTCCGGTTACCAATACCGTCATTACCATGACGAAGCTTGGATATATCAAGCGTATGAGCCTTGACAATTTCCGTGCGCAGAACCGCGGGGGCAAGGGAATCAAGGGAATGGAGACCATTGATGACGATTACATCGAGGAACTTCTGATGACGACATCGCACCATTACCTGATGTTCTTCACGAATACCGGCCGTGTATACCGCATGAAGGCTTATGAGATTCCAGAGGCAAGCAGAACCGCGCGCGGTACCGCAATCATCAACCTGCTTCAGCTGCAGCCGGGCGAGAAGATTACTGCGGTCATTCCGATACGGGAGTACACCGAGGGACATTTCCTTTTCATGGCGACAAAGAAAGGTATCGTGAAGAAGACACCGATTACCGATTATGCAAATGTGAGAAAGACAGGTCTTGCAGCCATCAATCTGCGCGAGGACGACGAGCTGATCGAGGTGAAGAAGACCGATAATAATCAGGATATTTTCCTTGTCACCAAATACGGACAGTGTATCCGGTTTAAAGAGACAGACGTAAGAAAAACAGGCAGAACATCCATGGGCGTCATTGGTATGAACCTGACAGACGGAGATGAGGTCGTCGGCATGCAGATGGAATCCCAAGGAGATTCCCTGATGATCGTTTCCGAAAAAGGTCTCGGAAAGTGCACGTTAATCTCCGAGTTTACCACACAGAACCGTGGCGGTAAGGGTGTGAAGTGCTACAAGATTACCGAGAAAACAGGTAATATCGTCGGTGTCAAGGCAGTCAACCATGACAATGAAATAATGTTAATCACGACAGAGGGTATCATTATCCGCATTAAGGTAGCGGATACGGCACTTCTTGGACGTATTACCTCCGGTGTCAAGCTGATCAATCTGGACGAGAATGTGACTGTGGCAAGCATTGCGAAGGTGCGCGAAAATAAGGAGCTTGAGACAGCCGATACTTCTGAGCTTCTGACCGATGAGGAAGAGGCGGCAAGCGCGGCTCTTGCAGCAGAAAATGCGAAGAAAGCAGCCGGTCAAGCGGATAATTCCGAGACGGATGATGAGCTGATGGAAGAGCTGTTGAAACGTGCCGAAGACGATGCCAGAGATGACAGTGACAAGGAATAAGCATTTTTCTAAAAATAAAAGAAAAATAAAAAGTATAAAAAAAATATAAAGATATATTTGACATCGTATAGCCTTTTCTATATGATAGAGTGTGAAGAGAGATTTTACTATTAAGGAGGAACAGGTTATATGAGTACTTATGGAGCAATTCTTGGAGCAAGCATCGGTGTCATTCTGTTATGTCTTGTTGTTGTGGTAGCATGCTATGTGTTATATGCAGTTTCCCACATGAAGGCATTAAAGGCACTGGGATACAAAAATGCATGGCTTGCATGGATTCCATACGGTGTATTTTATGCATGTGCGGATGCAGCAGCAGAGGGGGAAGGCGAGAAGGTAAAGTTATTTGGAAGCCTTGAACTTCCGGCAATGGTATTCAAGCTCTGGTGGATTTTACCGGTTGCACTGTTATTCATCCCGGTAAACGGCACGGTAGAAAATGTCATCACAATCGTATTAAACGTTGTATTCTTAGGATGCAGCTACGCTAAGATGTATGCAAAGTTAGAGGGTAAGCAGGAGAGCGAGACACAGGCAATCGGCTGTGTATCCGGTCTGATCCCGATCATTGCAGTTGTAAAATTCCTGTCTTATAAGGGAAACAACTAAAAATTAAAGATGTATCGGAACCCGCGGTCAAAAGACCGCGGGTTTTTCTTATTCCTTTATTTACATTTGAAATACCAGGTGTTATAGTAAATCACGGATGATATTCCGCAGCGCGGAAATGATACCGTAGAAGAAAAGAGAACGAACCTTAGACCGCCAGTTTCCGACGGGACGTGGATCGAGGAGACCATGATTTCACAGGAAAGGTGCCGCATACTGCTTCCGGGAGGAGGCGTTTGTATTTCATTGAATGATGTACAGACCGAACGTATGCAGATCGGTTTTATCGGTGCCGGCAAGGTCGGCGTGTCACTTGGCAAATATTTTAAAGAAAAGGGCAGGAACGTAGGAGGTTATTACAGCCTGACCCGCGCGTCTGCTGCATGGGCAGCAGCATTTACACAGACAACCTGTTATGAAAGTTTAGAAGAAATCATCAGCAGTTGCGGCATGATTCTATTTACTGTACCGGATTCCGCCATCGCAGAAGTGTGGCAGCAGGCAAAGCCCTATGTATCCGGTAAAGTGATCGGTCATTGCAGCGGTCTTTACAGTTCAGACATCTTTTCAGACTGGGACAGCATGAACTGTCATGCATGTTCCGTACATCCTCTTGCTGCAATCAGCAGCAAAGAAAATGCATGGAGAGAATTATCCGGCGTATTGTTCACACTCGAGGGGGACTCCTCCTATGTGAAGGATCTGGAGACATTTTTCCATTCCATGGGCAATCGCACCCGTATCATTTCCAAAGAAGACAAAATCAAATATCACGCGGCGGCAGCAATCTCATCCAACTATATGACTGCCTTATTTTCCATGTCCGAGCAGCTGCTTCTCGACTGCGGATTCGCACAGGAGGAAGCGCGAAGCGAGCTCTATGCACTTGCAAAGGGAAATCTGGATCACATTCTGACACAGGGATGCGTGCAGTCTCTCACAGGTCCGCTGGAGAGAAATGACTGTGCTACCGTAGAAAAACATATTTCCGCGTTAAATGAAAAACAGCGGAAAATATATACTTCCTGTGCTGAATATCTCACAGATTTCGCACAGAGCAAGCATCCGGATCGTGATTACACGGAGATGAGAAAATTGTGCAGAGACGGGGAACACAGCCCGGGCGCGGAATGCGCGGAAACAGTGTAAACATGAAAACACAGTCTATGCGCCTGGGGCGCAGGAAAAGTGGAGGGAAACATGAAAAACACAGTATTGACGTTACAGAAGCAGAAGGAAGAACACGATAAGATCGTCATGGTGACGGCTTATGATTACACGACGGCAAAGATCATGGATGAAGCCGGTGTCAACACGATTCTCGTCGGGGATTCATTGGGAATGGTAATGCTCGGATATGAGGATACGCTCTCTGTGACCATGGAAGATATGATTCATCACACGGCGGCGGTCTCCCGCGGTGCAAAAGATGCATTTGTAGTTGCGGATATGCCGTTTATGTCCTACCAGACATCCGTGTACGACGCAGTGGTCAATGCCGGAAGACTGATGAAGGAAGGCCGCGCGAATGCGGTAAAGCTGGAGGGTGGTGTGGAATTTGCACCTCACATCGAGGCGATCGTGAAGGCATCCATTCCGGTTGTGGCGCACATCGGATTGACCCCCCAGTCTGTCAATGCATTCGGTGGATTCAAAGTGCAGGGAAAAGATGTGGAGGCAGCGAAAAAGCTTCTGGCTGATGCAAAAGCAGTGGAAGCGGCAGGTGCCTGCATGGTCGTGATGGAGTGTGTGCCGGCGAAGCTGGCAGCTAAGATATCAGAGGAACTTACAATTCCGACCATCGGTATCGGTGCGGGAGCAGGCTGTGACGGACAGGTGCTCGTCTACCAGGATCTGCTCGCCATGTACGGCGATTTCCGTCCGAAGTTTGTGAAGGTATTTGCGAATGTCGGCGAGGTGATGCGCGAGGGCGTCAAAGCATATATCAAAGAGACAAAAGAAGGAACATTTCCGGGCGAGGAACATTGCTTTAAGATCGATGACTCGGTGATTGATAAATTATACTAAATATAAAAAATGGCGAAAGGAGCAGATTATGAAAATCGTATCAACCATAGAAGAAGTAAGAGCACAGGTAAAGGAGTGGAAAAAGGAAGGACTTTCGATCGGTTTTGTGCCGACCATGGGCTACCTGCATGAGGGACATATGAGTTTGATCGATGCAGCCGGAGAGAATGACAGAGTCGTTGTGAGTATTTTTGTCAATCCGATGCAGTTTGGGCCGACGGAGGATCTCGCAAGCTATCCGAGAGATCTGAAACATGATGCAAAGCTCTGCGAGGAGCACGACGTGGATCTCATTTTCCATCCAACGCCGGAGGAGATGTACGGGGATCAGTTCTATTCCTATGTCGATATGGATGTACTGACCAAGGAGCTTTGCGGACTCAGCAGACCGGTACACTTCCGCGGCGTGTGCACGGTTGTGACGAAGCTTTTCAATATTGTGACGCCGGACCGCGCATATTTCGGACAGAAAGACGCGCAGCAGCTTGCGGTTATCAAGAGAATGGTAAAAGATCTGAACATGCCGCTTACGATTACCGGCTGCCCGATCATCCGAGAGGAGGACGGACTTGCAAAAAGTTCCCGTAACACCTATCTGTCGCCGGAAGAGCGGAAGGCAGCGCTTGTGTTGAGCCGTTCCATCTTCCTCGGAAAAGAGATGGTGGAAAAGGGAGAGCGCGACTGCAAAAAAATTCTTGCCTCAATGACAGCGGAGATTGAAAAAGAGCCGCTTGCAAAGATTGATTATGTAAAAATCGTAGATCTTGACACGATGCAGCAGGTGGAGAAGATCGACAGAGGAATCCTTGCCGCGATAGCAGTCTATATCGGAAAGACAAGACTGATCGATAATTTTATGTATGAATTGGAGAACTAAGCGATGACAATTACAATGTTAAAAGCAAAAATACACCGCGCAACAGTAACACAAGCGGAATTAGACTACGTCGGGAGCATTACCGTGGATATGGATCTGCTGGAGCAGGCGGGAATCCTGGAATACGAGAAGGTACAGATCGTGGATGTCAACAACGGCTCCCGCTTTGAGACCTACACGATTGCCGGGGAGCGCGGCAGCGGCGTGATGTGCTTAAACGGTGCGGCGGCACGCATGGTGCAGACCGGCGACAAGATTATTCTGATGGCATACGCGCAGGTGACGCCGGAGGAAGCATCAGAGCTTCGTCCAACGGTGCTTTTCGTGGATGAGAAAAATAAAGTCACAAAGGTGACAAATTACGAAAAACACGGAGAAATCGGATAATATAGGATTGTTTCATAAAATTCTATGGACTATAATGATTCTTATGAGTACGTGGAGAAAGCACGGGACAAAGGAGAATGATTATGCCGCAGAATTTTTATGAACTGGTCTGGATTTTTATTATCTATGCATTTATCGGCTGGTGTACCGAGGTATCCTACGCAGCACTCGATACCGGAAAGTTCGTGAACCGTGGATTTTTGAACGGTCCGTACTGTCCGATCTACGGGTGCGGCGTGGTGATTGTGGTGGCCATCCTGACACCTCTGAAAGAAAATCTGCTGATCCTGTTTGCAGGATCTTTTCTTCTTACCTCTGTGCTGGAGTACATTACGGGTTATATTCTGGAAAAAGTATTTCACAACAAGTGGTGGGACTATTCTGACAAGCCATTCAACATCAAAGGTTACGTCTGCCTGAAGTTTTCGATCTACTGGGGACTGGCATGTACCTTTATCATGGATATCATTCATCCGATCATTTATGCAGCCATACGCTTTATTCCGTTCGTGCTTGGCGTAGTGCTGCTCAGTATTATCATGTGCGTGTTCGCGGCAGACTGCATCATCACGGTCACGACGATTCTGAAATTCAATAAGCGCTTAAAGGTCATGGATGAGATGGCGGCGTCTATTCACCGGCTGTCCGATGAGATCGGCGAAAATATCTATGAAAATGTGACAGACGTTATTGAAAAATCCGAGAAATTCCAGAAAACACATGTGGAGCTGATGGATAAGATCAGCGAGACGAAGGAAAATATTTACGGGCTGCCGCAGACAGCGAAGGATAAACTTGCGGAGACGACGGGAGCGGCGAAGGATAAGCTTGCGGAGACGACGGGAGCAGCAAAGGATAAATTTGCGGAGACGACAGGGGCAGCGAAGGATAAGCTTGCGGAGACGACGGGAGCGGCGAAGGATAAGCTTTCAGAGACCAAGGAGAGTATTTCGGAACTGCCGCAGACAGCGAAGAACAAGCTTGCCGAGAAGGCAGAGAATTATGCAGCTTCCCGTGAGGAGAAAAAGCGCGAACGCGAACTTGCACTCGAGGAGAAAAAGCGCGAGCGTGCAGAACTTATGGAGCGCTACGAGAAGCTGTACGAGGAGAAAAGCTTTGGTTTTCAGCGTCTGATGAAGGCATTCCCGGATATGAAGTCGCGGGATAACAACGAGACGCTGGAAAAATTCAAGATTCACTTTAATATCAAAAAGAAAGACGAAAACAAAAAAGATCAGGCATCCTAAACGCCACATATACAGCAGACAGGGAGAGGAAGAACGGTATGATAAGAACAATTCAAACAGATGAGATTACAAAAAATATCAAAGAAATGTGTATACAGGCAAATCATTATCTGTCCGCGGATATGGATGCGGCGATGAAGCATGCCGCTGACACAGAACAGTCTGAACTCGGGAAAAAGATTTTACATCAGCTGCAGGACAATTTAAAGATTGCGGACGAGGAGATGATTCCGATCTGTCAGGACACCGGAATGGCAGTGATCTTTCTGGAAGTCGGACAGGATGTCCATTTTGAGGGCGCAGCGATTGAGGATGCCGTTAACGAGGGAGTCCGTCAGGGATACACAGAGGGATTCCTGCGCAAATCCGTTGTCGGTGATCCGCTCATTCGTGAAAATACAAAAGATAACACGCCGGCAGTCATTCATTATTCCATCGTGCCGGGCGATCAGGTAAAGATCACCATGGCGCCGAAAGGATTCGGCAGTGAAAATATGAGCCGCGTGTTCATGTTAAAACCGGCGGACGGCATCGAGGGAGTCAGGCATGCGATTCTTACCGCCGTAAAGGATGCGGGGCCGAATGCATGTCCGCCGATGGTCGTCGGAGTCGGCATTGGCGGTACATTTGAAAAATGCGCGCTTCTCGCCAAGCAGGCGCTCACGAGACCGGTCGATGAACATTCCGATATCCCCTATGTCAAAGATCTCGAGGAAGAGATGCTTTCAAAGATCAATCAGCTTGGAATCGGACCGGGAGGACTCGGAGGAACGACGACGGCGCTTGCAGTGAACATCAATACCTATCCGACACACATTGCGGGACTTCCGGTGGCTGTCAATATCTGCTGCCACGTGAACCGGCACGTTGTAAGAACACTGTAAGAGAAAATATGCCGGGTTTTCCACAAACAGAAAATGAAATGTTGATAAGCAGGATGATGAGAGGAAAAGATATGGATAAACATATTGCAACACCAATTACGGAAGAGGTTACCAGAGATTTAAAAGCCGGGGACTATGTCTATCTGACAGGAACCATGTATGTGGCGCGCGATGCGGCACATAAGCGCATGATCGAGGCATTGGACCGGGGCGAGGAGCTTCCGATTGACATCAAGGATGCGACGATCTATTATATGGGACCGTCTCCCGCCAGGGAAGGACGTCCGATCGGATCTGCCGGACCGACCACAGCCACCCGTATGGACAAATACGCTCCGAGACTGTTGGATCTCGGTGAAAAGGCAATGATTGGAAAAGGAAAGCGCTCAAAAGAAGTGATTGACGCGGTGATCCGCAACCACGCCGTCTATTTTGCAGCCATCGGCGGAGCCGGCGCACTGCTTTCCAAATGCATCACAAAATCTGAGATTGTATGCTATGAGGATCTCGGCGCGGAGGCAATCCGCAAGATCGAGGTAAAAGATTTTCCGGTTATCGTCGTGATCGACCGCGAGGGAAACAACCTCTACGAGACAGCAATCCGACAGTATCACACATTAGAAGAAATGTAGCGGGTCATTTTCCTGCAACAAAAAAGAGCCTTTCGGCTCTTTTTTCTTCCGGTCTTATTCCAGAACAAGCAGCAGAGACATTTTGAAACGTCCCTTTGCGGTTACGCTGTGCAGACCGTTCTTCTCAAAACGGAAGCTCTCACCTGCGTTTAAGGTATAGTCGGTACCCTCGTATCCGATGACAGCTGTACCCTCAAGCGCGGTCAGGATTGCGTTGCCTGGTGCGCGGTGTGGTGTCAGTCCGGTACCCTCATCGAATGCCATGAGGACAAACTTCATCGTGTCGTTGTGTACGATATCCACGTTTGCAATGCTTCCCTCCTCGTAAGAGATCAGTTCCTTCAGATTCAATACCTCTTTTGTTTTTACAAGATCGTTCATAGTGTTCTCCTTTTTTGTAATAATTTCTGTATAGATACAACCCTCGCCGGTTTTGACACCACAGAGAGTTCTCTCCGGTACGAGCAATATCTCATCCGGGTGCAGATCCATTGTTTCCGGCTGTTCACCGATGAGAAACGTTCCGGTGCCGGCAGCTCCGATATAGATGGACATCGTATCGTAGCTTTCCGGTGTGATGGATGTGCCTGCGCCCAGGGAAAACCAGGTAGCGGAATTGGAAGTGCCGAGTCCGGTATTTCGTGAGATGGTCATCTCCTCGCGGATCGGACGCTTTGCTGCGATGGTAAATACGCCTTCTGACATAGTAGATCCTTTCTGTCACATCGCTTTGTCTGTCAGGGAGACAGGTACGATGCTCTTTATTTTTTTTTGATGATGGCTGAACTCATTGACAACCACATTGACGTCAAAGGACACGGAAATATTCTTTTCTGTCAGAACCTTCTCCGTGCTGCCGTAGAAAAAAGTGCCTTTGTGATTCATCATAAAAGCCTCGTCGGCGACAGACATGGCGTTGGTCGGATAGTGCGTGTTCATGATTGCGCTGATGCCGTCCTCGTGGGAGAGCCGGTCGATCATGTTGAGAACCAGAATCTGATTGTGAAAATCAAGACCTGTTTCCGGCTCGTCGAGAATGATCAGCTTCGGTTCATTGATCAGTGCGCGCGCAATCAGTACCATCTGAAGTTCTCCGCCGCTCATGCGGTTGCAGTCCTTTTTGGCAAGATGCGTGATGCCTGTTTTCTCCATCATGGCTTCCGCCATCTCAATCTCCCGTCTGCCGGGCTGTTCAAAAACGCCAAGATGCGAACAGCGGCCGAGCATAACCATTTCCAGTCCGGTGTAGGAAAAAGCAAAACCGTGGCTCTGCGGAATGTAGGAGACATTGCTCCACAATTCCTTTGGTTTTAATGTTTTGATGTCCTGCCCGTACAGAAAAGTCGCACCCTCTCTCCAGGGGAGCAGACCGATCATGCATTTTAATAGTGTGGTCTTTCCGATACCGTTGGGACCTAAGATTGCTAAAATATGACCTTCCTCTAATGAGAGATTGATATCAGGTAATATTATATCCTGTTTGGGATATCCAAAACAGCCATTTTTTATTTCAAGAATCATTGCAGATTGCTCCTGTTCTTATTCAGCAGTGAAATAAAGACCGGTGCTCCGATGATGGCGGTCAGAATGGACAGCGGAAGCTCGATGACGCTGATGGTTCTTGAAAGTGTGTCAATCAGAATCATAAAGCTTGCACCGAGACTTAAGCTGATGGGAACCACATAACGGTTGTTGCTTCCGACAAGCATTCTGGCGCAGTGCGGGACTAAGAGACCGATCCAGCCGACCTGACCGCACATGGATACCGCCGAGGCGGTAATGACCGTCGACGCCAGGATGAATATCATCTGTGTCCGTTTTAAGTGGATGCCGCTGGCTTTCGCTTCATCCTCGCTTAAGGATAAAATATTCAGTCTCCATCGGAGCAGATAGATGACGACGATTCCAATGAGAATGAGCGGAGAACCGATCAGCAATTTTTTATAAGTGGCGCTTGTGAAGCTGCCCATCAGCCAGTAAGTAATTTCCGGAAGCTTGTCCTGTGGGTCGGCAGTATATTTCAGCAGAGAGCCGATGGCGTTAAACAGGGAGGAGGCGATCACGCCTGCCAGCACAAGATAGACCACCTGGCGGTTCTCATTTTTTCCTGCGATCTTTAACGTAAAAAATACGGAGGCAAGTCCGAACGCAAGTGCAATGAGCTGTGTCTCCAGAATACCGCAGGAAAGGATGATCGCAAGGATCGCTCCCACGCAGGTGCCGCTGGTAACACCGAGAATGTCCGGTGTTGCCAGTGGATTGGAAAACAGCGATTGGAACGTGTTTCCTGCGCAGGTAAGACCTGCTCCCACAATAATTGCCATCAGAATCCGCGGCAGCCGCAGATTGATTACAATGGAGTAATTCTGCGCATGTCCTTCATTTCCCGTGAGAACATCGCGGAAAACGGCGATCACGTCGCCGACCGGCACATTCATTCTGCCGAGGCAGATACAGATCAGTGCGGTGACAAGCGGCAGCAGTATCATGAAGAGAATGGCAAGCGGTGTAAAATGCCCCCGTTTGATCAAAAAATTATCATTCATCAGTACTGAAGCATTTCCTCCATTTCCTCATCGGTAACATCGTAGCCATACCAGTCATGGTAATATTCACGGATGGTATCCTCCAGAGGATAGTCTGCGAAAACTTCCGGGTAAGTGTTGCATGCAAGCCATGCGAATACCAGCGGAGCGTCCGGGTTTGGTGTAAACCAGTTCCACATGCCGAGCGTTGTGTCATAGACACGTCCGTCCTGAACAGCTTTGATGGAGGAGAAATCGGTTCCCTCTACCCTGTTCTCCAGCACGTCCTCCGAGGTAAGACCGATGAGTCCCGGACCGTCGACAAACAGAATATCCGGATTCCACTCATAGATCTGTTCCATGCTTACCTGTGTAAAACCGGTTGCCTCCGCGGCAACATCCGTGACGCCTAAGTGTTTCATCCAGTAGGTACCAAAGGTTCCGTTGCCGGATACCTGTGGTACGCCGTCGCTGTATTTCCACAGAATCAGTGCGCTCGGGCGCTCATCCTCCGGAACGGTTGCAATCCTTGCCTCCACATCCGCAACAATCTCGTCGCCGGCAGCAGTGAAAGCATCGGTTCTGCCTTCCTCACCGAAGACATCCTCCAGAAGATCCAGCCACTGTTTGTAGCGGTTTAACGGATCAGCTTCTGTCTCGTGGCCGACGGTTGCAAATCCGATACACGGAATGCCACTCTCCTGTAAGATCTCCGCGTGTGCCGTATTGCCGGCATTGTATAAGATGACATCCGGTTCTAACTTCATGATTTCCTCGATATTCAGATCGCTCTGTGCATAGACGGTATCCGCGGATTCCATCAGCTCCGGTGCGATATTTTTGAGAACCGTCTTTGAGATGGTATCCTTGAAAGAACCGCAGTAGCCTACGATATAAGGAGCTTCCCCGCCGAAATAGGACATGTAGGTGGAGAGAATCGGAATCTGGTCGATGACCACGCGGGTAATGTGATTCGGAACTTCCACAGTGTTGCCGGCATGGTCAACCACGGTGTGGGTGCCGGTGTCCTCGGTGGCAGCAGTTTCAGTGTCTACGCTCTCCGCCGATTCGGAAGCGGCAGCAGTCTCGGTGGCTGCTGTGGCTCCGTTATCTGAAGTATTCTCTGTTCCGGAAGCCGCATTGCTTCCGCAGGCTGCAAGCTGCAGTACCATGGCAGCTGTCAATAATGCAGCGGTAAGTTTTGTCTTTTTTATCATAGTTCCTCCCTCTGAACGGTATCAGTATGTAATTATTGGTTAGTTAAAACTAACCAACGAGACATAGAATACTGGAAAAGGAAAGAAAAAGCGGTTGCTATTGCAACCGCCTCAAAAAAAGATTATATTGCCAGAAAATCCGGATCAAGAATCTGCAGCCTGGAACCCGAAAAATTCAGAATCCCCTCGTCGCGCATTTTGCAAAGTTCGCGGGAGAGAGCGCTCCGGTCCGCGTAGAGATATTCCGAGAGTTCTCTGCGGGTGTAAGGAAGGCAGACCGTTCCGTCCGGTGCGATCTCTAACGTCTGCAGATAGATCTTTAACTTGTCCCGCAGCTTTTTCTGACTGAGAATCCGTATTTTGCTGTTAAAAAACATCACCTGGCGCGCAAATTCCTGCATCAGATTGGTGGTGACCTGCATACGGCAGGAGCAGGAAAATGTTTTTTCCGACAAGAGCGCGGCAAAATCGAGCATCAGGATCTTGCTTTTTTCCACGGTGTGAATGTAGACATGACTCGCTACCTGTCCGGCACACACAGACTCGGCGCCGAAGACATCGCCGCTTCGCAGATGATTGATGATGATCTGGTTCCCGTTTTCGTCGACCAGATATTCTTCCAGCATGCCGGTGAGCAGAATGCCGGAGCAGCCGGAGGAATCCCCGAGTGCGGCGATGGATGCATCCTGCGGATAATCGACCACGCGCGCATTTAAGCAGCGCAGGACATTGGGATATTTATCTTTTGGTAATTGGCGGAAGATACTGGAATGTTCCAGTACATCCTGATATAGAGCTGTTTCAATAATCATATATTTCCGGTTGCCGCTGCAACCGCCCTCCGTTTTTGAAATCAGGTAAAATAATGAGTTAGTCAACTCTAACATTATAACTTTGCCGGCAGGAGAAGTCAAGGTTTACATAAAATCAATTTCGGGAAGGATACCATCCGTCCGGGGAGCAAAATTCAGAAGTGAAAAACAGGAAAAAATAGGGTATAATCTGGATATGCGGAGGTGAAGGGTATGATACTGAATACAGGAAGCAGGACAGACATACCGGCGTATTACAGCGACTGGTTCTATGAGCGGGTCCGCGCGGGAGAAGTTCTGGTGCGCAATCCGTATTATCCCACGCAGATAACAAGATACCGGATCGACCCTGCGGTGGTGGATGCACTTGTATTCTGTACGAAAAATCCGCTGCCTATGCTGGACCGCCTTCCGCTGCTGGATGCGTTTATCATGTTCTGGTTTGTGACGATCACGCCTTACGGCAGGGAGATAGAACCTCGTGTGCCTGATAAGAACCTCGTCGCGGAGGCATTTTGCAGATTGTCGGAGAGCGTGGGAAGAGAACGTGTCAGCTTCCGTTATGATCCCGTCTTTTTAAATGAGACCTACACCGAGCAGTATCATGTGGAAAAGTTCGGGGAGTTTGCAGAGAAGCTGTCCGGATATACCGGGCAGTGCGTGGTGAGTTTTATTGATTTATATGAAAAAACCAGGCGGAACTTTCCGGGCGTAAGGAGCGTCGGAAAGGAGCAGCAGGAGCGTCTGATTGCGGCGTTTTCCGAGATAGCGGAAAAGCAGCATCTTCAGATTCATCTGTGCTGTGAGAACCGCAGTCTTGTCCGGCAGAATGTGGATGCGGACGGTTGTTTATCGCAGTCTGTATTGGAACGTGCCATCGGGTGCAGATTGAAGGTGCCACAGCAGAAACGGGCGAGAGGTGAGTGCTCCTGCCTGCTCGGCGCAGACATCGGTGCTTATAACACCTGCGGACATGAATGTCTGTACTGCTATGCCAACTATGACAGCCGCACCGTCCGGGAGAACCGGCTGCAGCATGATCCCCGCTCGCCGCTTCTGATCGGGCATGTGCAGAGCACAGACATTGTAAAAGATGCAATCCAGCGTTCCTGGAAAGATCCACAGATGAGTATTTTTGATTTGTATTGATAAAAAAAGTAAAATCATGCAGGAGGTACCACAATGAAAAAAGAGTTGAACTGGGCAGTATTGGGATGCGGTGTCATCGCAAATGAAATGGCACAGGCCTTAGAGCATATGGGAAAGCATCTCTACGCGGTCGGCAACCGCACACATGAGAAAGCGGTCACATTTGCGGAGAAGTACGGTGTACAGAAGGTATACGACGATTTTCAGGAAATGTTCCATGATCCCGACGTCGATGTCATTTATATTACCACGCCGCACAATACGCATATCGAATTCGCCCGCGAGGCACTTGCAGGCGGGAAGCATGTGCTCTGTGAAAAATCAGTCATGTTAAACAGCCGTGAGCTTGCGGAGGCGATTGCGCTTGCAGAGGAGCACCATGTTGTGTTTGCGGAGGCGATGACGATCTGGCATATGCCTTTATATAAGAAGCTCTGGCAGATTGTTGAGACGGGGGATGGAGAGATTCCGGCACTCGGGAAGGTGCAGTTTATCCAGCTCAATTTCGGAAGCTACAAGGAATATAATATGAAGAACCGGTTCTTCAATATGAATCTGGCGGGCGGAGCACTCTTAGACATCGGTGTCTATGCACTTTCCATTGCAAGAAGCTTTATGTCAAGCCAGCCTGATCAAGTACTTTCCCAGGTAAAATACGCACCGACCGGCGCGGATGAACAGGAGGGAATTCTTCTGATGAATCCGGACGGACAGATGGCGGCGCTGTCGCTGTCCCTACACTCCAAACAGCCAAAGCGCGCTGTAATCAGCTGTGAAAAAGGATATATAGAGATCATGGAATATCCGCGCGCCGACCGTGCTATCGTTGTGGAAGCAGAGACCGGAAAGGTGCATGAGATCACGGCAGGTGCAACGGCGGATGCATTATTGTATGAAATGACAGACATGGAAGATGCTATCTTGAACGGAAATACCGGGGTAATGCGCTTAAAAGATACCCGTGACGTCATGGAACTCATGACCGGTCTGCGCAAAGAGTGGAACATGAAATATCCGGGAGAAGAGTGGTAAAACAACTAGTTTGACACAAAAAAATGTAGGAGTACCAACATTACCAGAAGGTTCACAATGGGAACGAAATGTTTTAAATTCCTTTGCAGGAGGAAAAGCAACACCTACTACGTATGAAGGCGGGACTACATTATATAGAATTGGTGGAAAAAATGGCGGATTTTGGAGTTTAGAACCACCTCCTGCAACTGAATATCAATGGAGAGTGGATTATGCAATTAAACAGGAGTTCTGTAATGATGCATCTACTTTATATAAGATGACTATACCAGAAGGTTCTTCTTTAGGAGCTTTAGAAGGAAAAGTTGGACCACAAGGAATGGGATTATATGGTGGGGCACATCAAGCATATATTGATTATAGAGCAGTACCTGCAGATTGGATTGAGATAACACCTGCAACGTGGAAGTGAGAAAATTATGAACAAGATTGACGACGAAAAACATAACGAATTAATAGTAATATTGAGTGAGTTAATAGAAACTATTGAATTAATGAAGAAGGAGGAAAAAGATTATTTATTGATTCAGAATGAAAATGAAGCCAGAGATTGGATGGATTTTTTAAAGAATCATACAGATAAAGACGAATTGAAATCTTTAGAAAATGAAATATCAGATAGGTTTTTCTTTAAGTTTGATGTTCAAATTGGAACATCAGAACTAGATAATAAAAGAGCGGAACTTATGAAAAAGTATATATTTAAGTCAAATGAATATTTAAAATAGTTATAATCAGGGTTATACTTTCGGACATTCAGAAGAACTGTTATGATGCCGAGGGTCTTCGTGCAGAGATGGAAGAGAACGGCAGATTAGTGCAGTTCCTCTATAATGAGGATAGGGAAGTAGTCGCAGAGAAAGACTGCAGCGGCAACATCATCCGTTATATACGTGGACTGGGCTTAATCAGTTCTGACAGCGAGAACGCCAAGACGTATTACCATTATGTATCCGATGAACAGGGCAGTGTGAGCCATATCATCAGAGATGAGGATAAGGAGAGCGGAGTATCAGCACAGGGAAGAGAGCAGGACAGAATACTCAATCAATATGAGTATGATGCCTTTGGGAATACCATAAGCTGCAAGGAGCAGGTAGAGAACCGCTTCCGTTATATGGGAGAGCAGTACGATCCTCTGACGGGATAGTATTACCTGAGGGCAAGATATTATAACCCTGTCATTGCCAGATTCACACAGGAAGATACCTACTATGGCGACGGACTGAACCTGTATACCTACTGCCGGAATAACCCGATCCTTAACCATGACCCGACAGGACATGGAACGAAGGAGAACAGCCCATACAGCAGGAAAGAACAGCAGTACATTAATGCAGGGGCAGACCCGGATACAGCAAAGCTTGCAACGCAGTGCTATCCTGATGCAAACTCGAAACAGGACTTATACAATAAGTACAAGAGTCAGGGATATAATGCAACAGATGCGAAGAAGCTGGCAAACTATGAGATTGTCCATGGTGAGGAGAGGGCAAAGAACTATGCTGCCAACAATGTAAAGAAGAGCGGTCCTGATTACACAGCGACTTCCCCAAGAGATAATGTCAACACCGACTGGAGAACCCAGGAAAGGCTTAATGCGCAGAAGAAAGCAAGTAATTCCCAATTGATGCCAATGAATTTGCAGTTCTTTGCGGCAAAAGGGGATGAAAGCGGCAGTAAGAGTGGTAATGAATCAAACGTTTGAGGATATGAAAGAGATCGTGCGGAAGAATCCGTTTGCACAGCATATAGGCATGGAACTTCTCGAAGTGACGGAAGGATATGCGCTTGGGCGGATCCGTCTGGCAAAGCAATACGAGAATATCTACGGGGGAATGCACGGAGGCTGTGCATATTCCCTCGCGGACACGCTATCCGGCATAGCGGCATCCACTTACAGGGAATACGTCACCATGCTGGATGCGTCGATGAATTATCTGCTTCCGGTGGAACATACAGAGTATGTCTACTGCAAAGCGAGGGTGCTGCGCCACGGAAGGAAGATCACGGTTGTCCGGGTAGAACTGTTAAACGATGAGCAGACGCTCCTCATAGATGGAAGCTTTACTTTCTATAGTATAAGAAAAAGAGACGAATAATAAAAATACGCTGAATGGATTGTCGCAATAAGCATATCGTGCTTTGGAGTGATAAGTAATATTATAAAAAGACCACACCGTGGGATTTCAGCTGGAAATGCAAATGGAAATTCGGTTCAAAAAATGTGGCATTTCTAACCAGCCGGATGTTTGCATCTTCGATGATCCGTGTCTTTCCAAGTTTGGAGCACTCCGCGGGTCATGTCCGTATCCCGGAAGACAATTTGTAGGACTTTTGTGTGTGTCCCTTATTGGCACCTCTGAACAAAACATAACCGCGCGAAGCCGCTGTCTGAGTCGGCATCTGCCCTATTTTCAATAGCAGATGCTGGCGAGTTCGGTTCGCGCGGTTTTATATTGTCTGTGAAGAGGTGCCATTAGGGACACCAGAAAGTCCGCCCATTGTCTCCGGTGTGCCGGACATGCACCCGTCGGATTGTCCAAACGTGGAAGAGACACGGAATCCGATGCAAACATTCAGCCGGAAGAAATGCTCACATTTTTCTCCAACGAATATTCCATTTGCATTTCCACATGAAATCCCGAAGTTGTGTTTCTTAGTAATATTACTTATCGCCCTAAAGAGCGCTATGCTTATAGCGGCAATTCCTTTGAAAATAAAATTTGAATATTTCCATTGACAAACGGAGAAACTTCTAGTATTATTATCTATGCGTCACGGCGCAGAACAATATCATATTGTCAGATAAGAACTTTGGAGAAGTACT
>NC_015977.1:327500-625000 GCF_000225345.1 Roseburia hominis A2-183
ACACTGAGGTATCCTATGAGCCGGACTGCTACATTATGTTTGGAAAAGAGAGTGCCGGGATTCCGGAGGAGATCTTAAAAGCCAATCCGGACACCTGTGTGCGGATTCCGATGATCGGCGAGACGCGGTCACTCAATTTATCCAATTCGGTTGCGATTGTGCTGTATGAGGCATTGCGGCAGAATGAGTTTGACCACATGAAGCTGCAGGGCGAGCTGCACCGGCTGCGCTGGGAAGATTAGAGAGGGTACAGATGGGAATTATCAAGGCAAGACAGTTGGTTCATGAATATATCAGACGCGATGAGGAGGGCAATGTGGAGTCCATCTCCACAGCGCTCGACCACGTCGATCTGGATGTGGAAGCGGGAGATTTTATTGCCATTTTAGGACACAATGGTTCCGGCAAATCCACGCTTGCAAAACACATTAACGCGCTCCTTCTGCCGAGCGAAGGCTCGCTCTGGGTGGATGGCAGGGATGTCACAAAGGAAGAGAATACATTTGCGGTGCGTCAGACTGCGGGTATGGTATTTCAGAATCCGGACAACCAGATCATTGCGAGCGTCGTGGAGGAGGATGTCGGCTTCGGACCGGAAAATATCGGCGTGCCGACGGATGAGATCTGGAAGCGCGTGGAAGAAAGCCTTGGTGCGGTAGGGATGCTCTCGTACCGTCATCATTCGCCGAACAAGCTTTCCGGCGGACAGAAGCAGCGCGTGGCGATCGCCGGGGTCATGGCGATGGAACCGAAGTGCATTGTGCTCGACGAGCCGACTGCCATGCTTGATCCGAACGGGCGGAAGGAAGTCATCCGCACGGCGCATGAACTGAACCGGAAAAAAGGCGTGACGATCATTTTGATCACACATTATATGGAGGAAGTCGTGGACGCCGACAAGGTGATCGTGATGGATCAGGGAAAAGTCGTCATGCAGGGAACACCGCGGGAAGTGTTCTCCCAGGTGGGAAAACTCAAGGAGTACAGACTGGATGTGCCGCAGGTGACGATTTTAGCAGATCTGCTGCGCCAGTCCGGCATTGATGTACCCGTCGGTGTGCTGCACCGCCAGGAACTTGTGGACGCGATTCTTCGTGTGGCACAGATCGGAGAGTAGAAATGTCAATTATTTTAGATAAAGTGAATTTTGTATATAGTGAGGAGACCGCGTACCAGATTCAGGCGTTAAAGGATGTGAACCTTGAGATTAAGGACGGACAGTTCATCGGCATCATCGGACATACCGGTTCCGGCAAGTCAACGCTGATCCAGCACCTGAACGGTCTGATGAAGGCAACCTCGGGAACGATCTATTTTCATGGACAGGATATTTATGAGGAAGATTTTGACCTGAGAGAACTGCGCAACCGGGTGGGACTGGTGTTCCAGTATCCGGAGCATCAGCTTTTCGAGACGACAATTTTTGATGACGTCTGCTTTGGTCCGAAGAACCAGGGACTTTCCAAGGAAGAGGCGGGACTGCGGGCGTTTGAGGCACTGCGCAGTGTTGGTATGCCGGAGGAGCTTTATTACCAGTCGCCGTTTGATCTCTCGGGAGGGCAGAAGCGCCGTGTGGCGATCGCCGGAGTGCTTGCCATGAAGCCGGAGGTGCTGATCCTGGATGAGCCGACCGCGGGACTTGACCCGGCAGGAAGAGACGAGATCTTAGACCTTGTGGCACGGATGCACCGCGAGCGAAACATGACGGTCATTCTGGTGTCGCACAGTATGGAGGATGTCGCCAAGTATGTGGAGCGCATTATCGTGATGAACCATGGACAGGTGATGTTCGACGACACACCGAAGGAAGTGTTCCGGCACTATAAGGAGCTGGAGACGATCGGACTCGCGGCTCCACAGGTGACTTACCTGATGCACGAACTGAAGGAGCACGGGCTTTCCGTGGATACGGAGGCGACGACGGTGGAGGAAGCCAGAGCCAGCCTGATGCAGGCATTGACGGGAATTGATTCCGGCAGGAGCGATATTCACCGGTAAGGTGTGCCGCGGCAGGAATCATTTTACGGAGGAAAGAGTCACCGGCGGGCGCCGATGAAGAATTCCGGTAGGGAGGAAGTTTATACATGTTGAGAGATATTACACTGGGCCAGTATTATCCGGCAGATTCTGTGATCCATAAACTGGACCCGCGTGTGAAACTGTTTAGTACAATGATCTATATCATATCCCTGTTCTGCTTCCGTGGCGTGGCAGCGCTTGCGATTGCAACGGTATTTCTGATTACAGTCATAAAGCTGTCGAAGGTGCCGTTTAAGTTCATGGTAAAGGGATTAAAGGCAATCATGATTCTGATGTTAATCACGGCGGTGTTCAATCTGTTTTTGACGCCCGGTGAGGCACTGGTAAGCGTCTGGCGTTTTACGATCACGAAGGAAGGCGTGACCAGCGCGGTGCTGATGGCGATCCGCCTGACCTATCTGATTCTCGGAACCTCAATCATGACGCTGACCACAACGCCGAACCAGCTGACAGATGGTCTGGAAAAAGCGCTGATGCCGCTTTCTAAGATCGGTGTTCCGGTGCACGCGATTGCAATGATGATGTCGATTGCGCTCCGCTTTATTCCGATTCTGATTGAGGAGACGGATAAGATCATGAAAGCGCAGATGGCACGCGGAGCCGATTTTGAGAGTGGCAATCTGTTAAAAAAAGTCAAAAGCATGATCCCGCTTCTGGTGCCGCTGTTCGTGTCAGCATTCCGGCGCGCGGATGATCTTGCAATGGCGATGGAGGCGCGCTGCTATAACGGCGGAGAGGGCAGAACGAAGATGAAGCCGCTGCGCTATGAGGGACGCGACCGCCTGTCCTATCTGATCATGTGGCTGTATCTGGCGCTCATTATTCTGTGCAGAATCTTTGTGCCGTGGCCACAATAAAGCTGCAAGGAGAAATGGTTTGGAGAAAGAGGTAAAACGTGTAAAAATGATCGTGGCGTACGACGGCACGAATTATAAAGGATGGCAGGTGCAGCCCAACGGAATCACGATCGAGGAGGTGCTGAACCGCCATCTTTCCTCGCTTTTGGGGGAGGAGATCACAGTGACCGGCGCGAGCCGCACGGATTCCGGCGTACATTCGCTGGGAAACGTGGCAATTTTCGATACGACGACGCGCATGCCGGCGGATAAGATTTCGTTTGCGCTGAATCAGCGTCTGCCCGAGGATATTGTCGTGCAGGATTCCTGCGAGGTTCCTGCGGACTGGCATCCGCGCTATCAGAACAGCCGCAAGACATATGAGTACCGCATTTTGAACCGGACATTCCGCATGCCGACGAGACGGCTGGATACTTACTTTTACCACCACAGCCTGGATGTGGAGAAGATGAGCCGGGCGGCGGTGTACCTGGAAGGAGAGCACGACTTCAAGAGCTTCTGTGCGGTCAACGCGCAGGTGAAGACCACGGTCCGGACAATCTATGCGTGCAGCGTCACAAAAGCGGACGACATCATCACAATCCGGGTGACCGGCAACGGGTTTTTGTACAATATGGTCCGCATTATTGCCGGGACGCTGATACAGGTCGGCGGAGGTCAGATCGAGCCGGAGCAGATAGAGCAGATCCTCGCGGCGCGCGACAGGGAGGCTGCGGGACCGACCGCACCGGCGCACGGACTGACCATGATGGGAATTGAATATATGGAAGAAAAAGATATTGACACGCAAGGAGTCGTGTAATATAATATGTAAGTCTGTGATAGTGAATAAATGTCATTCCAAAGCCCCGGAGTGCCATTTAACTATAAACAATATGACATGGAGGACAGTGTGCCGGACATTCACGCTGCCTGAGATGAACAGCATTTTTCTAGGAGGAATAACGATGAAGACTTTTATGGCTAGCCCAGCTACCATTGATAGAAAATGGTATGTAGTTGACGCTGAAGGTATGACATTAGGACGCCTGGCATCTGAAGTTGCCAAGGTATTAAGAGGAAAGAATAAACCAATCTTTACACCACATATCGATACAGGTGATTACGTAATCGTAGTGAACGCTGAGAAGGTAAAGGTTACCGGTAAGAAGTTAGATCAGAAGGTTTACTACAATCACTCTGATTATGTTGGCGGTATGAAAGAGACCACATTAAAAGAGATGATGGCTAAGCACCCGGAGAGAGTGATCGAGCATGCTGTTAAGGGAATGCTTCCGAAGGGACCTCTTGGAAGAGAGATGTATACAAAGTTATTCGTATACGCAGGTCCGGATCACAAGCACGCAGCTCAGAAGCCAGAAGCTTTAACATTTTAATGAGGAGGTAAAAGACATTGGCTAACGCAAAATATTACGGAACAGGAAGAAGAAAATCATCTGTTGCCAGAGTATACTTAGTACCGGGTACAGGTAAGGTTACAATCAATAAAAGAGATATGGACGAATACTTCGGATTAGATACACTGAAGGTTATCGTTCGTCAGCCGCTTGCAGCTACAGAGACAGCTGATAAGTTTGACGTATTAGTAAACGTTCGCGGTGGTGGTTACACAGGTCAGGCAGGAGCTATCCGTCATGGTATCGCCCGTGCATTACTGAACGTAGATGCTGATTACAGACCGATCTTAAAGTCCGCTGGATTCTTAACAAGAGATCCGCGTATGAAAGAGCGTAAGAAATACGGTCTCAAGGCAGCTCGTCGTGCTCCGCAGTTCAGCAAGCGATAATCGACTGCTCAGACTATATCAAAATGGTTCAAAAAGCCCGGAAAATCAAGGTTTTCCGGGCTTTTGCTATATCTAAACGGGCTGATATGGTTTGACCAAATTTGGCAAAACGAGAGCCGATTTCATCCAATTTTTAGTGGTCCGCAAGTGGTTAACTGGCCAAAAAGAGGGCAAAAAGAGGGGGAAGTGGTTCCCAAAGTGGTTAACCGAGAGCCGATTTTTGGGGTGCTTTTCAGCCCTCCTTCCCCTCGTTTTTTGGCTGTGGCAGTTTGGCATAGTTTGAGCTAATTTGAATAATTGAATATGAATTTGATGTAGCACACAGTATAAATGCTGGGTGCTTTTTTCATTTCAGGAACTCGTATTCCGGCGATAGAAAGAGCCGTCACTTCACTGTTAATTTTGAAGTGGCGGCTTTTTCTATTTCCAGAAACAACAGCAACAATCAGAAATGAGGTGAAGTCATGAACACACAAATCATCGCCATCGCCAACCAGAAAGGCGGCGTTGGCAAAACAACAACCTGTGCGAACTTGGGAATAGGTCTGGCACAGGCCGGAAAGAAAGTGCTTCTGATCGACGGGGACCCACAAGGAAGCCTGACAATCAGCTTGGGAAATCCGCAACCAGACAAGCTGCCATTTACACTGTCGGATGCAATGGGCAAAATTCTGATGGATCAGCCTATACGCCCCGGAGAAGGTATTCTGCATCATGCAGAAGGCGTTGACCTGATGCCTGCGGATATTCAGCTTTCCGGTATGGAGGTTTCTTTGGTAAACGCCATGAGCCGTGAAACGATTTTACGGCAATATCTGGACACACTGAAGGGACAATATTCCCATATCCTGATTGACTGTCAGCCCTCGTTGGGAATGCTTACGGTCAATGCGCTGGCGGCTGCGAACAGGATCATAATTCCCGTTCAGGCAGAGTATCTGCCCGCCAAAGGGCTGGAACAGCTTCTATCTACGGTCAGTAAGGTGAAACGGCAGATCAATCCAAAGCTCCAGATTGACGGTATCCTGCTGACGATGGTGGATAACCGCACCAACTTTGCCAAAGAGATTGCTGCTTTGCTGCGGGACACCTATGGAAGTAAAATCAAAGTCTTTGGAACGGAAATCCCCCATTCTGTCCGGGCAAAGGAAATCAGCGCAGAGGGAAAAAGTATTTTCGCCCATGACCCTGGCGGCAAGGTGGCAGAGGGGTATCGAAATCTGACGAAGGAGGTGTTGAAACTTGAAAAGCAGCGCGAAAAAAATAGAGCTGGCCTCGGTAGATGATTTGTTCTCCACCGAAGAAGGCCGTCAGGATGCAAAGCTGGAAAAGATTCAGGAGATTCCGCTGTCTGAACTGCATCCCTTTAAGAACCACCCATTCAAAGTCAAGGATGACGAAGCCATGATGGAAACCGCAGACAGTATCAAGCAGTATGGCGTTCTGGTTCCGGCGATTGCTCGACCAGACCCGGAGGGCGGTTATGAGCTGGTAGCCGGACACAGGCGGCACAGAGCCAGTGAGCTGGCAGAAAAGGAGACCATGCCGGTCATTGTTCGGGATTTGGATGATGATGCCGCCACGATCATTATGGTTGACAGCAACCTGCAACGAGAAAGTCTGCTCCCCAGTGAAAGAGCATTTGCCTACAAGATGAAGCTGGATGCCATGAAAAGACAGGCTGGCAGACCGAGTAAAGAAAATGTGTCCCAAGTTGGGACACAAAAGCGATCAGACCAGTTGCTTGCTGAACAGGTGGGGCAAAGTCGAAATCAAATTCAGCGCTATATCCGTCTGACAGAGCTGATTCCTGAATTGATGGACATGGTGGATGAAAAGAAAATTGCCTTAAATCCTGCTTATGAGCTGTCCTTTCTCAAAAAGGAGGAACAGGTAGACCTGTTGGACGCGATGGACAGCGAACAGGCTACCCCTTCTCTTTCTCAAGCCCAGCGGCTCAAAAAATACAGTCAGGAGGGGCATCTGACCCTCGATATGATGCGTGTCATCATGGGTGAGGAAAAGAAAAGCGATCTGGACCGAGTGACATTTACCTCTGACACCTTGCGGAAGTATTTCCCTAAAAGCTATACGCCCCAGCGGATGCAGGAAACCATCATCAAGCTGCTGGAGGCATGGCAGAAAAAGCGTCAGAGAGACCAGGAACGATGAAAGGAGCCGCCTATGAGGGATATTTCAGCCCGTGAGCTGAAAGGACACAAGATTCTCGCCGTAGAGAGATTTTGGGATAACACCCGCTGGATGATTGAGTTTTCCGTCCTGCGTCCCAGCACAGCTTACGGCAGCCCCGGAGAGGAAATGCGGCTGTTTTTGACCGAGGACGGGTATCAGGCTGCCCTGCAAAGCCAGCAGTGCCGGGAGATCAAGATCAAGCGTTACGCTCGTGTGATTGAGGGACATATCCTCGATTTCAAACCGGGAAAACGCCGCCGCTCATAAACTCATACAACGAAAGGAAAGGAATGACTATGTGTACGGTAAAGGAAATTCAAGAAGCAATCCGGGAAGATTGCAAATCTCAGCATGACATGGAATCAACTGATATTGACCGAGTGATGCAAACACTTCCTTTTGCCCAGGAGGAGCCATTTACAGAGGCGCGTCCTCGAAAGCCGCTGTTTTGGTTCTATGCAAGAAAATTTGAAAAGTGTTGAACACCGCAATTCTTTGGAATGAGGATTGCGGTTTTTTTGTACCCAAAATTCGGAAGGAGTGAGGTCGATGGCCGTTTTTCGCATTGAACGGACCCGTGATTATACCGTGATGAGCAATCATCATTTACGAAATGCAAACCTGTCGTTAAAAGCCAAGGGACTGCTTTCCATGATGTTATCTTTGCCAGAGGACTGGAATTACACCACCCGTGGTCTTGCAAAGATCTGTAAGGAGGGCGTGGATGCCATAGGCGCTGCGTTGCGGGAATTGGAGGCTGCCGGTTACATTGTGCGGCACAAGCTGCGTGACCGGCAGGGACGCATCAGCGATATAGAGTATGTCATATACGAGCAGCCACAGCTTAGAAAACCGGATACGGATTCACCAGATACGGAAAACCCGTATATGGATAAACCGGATACGGAAAAGCCCGCAGAATTAAATATAGAGAAATCAAATACTCAAAAACAAAATATTTATGGATCAAGTACCGATTCCATTCCCTTCCGGGATTGCGCGGCAGATTGTCTGCCGGAACGGAAAGGAAGGGATGCGATGTCACTCACAGAGATAGAGAGTTATCGGGAATTGATTCAGGAGAATATCGGGTATGAATACCTGTGTCAGCAGTATGAAACTTATCGGGAGGATTTGGATGAGATTGTGGAGCTAATCGTGGAAACGGTCTGTGCAAAGCGAAAGACCACCCGTATTGCAGGAAGCGATTTTCCGCATGAAATCGTTCGTTCCAGGTTCTTGAAGCTGGATAACTCGCACATTGAGTTTGTCATGGACTGTTTACAGAAGAACACCACGGAAATTCGCAACATGAAGCAGTATCTTCTGACCGTTCTGTTCAATGCACCGACCACGATAAGCAATCATTACACCTCACAAGTAAATCACGATCTGTATGGCGGCTGGTAAATGGTCGCTTTTTTATTGCCCGGAACTGCCGGGAGAAAGGAGCAAGCATGATGTCTGAGGGAAAGACCATAGGGCAGCTGATGGAAGAAATGCGGGCAAAGGCAGGAGCGCAGAATTATCACGGTCATGGATATATGGACCTCCAGCGTTTTGCGGAGGACACCCGGCACATGATTATTTTTGATGTGCTGACAAACGATTCCCCTGTTGGCTGGAAAGGCGAACGAACCCGCCTGTTCCTGTCGGATACCGGTTATGAAAAAGCACTGGATAGTCAGGAAAAGGGGCAGATTAAGATTTTGAGCCACGCAAAGGTACGCCAGGGCAATCTGCACTATGACCATTCTGACCAGTTACGCTAAGGAGGGCGGTATGAAGCGTTATCTTCTGCGGCGGCTGGTGGTTCCGCCTTAGCAAAAAAAGAGATTCCCTGCAAACTTCGTGGAAAGGAGGCGAGAAAATGCAGGAAGAAGTGGAAAACAGAACTTTGACGCTGGTTGTCAGTGGAACAAAGTTTACCGGCAGAATGTTTAAGGCTGCCATAAGCAAGTACATGGCACATCGAAAGGAAAAGAAGCTGGAAAAACAGAGAAGCCGTGATGCGCCGGTTGTTCCGCATGGAAAACAGACTGTGAAGCAGCTTGTCGGGCAGAATCAGGGAATATCCAACATTGAGATCACAGACCCCTCTATCAAGGAGTTTGAGAAAATCGCCCGGAAATATGGTGTGGATTATGCGGTGAAAAAGGACCGCAGCAGTTCTCCGCCAAAGTACCTGATTTTCTTCAAGGGTCGCGATGCGGATGCGCTGACAGCAGCCTTTACAGAGTACACCAATAAAAAAGTCAAGAAGGCCGAGAAAACGGAACGCCCGTCTGTGCTGGCAAAACTCAGTCAGTTCAAAGAGATGGTCAAAAATGCTGTGGTGGATCGCACCAAGCGAAAGGAGCTGGAACGATGAAAAAGACATTGGACATCAAAAAGCTCGTTTTGCTGAATATGCCGTATATCCTGCTGGGGCTGTTTGCTACCAATTTTGGAGAGGCATGGCGAATGGCACAAGGGGCGGATGCTTCAGAAAAGTTTCTTTCGCTGGTTGCGGTTCTGCCTGGGGCGCTGCAAAGTTTCTGGCCAAGCCTGCATCCATTGGACTTGTTGGTAGGGCTGTGTTGTGGAGGCTGTCTGAGGCTGGCGGTTTATCTTAAAAGCAAGAACGCTAAGAAATATAGACATGGATTGGAATATGGTTCGGCCCGCTGGGGAACCCGTGAGGATATTGCACCTTACGTTGATCCTGTATTTCAGAACAATGTGATTCTGACGAAAACGGAGAGCCTGACCATGAACAGCCGCCCCAAGGACCCAAAGACTGCCAGAAACAAAAATGTACTGGTGATTGGCGGCTCCGGTTCCGGTAAGACCCGCTTCTGGCTCAAACCGAATCTGATGCAGATGCACAGCAGCTACGTCGTGACTGACCCGAAGGGAACCATTTTGGTGGAGTGCGGAAAAATGCTCCAAAGGGGCGCACCCAAGCCGGGGAAAGACGGAAAGCCCATGAAGGATAAGCACGGCAAGGTCATTTATGAGCCGTACCGAATCAAGGTCCTAAATACAATCAACTTCAAGAAGTCCATGCACTATAACCCTTTCGCCTATATCCATAGCGAAAAGGACATCTTGAAGCTGGTAACAACGCTGATCGCCAATACCAAAGGCGAAGGCAAGGCTGGAGACGATTTCTGGGTCAAGGCGGAAACATTGCTGTATTGCGCATTGATCGGATATATCCACTATGAAGCTCCGGTGGAGGAGCAAAACTTCTCCACCCTCATCGAGTTCATCAACGCCATGGAAGTCCGGGAGGATGACGAGGAGTTCAAAAATCCTGTAGACCTGATGTTTGATGCACTGGAATCGGAAAAGCCAAACCACTTCGCAGTGCGGCAGTATAAGAAATATAAGCTGGCAGCCGGTGTTGTATGCTCTAAAAGACTTCTTAATCAAGCGGTTGGGAAGTCTCTTAGAACACACAACCTAAAACCGAAGAAAGGAGCACAAGTTATGAGAAAAAACGAGAAAATCACAGCTCTGTACGAACGACTGAGCCGTGATGACTTCGGCAAAGATGATGACCAACAGCGTGAGAGCAATTCCATTTCCAATCATGATGTAATGTATAGAGGGTGGATTACACCAAAAAACATTACATCATGACTGGCGGCTCATTTGTGGCGAATGAAAAGACAGTTATGATAAAGGAGGGATGCCCTCAAACCTACCGTAACTGTCAACCACATTCTCACGAAAGGAGCCTTGTATGGAACTGACTTACACCCAATGCGGCGACTATCTCATTCCCAACCTTGTGTTAGCAGACACCAAAGAGTACCATATCGGGAAATATGGCCGGATGCGCCGTGCCTACTTAAAAGAACATCGGCCCATTCTGTATACCGATCTCATTGTCACTGAAAAGCTGCTTCCCCACTTGGAGGAAATCGACATCGCCTGCCGGGAGCGGCTGGAAATCATTGAAAAATCCATGATGCAGCAAGAGGGCGTCACAGAAGCCCTGAAAGCTGCCGACCAGATGGCATGGGTGCGCTCCATGAACTCCATCCACAACAGAGCCGAGGAAATTGTCCTGGCTGAGCTGGTCTACTGTTGAGGGAGGGAACACCATGATTTTAGAAGCCATGTATAATGGAGAGTTTTATCCCTGTGAAACAGTCGTACCCACGTCCCCGGAATACCACAAGGCGATCCAAACCTGTGCAGCGTTGATGGAGCAGTTATCCCAGCGGCTCAGCAAAGAGGACTATGCGCTGGTGGAGGAACTCCGGGCGCAGAACGCTATCGCCCAATGCGAGGAAAGTGAGAGCCATTTCAAGTATGGCTTTTCGGCAGGGCTGATCGTCCATCAGGAAGCCTATGAACAGCTGCAAAACAAGAAATAAGCGATGGCCGAAAAAGCCCACGCAGCCGGAAAGAGAACCGGAAGCGTGGGTTTTCTGTGTATATGGTTATTCTGTCAGATCATCCGAAGTTTCCGCAACCAGCCTGTCAAAGTCGCTCTGATAGCTTCTGTCCTGCAATACCCGGAACTTTTCAAACTCTTTCTCGGCAAAGGCTTTGGCAATAGCGGCGGTCACCTTGCCCTTATCATGCAGAATATCTTCCTCGTTGAACTGTAAAAATGCGTCAAGCCGCTTGACCCAATCGGCCATATACATGACATTTCCCCGGCGGGCCTGCCGTTCCGCATAGTCCAGATACATGGTGACGATCTCGTTCAGGTTTCGCATTTCCGTTTCGTTCAGATAGTTTTTGGCGACGGTGACATCCGATTTACGGATGCGGCCTTTGGGGGCGTTTTTCCATGTGGTCAGCCCCATGTTGGGCTTGGTGCTGTCGGCACGGTCGTATACGATCTCGGCGGCGGTATGATGGGTGACCGCATAGTGGAGCTTGTTCTGCACCGTGGCAAAAAACTCCTTTGTGATGGGGCTTTCCACATCGTAGTCGGCGCTGCACTGAGAATAGATGTCCGTGATTTTCTGGTAAAATCTTCTCTCGCTGGCCCGGATGTCCCGGATACGCTCCAGCTGTTCCTCAAAATAATCCTTGCCGAAAAAGTTCTCCGGCTCCCGCAGCCGTGCGTCATCCATCACATAACCTTTGATGATGAACTCTTTCAACACCCGGTTCGCCCAAATGCGGAACATGGTCGCCTTTTTGGAGTTCACACGATACCCCACAGCGATAATGGCGTCCAAATTGTAATAGTTGGTCTGATACCGTTTCCCGTCCGCCGCAGTTGTTTCCATTTTGGAAACAACTGAATCCTCGTTCAGTTCTCCAGATTCAAAAATGTTTTTCAGATGCTTGGAAATAGCCGCTTTCTGCACCTCGAACAGTTCTGCCATTTTTGCCTGTGTCAGCCAGAGGTTTTCCTGAAAGAGCAGGATTTCCACCCGCACTTCTCCGTTTTCGGTCTTGTAAAAGAGGATTTCTCTGGTTTCATACGGGGTCAGTCCCTGTTCCTCGCTCATTCCTCGTCACCTCCATCCGTCCGGTTCTTTCCCCGGCTCTTGTAGACATTATACTGGTTCTTGCACCGTGGGCTGCAAAAGGCGGCATTGGACCGGCTGCCCAGGAACACCTTCTGGCAGTGCTTGCACAGGCGCAGGGGCTGGTCACCGTCTACCAGCATGAAGCTGAACATCATCTGGATGCCCAGCAGCAGCGAATGGAAATCCCAATAGATGGTGGGCTTATCCAACAGCTCAATGTGGTAGCTGGGGGCAATCCCGCCGAACGCAGCCATGGCCTTGCGATACAGCCCCCGTGCGTCCTCGTCAATGGAATCATAGTCATTGTAGTACAAAATGGCGGTGGTCAGTGTAAAGGCCCAATCTTTGAACTGCTGGGCAACCCAGTCGTAGGGTTCCGCATATTCCCGCTGGAAGCTCATGTTCTTCGCCATCGGCTCGTCCATGAAGGTCATGGTCAGGGCAACCATCGTCCGGTCACCGGACACATTCCATGTGGATTCAATGCCTTTCTTCACCAAATCCAGCTGATCAAAGGGATAAAACAGGGACAGATATTTGTCCGTCGCCATGGATTCTTCCTTAATAAAGTGGTTTTTCGGTAGGTACACCGCCTCATAGTCCATAAAAGACGGCGTGGTGGGCAGGGCGGTCATCAGCCCCAGCAGGCCGTACCGGGTGACAAACTCCATCACTGCCTTTTCCACTTCTGCTTCCGGCTTGCGTCCCATCATCAACATCCCTACATTCAGGGCATCCAGCACAATGTTGGGGACCTCTTTCAGCGGATTGTAGACATCCGGCTTTGCACTCTTGCCGGGGGTGATGTACCGCTTGCCATCTTCCGCTGTTTTCAGCTCGTAGTGATCGTACCGCACCCAATGGGAACGGGACTGTTCAAACAAATTTTTCATCATACACGCCCTTTCTCCTTAATCGTCCCAATTATCAGGGGCGGTTTTTCTTTTTTCTGCGCTTGGTCTTGTTTTCCCGCCGGATCACGGCGTCCTTGCCCTGTTTTCTTGCGATTTTCGAGTATTCCTCCAAAAATTGGCGTTCCCGCAAGGTCAGGCTGCCGCCATGCTCCTGCTTGCCGCACAGATGGTCATACATCTGGCGCTGCAATTTCTTGTGGATGGTTTTCCGCAGTTTGCGAATGTTGCGGTCAGACTGCCCACGAACAGCGGCAAGCCGGGTGGTGCTGTACAGCCGCAAAGAGAGGAAATACAGGACTTCCTTATGTTCCTCGCTTAATTCCTCCACCATGCGGGATATAAAGGCGTCAGCGGTCAGGTTGTGCATCTCATAGGGGCAGTCAAACAGGATGTCCAGAAAGTTCCCGGCCATCAGCTGCCGGTATGCGGGATTGTTCATCCAGCGGGGAATGAGCTTGGGTTCCGGCACCGCCTGATATTCCAGCGGCACATCCCCACGAAGGTTTTCGTGGTCCCGTTCCCGGCGCTCCCGGTTCCGGTCCAGCTTGTTCCATTCCTCCACCACGGCCCGGAAATCCTTCTCCGTGCGTGCTGCTTCCTCCAGCCGCCGCACAGCTTCCGCTCGAATCTCCCGTTTCAGCCGCTTTTCGTTGACCGGGGCGGCTTCTTCTTCCTCGTCCTCCAGCTCCGCTTCATAGTCGATGGGATGCTCGTCCTGCTCCAGCTCACTTTCCAGCTCGGCCAGACGTTCTTCCGCAAGCGCCTGTTCCAGCGTTTCCTCCGTTGCACCAGCGCCTGTCTCATCGTCCCATCCGGTGAAGCCACCCTCGGTATCCAGAAGCTCGTCATCAGACAGATACGCCATGACCCCACCTCTTTTCAAAAAAATATTTTGCGATTTTTCAAAAATGGTTCCGTTTTGCACCCCGGATTTCTCCTATTAGTGAAAGAGTAATCTAAAAACAAGTTACTTGGGTTACATTCGCTCATTCACACAGGAGAAAGGGGGCTTTCGCCATGTTCAGGCTTGACACAAAAAAGTAACATAATCGCAGGTTACAAATAACGGAACCATAACAACAGTATACACCGGATGCGCCGAAAGCGCAAGAAAGAGAGGTTCTATGGCAGATAAAAACGCCGTGTTTCTGACCCGGCACATTGGCAACACCACCTATAAAGTTCGTGTCTACCTCAGCGAAACCGCCGAGGAAACGATGGAAGATAAAATTCTGCGGCTGATCCGCAATGACGGGCTGGCAAACCAGCCGGAATGTGGTATAATGGAACTGCCACAAATGAGCCGTCCGTCTGAAAGGAGCGCCTGATATGGCAAACAGACAGACGGAAGAAAAAATCACTGCGCTCTATGAGCGCCTGTCCCGTGACGATGACCTCACGGGCGACTCGAACTCCATTCTGAACCAGAAACGTTATCTTGAAAGCTATGCAGCACAGCGGGGCTACACCAATATCGTCCACTACACAGACGATGGGTGGTCCGGCGGCAACTTTGACCGTCCCGCATGGAAGCGCCTTGTGGCGGACATCGAGGCGGGAAAGGTGGCCCACCTGCTGTGTAAGGACCTAAGTCGGATCGGCAGAAACTATCTGCAAACCGGCTTTTACACCGAGGTAATGTTCCGGCAGAATGGGGTTCATTTTGTTGCTGTTGCCAATAACATTGACAGCGAGGAACAGGACAGCGGCGAGTTTGCCCCCTTTCTCAATATCATGAACGAATGGTATCTGCGTGACCAGTCCAAAAAGGTTTCGGCAGCATACCGTGTCAAGGGCAAGGCGGGCAAGCCCACCACCAACAACGCCATCTATGGCTACAAAAAAGACCCGGAGGACAAGGACCACTGGCTGGTGGACGAGGAAGCTGCCACTGTGGTGCGGCGAATTTTCCGGCTTGCGGTGGAGGGACACGGCCCCTATGAGATTTCCAAAATGCTCACAGCCGAGAAGGTGGAGTGCCCCGCCTATTATCTGGCCCGCAACGGCAGGGGCAGCCGGAAGAATACCGTGGACACCAGCCGCCCCTATGACTGGTACGGCTTTACGGTCAGCTCCATGTTGGAGAAACCGGAATATATGGGGCATACCGTGAATTTCCGTTCCTCCAAAAAGTCCTACCGGGATAAGCGGGTAAAAAATGACCCGTCCGACTGGCTGATTTTTGAGAATACCCACGAGGCCATTGTTGACCCGGAAACCTGGCAGCTGGCCCAGCAGGTGAAGCGGACGGTGCGCCGGACAGATACCACTGGCGTCGCCAATCCCCTGACCGGCCTTGTGTTCTGTGCCGACTGCGGAGCAAAGATGTATAACCACCGGGGCAAACACACACGGGCAGATGGCAAGGAGTACAGAAACGACACCTATAACTGTTCCACCTACTGCTTGACCATCGAACGAGAAACCCAGATGTGTTTTTCCCACAGCGTCAGCACCAAGGCTCTGAACGCCCTGATTCTGGAAACCATCCGCACTACCGCCAGCTATGCCATCCAGAACAGGGAGGAATTTATTCAGAAGGTTCGCAGCATTTCACAGGTTCGCCAGCAGGAAGCAGCCAAGGAGCTGAAACGCAAGGTCGCCAAGGAGCGCAGGCGCAGCGCCGAGCTGGACGTGCTGATTAAAAAGCTGTATGAAACCTATGCCATGGGCAAGTTGGAGGAAAAACGGTTCGAGCTGCTGTGTGCCGAATATGAGAAGGAACAGGCCGAGCTGGAACAGCTGCTTGCCTCCGAGCAGGCGCAGCTGAACCAGTTCCATGAGGACACGGACCGTGCCAGTCACTTTCTGGCGCTGGCACAGAAATATACAGATTTCACCGAGCTGACCGCCCCTATGATCCATGAATTTGTGGAGAAGATTCTGGTCCATGCCCCGGACAGAAGCACCGGGGAACGGGTTCAGGAAATCGAGATTTACCTGAACTTTATCGGGAAATTTGAAGTGCCCATGCCCGAACCCACCGAGGAAGAACTGGCTGCGGAGGAAAAGCGCCGCCAGAAGCGCATCCGTGACCATGAAAAATATCTGCGCCAGAAGGAGCGCAAACAGAAGATTGCCGAAGGGCTGATCGTTCCGGGTGAACCGTACCAGCTGGTGTGCCAGTGCTGCGGAGAGTCGTTCCAGTCTATCCGCCCCAACGCTAAATTCTGCAAACCCGCCTGCCGGGAGAAGTTCTACCGGCAGGAAAAGCGGAAAGCCAAAGAAACGGAAGCATCACAAACTGCATAAGGATTGCGGCCTGCCCAAATAAACCGGGCAGGCCGCATTTTTTATGCCCTGAAACGGAGGGATTTTTTATGACACTCTTTGAACTGGTAAAACAGAATATTTGTGTGCCCGATGCGGCTGAACACTATGGGCTGCAAGTCAGCCGAAACGGGATGTGCAGCTGTCCGTTCCATGAGGACCGGCACCCCAGCATGAAGCTGAACGAGCGTTATTTTTACTGTTTCGGCTGCGGAGCCACCGGCGATGTGATCGACCTTGTGGCGAAGCTGTTTGACCTGAGCAGCTACGAGGCAGCACAGAAGCTGGCCCAGGATTTTGGGATTGGCCCGGACAAGCCGCCTGCGGCAGCTGCCCTGCCCAAACCGGAGCGTCCCCTGCTGAAAGCATACCGGCAGGAGCAAGTGCGCTGCCTGCGGGTATTGTGCGATTATCTGCATCTTCTGGAACGCTGGAAGGTGCAGCACACACCCAAGACACCGGAAGATGTTCTGGATGACCGGTTTGTGGAAGCCTGCCAGATGCTGGACTATGTGGAGTATCTGGCAGATTTGCTCATTGCCGCCGAGCTGGAACAACGGGTAAAAATCGTAGAAATGCTGAACAAGGATGGTCTGATCGCCGGTTTGGAGGAACGGCTGGACAGGCTGAAAAAGGAGGACGATGCCCATGAAAAACAAAGCGCAGCTTGACGGGATGCCCGTCTGGTTTGATGGAAAAAGCATCAACGAAGCCCTGTTTTGTGAGGAGTTCTTGCAGACGCACAAGATCATCTTCACAAACGGGGCTTTTTTCACGCCCGAAGGCCGTGTGACAGACGAACTGCCCCTGCGGGGAGAGATTTTTGAGGAGCTGAAATGCTGTGCGGTCAGCAACATTCCCCGCAAAATCAGCAACATTGTGGAGCTGATGAAGCTGGCGGCGCTGGTGGAGGATTTTCCCCCGGAGCCGGACCGGATTCACCTTTCCAACGGGACGCTTTTTCTGGATGGAACCTTTGCGGAGGGAAAGCCGGAAAACGTCCGCAACCGTTTCCCCGTGGCCTACAACCCCAACGCCCCAAAGCCTGTTCTCTGGCTGCAATTTCTGGATGGTCTGCTCTACCCGGAGGATATTCCCACCTTGCAGGAATATATCGGCTACTGCCTGATCCCCAGCAATAAGGGACAGCGGATGATGGTGATTAAGGGCAGCGGCGGCGAAGGAAAGTCGCAGATCGGCGCTGTGCTGGGAACTTTGTTCGGTTCCAACATGAAGGACGGCAGCATCGGGAAAATATCCGAGAACCGGTTTGCCCGTGCTGATCTGGAGCATATCCTCCTGTGCGTGGATGACGATATGCGGATGGAGGCTCTGCGCCAGACCAACTATGTAAAATCCATCGTCACCGCCCAGGGCAAAATGGATTTGGAGCGCAAGGGCAAGCAGAGCTATCAGGGATGGATGTGCGCCCGGCTGCTGGCTTTCTCCAACGGAGATTTGCAGGCGCTGTTTGACCGGAGCGACGGATTTTACCGCCGTCAGCTGGTGCTGACCACAAAAGAAAAACCGGCTGGCCGTGTGGATGATCCCGACCTGGCCGAGAAGATGAAAGCCGAGGTGGAGGGTATTCTGCTGTGGGCTTTTGAGGGATTGCAGCGGCTGGCCGCCAACAACTTCAAGTTCACCGAAAGTGACCGCACCAGAGAAAACCGGGAGGCAGTCAAACGGGACAACAACAATGTCTATGATTTTCTGGATTCTGACGGGTATGTTCGCCTGAAAGCCGATCTATCTGCCAGCTCCAAAGAACTGTACGAAGCATACCAGATTTACTGCACCGAGAACAACCTGCCTGCCCTGAAACCACGCAGCTTCAGCGAAGCTCTGATCGCCTGCCAGAGCCGCTACAATCTGGAATACTGCAACAATGTGACCAACGCAGCCGGACGGCGGGTGCGTGGTTTTCTGGGGGTTGAAGTATTGGTGAGAAATCATATATCAGTGTTTTCCGGCGATTCGATGCGTACGTACGTACCGGAAGATGTGCCGGAGGAATGGCGGCGCTGAATCGTGTACGTACGTACGCTTTGATTGACAGTTGTTCTCCCTTTTATAGCAATTCAGCGGTTGTATATCAAAAATCGCTGGCAAAATCGGAGGGGTAAATCAAGGCAAGTGGGAATCGAAAAGTATTTGACGGTTGGAAGAAATCATTTTGCGAAACCGTGCTTCTCACCCCGGTGAACCGAGTGCATGGAACCATGGGAAAATGCACGGTTTCAAACCAAGTCACACGGAACGGGAAAGTCGGAAGGTGCGACCTATGGACGGGACATCACACCGGCAATTCTGAACGGATTTATTGATAAGAGAATTTTTCACGACACAGCGAAGCGGCTATGCCAGAGGGCGTACCGGCTTCGCTTTTTTATCAAGTAAATTTAGGAGGATTTTTGATGATGACGGTACGCAACGAAATTAAGGCACAGATCGTCCGGGCGGGATACACCATGCAGGAGCTGGTTGACCGGCTTCATGAGGAATACGGCTGGTCGGACAGTGTTTCCAACCTGTCCGCCAAGCTCCAGCGAGAATCTATTCGCTATAAAGAGGTCGTGGAGCTGGCCGATGTGCTGGGCTATGACCTGATCTGGCAGAAACGGAGGTAAACCTATGACAAGTGAAGAAAAGAAACTGTTACAGGCAAAGCACCGCTTGGAGGAAGCCCAGGCACGGGACCGGGTGAAGGCACGAAAAGCCCGGACAAGGCGGCTCATTCAGGAGGGCGCTGTGCTGGAAAAAGTGCTGCCGGAAGTACAGGCGGTAGGGCTTGATAATCTGGAAGAATACCTGCGGCGAAAGCTGGCAGCGCACGATTGAAAATGGCTGGGAGGTCTCCGGGAAACCGGGGGCCTTCCTCTTTTTCATCCCGAAGGGCGCACTTACTCACCACCTGCTAAAGCAGGCGGTGGTAGCCCTCCCGTTGGTCGGGCACGTGCGCTCTCCGAGAGGGATTGCGACTCCTGCGGGAGCCGCTGGACAAGGCTGCATTTCTGCCAAACTGCCAGCCTTGCCCATGCAGTCGGCGCAGGGGTTTTCGTTTTGGAATCCCCTGTTCATGGGGTGGTATATTGCCACCCCATCCCGCCGCCTGCCTGCGTCAACCTGCCACCGGCAGCTTGACACAGATACAGGGGTGGAACGATTCGCTCCACCCCTGCTGGTGGTACGTCGCATTTCACGACGTACCTGTTGTAATCGAGTACGGAAGAAGGGCTGCTGCGTTTCACAGTAGCCCTTCGGAAAGGACGATAGACAATGGCGATTTATCATTTGGAGGCCAAAATAGTCAGCCGTGGAGCTGGACGCTCCGCCGTAGCTGCTGCGGCCTATCTGAGCTGTTCCCGGATGCTCAACGAGTATGACGGGGTGCAGCACGACTACACCCGCAAACAGGGCCTTGGGTGGCGGCAGGTTTTTCTGCCAGCCACCGCCCCCGCAGAGTGGCAGGATCGAGAAATCCTGTGGAACGCTGTGGAGGAAACCGAAACCGCAAAGGACAGTCGCCTTGCCCGTGAATTTGTGGCGGCGCTGCCCATAGAGTTAAGCCGGGAGGAACAGATTCAGCTCCTGCAAGATTTCATCAAGGAGCAGTTTGTGGCAGACGGAATGTGCGCTGATGCTGCTATCCATGACCCGTATCCCCCCGGACACAATCCCCATGCCCATATCCTGCTGACAGTGCGCCCGCTGGATGAAAAGGGAAAATGGCAGTACAAGACCGAGAAAGAATATCTCTGCGTCAAAGACGGCGAAGAACAGGGCTTTACCGCCGCTGAGTTCAAACAGGCACAGGCCGACGGCTGGGAGAAACAGTACCAGTACAAAGTGGGCAAAAAGAAGGTGTATATGGCCCCGTCCGCAGCGCAGGCGCAGGGCTATGAACGGGTATCCAAATATCCTAAAAGCACCAAATATGGCAGGCAAAATCCCATCACGGAACACTGGAACAGCGACGAGCAGCTTGTTTTGTGGCGGGCTGCATGGGCGGATGTGGCAAACCGCCATCTGGAGCGCACCGGGCACGAAGAACGCATCGACCACCGCAGCCATGCCGAGCGTGCTCTGCTGGAGCGGCCCACGGTCCATGAGGGTGTGGTTGCCAGAGCCATGGAGAAAAAGGGCATTATCTCTGACCGGTGCGAACTAAACCGGCAGATCAAGGCGGACAATGCCCTGCTCCGGGAGCTGAGAGGACAGGTCAAAAAGCTGGCGCAGGCAGTTAAAAATACCATCCCGGCGCTCGCCGAGACCATGGAGAATCTGCGAAAAAATTTGCTTCTGTTCTGCTATCAGCTGGGGTATCTCCGCAAGGGCAAGGAACGCCTGAATGCTTCGCTGAATACGCTGCGCCCTGCCCTCACACAGTACAATCAGCTTGCAAAGGACATTCGGGATAAGACGAAGGAGCGCCGCAGTCTGCTTTCCGAGAAAAAGGCGCTCTCTGCGGTTCATGTATTCTGGCACCGGGAACTGGCGGCTAAGATTGCGGCACTGACAGAGGATTTGGAGGAACTGCGTTCGGAGAAAAATCTGCTTCTGGCGTCGCTGGCATATTCCGAGGAAGATGCCGCCGATAAATTTCCCAAAGACATCGCCGCCATGGAGCAGAGCCTGAAACGGCTGGAAGAACAGGAACAGAAATATTCCGCCGAGTTGGACGCTGCCCTGAACGAGTATGCCGGGCTTCGGGAGCAGGCCCAGGGCTTCGACCCAGTGCAGCTGTATGAAGCAAGACAGGCCATCCGCCCCGGCAAAGAACAGGAAGCGGAGAACCAGGCACAGCAGGTTTACGTTGAGAAGTACAGCCCACTTCTGATGTTTGACAGTAAAAAGGCGGTGTCCCGGATGCTGGACGAGGATGCAGAGCGGCTGGCCGTGCGGAGAATGGTGCGCCAGACGCAGAAGGAGCAGCAGATTTCCAACAAGGGAAAGCGCAAGAATCAAGGACGAGATGTGAGATAAAAAGCTCTTTCTATCTCTGTCAAATGCGCTTGCGCAGCTCCGTCCAACTGGTTGCAGTCTCCAGCTCCACACCTGCGTCCAGTGCTTTGAAATGCTCCTTGCCGCAGTGGATTTTTAGCTGCTCACTGGTTTTCAGGTGCATAAAGCTGGTGTCACCCTTGGTTTCCAGGACGAAGTACAGCTTTTCCTCACCGTTCTTATTCAGATACACAGCCCAGTCGGGGTTGTACGTGCCAATGGGGGTTTCAATTTTGAAGCGGCTGGGAATCTTGAAGAACATCTTCACATCCGGGTCGTTGTCCAGGGCCACCGCCACCGGCTTCTCTACCGTGGAGCTGTCGTAAACCACATAGTCATAGACGCTGTGTTCCACCTTTACGGCGTTTCGATCCAGGTTAGCAAGCAACTCCGTGGTGTCGAAGATTTCCTGCACATAATATTCCTGGCCATCCAGCTTCACATAACGGATACCGTCGATAGCCAAGGCGTGGCGGTGGCTGCGGATTAGCTCTACGGCTTGCTCCAGAAATGCCTCCGGATTGTTGAGGAAATCGCCACACCGTCCGCTCTCTACCAGAATCCGATTGACGGTAGCCGGGGTCAACAGCGTTTCATCGCTGATGGCGGTGATGATGTCCGGCAGGGCCTGATAATCGTTGGCAATCTCCATCGTCCGCATTTCCCGTTCCATGTGGCTGATCCCGGACTGCTGGATGTGAATATCGGCAGTCTGGGACACCAGACGGGTTTTGGGGATATGGGGCATTTCCTGAAAGGCTTTGACGCAGTTCTTCACCAGCTGCTCTGTGTCAATGCTCACCCGGTAGGCGGTTTTCTGCTTGATCTTGCTCCACAGCTCCAGGAACTCCGGGGAGAGCATGACCTGTTTGTTGAGCCGTACCACCACATCACGGGAGGCATCCCGCACCGGGGGCTTCCGGTCGGCATTGGCGATAATCTGCTCAAAACGCTCTCTGGCAGCTTCATATTTTTTCGGCAGGTCAAGGGTTCCGTTCTTCAAAGCGTTCTTCATGGTATCCTTGACCTTACCGGTGCTGGTGATATACCCCTTCTGCTCAAAATGCTCCAGCAGCTCCGTAGCTTCCTCGTGGGTGACGGTATGTTCCTCTACGGTAGTGATTGTACTGGTGATTCCAATAATTGCCTCTGCTGCCTGTTCAGCGGTCGCACCGTTTTTAATTTGGCGCATGACTTCCGTTACGGGGCTGGGCGGTTCGGTGATTTTCCCTGATTCCAATTCCGCTGTAATTTTTTCTTCCGCTGCCGTCATTTCGGGGTCGGCCATCCATTTGTCAATGGAGCCGTCGTCCATCCAGGTTTTTACCAGCTCGTGGGCCTCTTCTCTGTCAATCGTATGCTCACGGGTAACTTCTTCCTGATAGGTCATCCCAGCAAACAAACTGAGCTGGAGTACACCAAACTTGACGCCAGTTTCGTCCTCGATCTCTTTCTGGAGGGTGGAAGCAAACTCGGAAAAGCTCTCGTTGGCCATGACGTGAAGGACATTGATATTCTTGTCCTCGATGCGTTCACCGTCCTGGTTCACGCACAGGCGCAGGCCACGGCCCACCTTCTGGCGGCAGGTAAAGGTGGACTTCTGCTCGATCAGGGTGCAGACCTGAAACACGTTGGGGTTGTCCCAGCCTTCCCGCAGCGCCGAGTGGGAGAAAATAAACCGCAGCGGACACTCAAAGCTGAGAAGCCACTCCTTGTCCCGCATGATGGTGTTGTAGGTGTCATCGTCGGCCTGGGTGTCGCCCTTGGTGTCCTTCAGGCGTCCTTTCTTGTCCTGAGAGAAGTAGCCGTTATGTACCTTGCTCACATCTGTGGTGAATCGCTCTCGGAGGAGCGCATACTTGGGCTTTGCGATCAGCTCCTGATAGCACTCCTCAAACATAGTGGCGTAGATGCCGGGTGTGCCGTCCTCGTGGCGGTACTTGTCCACCTTATCGATGAAGAACAGGGACAGTACCTTGATCCCCTTGTCCAGATACCGCAGCTCTTTGTCAAGGTGGGTTTCGATGGTGCGCCGGATTTGCGCCTTCTTGACGATGTTCTCGTCCACGTCTCCAATGGCCTTGCCCAGCTTGACCTCCTGGGTATTGCCAAACTCGATATGTTCAAAATCGGGAGTGCAGTCAATTCCGGTAACGGTGTAGCCTTCGTACAGTTCCCGCCCGCCGGACAGCAGGAATAAATCGTCGCCCGGCTTGACAGTCATGGCCTTGCGGGTCACGGCTCCGGTCTTGCCCTTCACATCCAGTTCCACTCTGGCCTTAAAGCCCTTGTCGTTGCTGACGGAAAGCAGCCGCACATAGGCTTGATTGAAGCCACCGGCAACCTGATTGGAGGATACGGCGATCTGCTTGACCAGCCCCATCTGGTAGGCGTCTACCGGAGTCAGGCGGTAAAGCAGATTGATTTTTTCTCGGTGGGTGGCGGAGTACCGCAGCACACACAGGGGATTGAGCGTGGCAATGGCTTCCTTGGCCTTGGGGGTGTTGTCCACGCTCTGGGGTTCATCGATGATAACGATAGGGTGTGTGTTCTGAATAAAGCCCATAGCCGTTTCACCGTTGAGCCGATCCTGCGCTTGATTGATGATGTTCTCCGCTTTCTTGAAAGCGTCGATGTTAATAATCATCACTTCGATATTGGAACTGGTGGCAAATTGCCGCACGTCGGACAGCTTGGCAGAGTTGTAGATGAAGTACCGGCATGGCACGTTGTCGTATTGCAGGCCGAAATGCTCCTGCGTGACCTGAAAGGATTTGTAGACGCCCTCCCGGATGGCCACCGACGGCACCACGATAACAAACTTGGTGAATCCGTACTTGCGGTTCAGCTCAAAGATGGTCTTGGTGTAGACGTAGGTCTTGCCGGTGCCAGTTTCCATCTCAATACAGAACTGGCAGCCTTCCGCTGTGGGGGTCAGGGGCAGGTTATTCCGCTTCTGGACGGTGTGCATATTGGCGGTCAATGTTTCCTGGTCAATGTAGAGAGCATTGCCCTGGCCCAGCTCATTTAAGAAATTGGTCTGGGCTTCCTCCATGACGGAGAAGGTGCTCCGTGTTTTCTCCTGGCCGGCAAACAAATCCACCACAGCGTTGACTGCATCCATTTGGAAGGCTTGATTCTTGAATTTCAGTTTCATGCCTGTTCACCTCTTAAATAACCGCAGGAACAGGGTATAGTTCCATAAGAGATTATCTGCTTCAATGGAGTGCTGAATATTGATAATCTCATATTTGATTCCAACAATATTTTTGCTGTCCATGTAGAGCTTGAGATTTTTATAGCTCTGCACAACATCAAGTTGATTTAGTATCCCATTGTCAAGCACCTGATCTATTTTTGAAGTTAAGTTCCGATATATGTCTTGATTTCCTGTTTCACAATACAGGGCTGCTCGTTCGTAGGCGGTTTTTAGTGCTAATAGTGCATCTTTGCGTATGTCAATCTGCATTTTTCGCACACCAACAATAATTACTTCGTATATCGTAAAGCAAAAAGCAATCCGCTCAATCCAAAGCCACAAAGTATTACCGCTGGAGATAGGGGAAATGAATGTAGAAAGACAAGCAAGTAAAAATGGAATACCAATGTATTCGATTGTTCCAAGTAAGCAATGTACAATGGTTTTTGTGATTACATGAAACCATTTTAGAGTGTTATTCATATCTTTCTCACACCAGTTTCAGCTCAATCCCATGATCCCGCAGGATATAGTAGGCATTAGCCATAGCGGTATCGTCAGCAAAGCTGTCACGGGAGATGATGATTTTTGCCGGGGCATATTCGGTCATCTGCTCCACGTCCTCGGGCTGCACATCCTCGGCCAGACAGACCAGCAGCAGGCAGTCATCGCCCACGCCATAGACAGTCTTGTTATTGATGGAGAACGGTGTCACGGAGTAGGTCAGCGGCACACCCAGTTTGAGCATGATTTCATAAATCATATCCAGGTCGGTGCGCTCCGGCTTCACCCGATGAATCATGCTGTTCATCCGCCGATACAGCAGGTCGAGCTGCTCGTCCTCAATGGGGGTGGCGTCCCAGGTTTCCAGATTGGAGGTGTCCAGCTTGAAAACACGGAAGCCCACATCCAGTTTTGCTGCCATTTCTTTTTTTGCATTGATTACCTCTGGACTTTCTTCCCACTCCGCATAAGCAAATCCTTCAAGTGAATCATGCTGATCTTGATGGCGTTTCATTGCACGAACAAACAAACCGGAACTTTCAAGCGCATCTTTTAGCATTTTACCAGCCCGCCGGATTCGCTCCTTACCGATCTCGCAGATATTCTTGTACCCGGTCTTGTATGCCTCGCTCTTTTCGTCGCACAGTTCGGGAAGCTGTACCAGAATAAAGCGCCGATTTCCACCGTCCTCAGCGTTGAGCTGCATCACTGCATGGGCGGTAGTAGCAGAACCGGAGAAGAAGTCAAGGATGATGTCATCCGTGTTAGACACTTGGGAAACTAATTGCTTAATAACCTCGACTGGCTTTGGAAAATCAAATAAATACTTATTAAACAATCCTCCAATTTCCTTGGTTGCAGTATTTGTATAAACGCCAGTGCTGAAAACAGATGAAAAACCAGGAAGATTGTCTGACAGCTCGTTCAAAAATGATTTTTTGCGCGGCCGCCCATCTGGGTTGTCGGGCCAAATAATCCTGCCCTCTTGAATGAGCCGATTCATGGTATTTCGATCATATCGCCAGCCTTTTTCGGGGCATCCGTAGTTTCTTCCATCTGCCGGATTGATTAAATCATAGTGCAAATTTGGACGAGCATCGGCAGTAGCAAGTCCTACCAAGACGAAGAGGATGAAGAGGATGAGGAGGCAGATTGCCTTGAATATATTGACAATACTGATAAGATAATATATCTTTACTACCAAGACGATAAATGCGTCGGAAAAGTTAAACTGCGAAAAAATTGGAACCGGTACGCTTATATAGAAGATATCGCCGTATGTAAGGATTTCAGGGGGCAAGGCATAGGCAGCGCGCTTATCAATATATCTATAGAATGGGCAAAGCATAAAAACTTGCATGGACTAATGCTTGAAACCCAGGACAATAACCTTATAGCTTGTAAATTCTATCATAATTGTGGTTTCAAAATCGGCTCCGTCGATACTATGTTATACGCCAACTTTGAAAACAACTTTGAAAAAGCTGTTTTCTGGTATTTAAGGTTTTAGAATGCAAGGAACAGTGAATTGGAGTTCGTCTTGTTATAATTAGCTTCTTGGGGTATCTTTAAATACTGTAGAAAAGAGGAAGGAAATAATAAATGGCTAAAATGAGAATATCACCGGAATTGAAAAAACTGATCGAAAAATACCGCTGCGTAAAAGATACGGAAGGAATGTCTCCTGCTAAGGTATATAAGCTGGTGGGAGAAAATGAAAACCTATATTTAAAAATGACGGACAGCCGGTATAAAGGGACCACCTATGATGTGGAACGGGAAAAGGACATGATGCTATGGCTGGAAGGAAAGCTGCCTGTTCCAAAGGTCCTGCACTTTGAACGGCATGATGGCTGGAGCAATCTGCTCATGAGTGAGGCCGATGGCGTCCTTTGCTCGGAAGAGTATGAAGATGAACAAAGCCCTGAAAAGATTATCGAGCTGTATGCGGAGTGCATCAGGCTCTTTCACTCCATCGACATATCGGATTGTCCCTATACGAATAGCTTAGACAGCCGCTTAGCCGAATTGGATTACTTACTGAATAACGATCTGGCCGATGTGGATTGCGAAAACTGGGAAGAAGACACTCCATTTAAAGATCCGCGCGAGCTGTATGATTTTTTAAAGACGGAAAAGCCCGAAGAGGAACTTGTCTTTTCCCACGGCGACCTGGGAGACAGCAACATCTTTGTGAAAGATGGCAAAGTAAGTGGCTTTATTGATCTTGGGAGAAGCGGCAGGGCGGACAAGTGGTATGACATTGCCTTCTGCGTCCGGTCGATCAGGGAGGATATCGGGGAAGAACAGTATGTCGAGCTATTTTTTGACTTACTGGGGATCAAGCCTGATTGGGAGAAAATAAAATATTATATTTTACTGGATGAATTGTTTTAGTACCTAGATTTAGATGTCTAAAAAGCTTTAACTACAAGCTTTTTAGACATCTAACTATTTGATAACCTTCTGTTATCTGAAAAAGTTAATTTGGAATTGCAGGGAACAGAGAATGCAGAACATGGCTGTCTGTCATTGCGCTATGCTGTGAAAAATAAGGATTAGTGCAGCATACTTTAAAAAGTGTCTGTTGGGACAGTGTCCTAAAGGAAGCATAAGCTCATGGCTAGCGGCGGTGTTAAAGTAACGGCACTCGGCCCCAATATATAGTTGATATGCCCCTAAGCCTTTGAGGGCAAGGCGGTCAACCGCGCCTTTTCCGGTCCGCATACAGTCGTTCAATGAGGGTATCAAGCTCGGCAATGCGGCGGTGCTTCTCGGTGGTTCGTTTCTTCGCCGCCGTTTTCGGCTAATTCTAATTGATCCGAACTGTAAGGATAAGCAATTATCCGGGGCTAGTTAAGTATCTTAGAGAGGAAGATAAAGATACCTTATTGCCCTTGGAAGAGTTAGATAATTACCTAAAGGGCGATAAATTAATAAAGGTTCTAATTGATAAAGATTGTAGAATTAAAAGGGACATAGTTCCGACTGATATAGATTATCATGTAAGAAAGCCAAGCGCAAGGGAGTATGATGATTGCTGCAATGAATTTTGGAATGTAACACCTTATGTTATTAAAGGATTGTGCCGTAAGGAAATTTTATTTGCTATTGATCATTTTAATCAGATTGTTCGCCATGAGCTGCTGAGAATGATATCATGGAAGGTCGGCATCGAAACAGGCTTTAAATTAAGTGTAGGCAAGAACTATAAGTTTATTGAAAGGTATATATCCGAGGATTTGTGGGAGAAACTTTTGTCCACCTACCGGATGGATTCCTATGAAAACATATGGGAAGCATTATTTCTATGCCATCAATTGTTCAGGGCGGTATCCGGTGAGGTGGCGGAAAGGCTTCATTATGCCTATCCGGAGTATGATACCATGTTAGCACTTGTCCAAGGGCCACGGGGGTCATTGTCAGGATTCTTATATTGTTCTGTTTTTCTGTCGGTTCCACGGAATACCCGGTGTCCGAATTGCTTTGTATAACACACTACATACTCGTGGTCTATTGAAACACCGGTAATGTTTCGATTATCTTTTCATTTTTTCTTCCAGCTCCATATCCAGCCGCATGGCGTCAAAGAACTGGCTCTCCTGGTGCTTCATATATTCCTGCCGAAGCTGGTTGATTTTCTTCTGTGCAGCCAGACGTTTCAGCCGGTCGCCGGTGACGGCCTCCAGCTCCGCTTGCGCCTGCTGTACCTGGCTGTCCAGGGTGTTCAGTTCTCGGCTCAATGCCGCCTTATCAGCGGACACTTGCTGCTTCATCCGCTCCATTTCCTCGGCCTGGGCAGGCGAAAGGCGCTCCAGTTGCTCCGCCATCATCTTATCACTCGGCACCAGCCGATCCAGCGGGTGGGGGCGGCTGGTTCCTTTTAACCAGTGGGGGGATCTCCGCTCATCCTCCGTGCTGCTCTCCACCGGCAAGTCAAAGATGCTGCGGCAAGCTGCATCGTCCAGGGCCTTGCCGCTATCCGTCAAACCGCACAGTACGGCGTGTTCTGTGCGGCTGGAGCCTGAAACCAGGGTGACAGTATAAAGGGCTATCTGGCACGGCGCCTGCACCGTCGGGATGGTCAGCACTCCCTCGTTGGCACACTCCAGCTCGTGGAGAATCCCACGGCCTATGATACTGGACAGGGTAATCTGTCCGGCCTTGGGTTTGAAGTCTTTTGCCATGCCGTACATCTTCTGGCTGCGATAGGGCCGGTTCCGGCTCCCCGTCCAGTAGTAGAACAGCACCGGCAGTTCCCGGTACTCCGTGGCCGTGATCGTACGGTTGAATTCGTCAATCACAAAACGGCAATCATCGTTCTTTTCATTATAACGAGTAAAAAACCATTTGGTAATTTCCCAGAGGTCGTTGTTCAGCTCCTGTCCACGGCGATTCACATACTTGGGATTGATCTTCACCTTGTCGGCCAGTTCCTTGGTGAAGGTGGTAAACAGAATATCCTCCGCTGCGGAGACGGTCTGCCGGTTATCTTCCTCGTGGGTACTCAGGGTCTGGCGGTATGCCTGCTCAATCTGTGCCCTGGGCCGCAACCGCTGGGCAATGACCGGAAAGGCTGCTTTTACATCATCTGTAAAACCGCCCAGCACGTCATCGGTAATACCAAAGACACCGTCTGTCACCAACATCCGCTTGTTGACCAGCTCCAGCTTGCGAACATCGGCAAAGTTGTTCTTGTCGATGAAGGCCACTGACAGCACATCGTTTTCCTGACCCAGCCGGTGGCAGCGGTCGATACGCTGCTCCAGCTTTAAGGTGTTGTACGGCAGGTCGTAGTGGATGATGAAAGCAGCCTCCTCCAGATTGAAGCCCTTGGCACCGTTATCGGTGGAAATCAGCACCTCGCCATCCTCCTTGAACTGGCGGATCACGGAGTAATCGGCGCTGCCGTTGTAGGCCAGAGTGCGGTACCGGTCAGAAAGAAGATTCTGGAGCATCTTCTGGGTTTCCACGCTCTCGGTGAAGATAACCGCTTTCTGTTTGGCTCCCGTTTTCTTCATCAGGGAAAATCCCTGTTTGAGAACGGTCAGCAGCTCACCGGCCTTGGCATCCTGGGGAATGCTTTCGGCTGCGGTTTGAATCTCTTGCCATTGGCTTAGTTCGTCCGCTGCGTTTTCCAGCCCCTGGAGCCGCTTGACGATACCTTTGATGGTTTGCAAAATTGCCGCCGTAGAGGAACCCAACAGGCCCAGCAGCCGCAGAGCCAGGTCATATTGGTTCATTTCGGGAAAGGCTCGCTTTTCCGGCTGGTTGATGTAGGCGTACAGCAGCTCATAGAGCTGCCGCTCTGCCTTGCCGGGGGTGTACTCCACGGTCAGCAGCACACGTTCCGTCACCTTGGCGTAGTGCTTGGCCTGGGAACGGAGGGTACGGAAACAATAGCGGCTGACCTGTTCGCTGAGTTCCGGGTAGTTCTCTGGTCGGCGCAGATACCGGGCCAGAAACTCTTTTTCTCCCGGCAGCAGCGTTTCGTCGATGAACCAGATCAGACCGTATAAGTCCATGATGTTCTTTTCAATGGGAGTGCCGGTCAGCAGCAGCTTGAAGGAGTCTCCGGCGATCCGCTTGAGGGCCTTGGCCTGCTTGTTGTCCTCCCGGTAGACTGGAGAGAGGGCATTGGCTTCCTCGAATACCGTCAGATCCCAGTTAACTACCTTTGCGGCCTCCTCATTGTCGGCGGCGAAGTCGTAGGTAGTAATAACAATGGCATCTTGGATAAAAGCGTTGGAGTTGTCCTCACTGGTGTTCTGCCGCCATTGGTCCCGATTGGTCAGCACCACATATGGGACGGTATAGAATCGCTCCAGCATTTCCGTCCACTGGTGCAGCAGGTCGGCATTGGGAATGACCAACAGAATCCGGCTGTATCCCTCCAGCCACTTTTGATTGATGACCAGCATGGCCTCGTGGCTCTTGCCCATACCTGCTTCATCGCACAGAACGGCACCTTTCTGATAGGGGGAACGCAGGGCAAAGCTGGCCGCTGCAATCTGAAACGGATAGATTTCAATATCCGATGATGCAAAGACCGGAAGGAACTGTTCTGCTTCCGGCAGTTGTTCCAAAAGTCGGGCCTTGTAATAGGCATGAAACGGTGTTTGCGGCATGGCAATTCCCCCCTTTTTCTTTTATTTACACTTCTTTTTATTATGGCAGATATTGACGAAAAACGCAACGACGATTGATTCCTTTATTTAAGGGGAAAATGTCATTTCCAAAATAAAGACCACAATCAGTGCCGGACTGATTGTGGTCAAAAAGCATTATAAAAATGTGATATTGTTTATGCCTTAATTCGTTGCTGAATGGTAAAACACCCTTGACAAATCTCTTTCCAAAAAGCTATGTTGGAGGAGTTCGCCGCCCGGCAGGGCTTTACAAACATTGTCCATTTCACGGACGATGGCATTAGTGGTACTTGCTTTGACCGTCCCGGATTTTTAGCAATGATGAAAGAAGTGGAAGCCGGGAATGTGGAGTACCTGTGTATCAAGGACATGAGCCGCATGGGGCGTGACTATCTGAAAGTCGGTCAGATTATGGAAATCCTGCGTCAGCGTGGCGTTCGCCTTATCGCCATCAATGACGGCGTGGACAGTGCCAAAGGGGACGATGATTTTACCCCTTTCCGCAACATTATGAACGAGTATTACGCCAGAGACACCAGCCGTAAAATCCGTTCCACTTTCCAGTCAAAAGGCAAGTCCGGCAAGCACCTCACAGGCACGGTCATTTACGGCTATCTCTGGAACGAAGCCAGAGACCAATGGTTGGTTGACCCCGAAGCCGCTGATGTGGTCAAGCGCATCTTTGCCATGACGATTGACGGCTACGGTCCGTATCAGATCGCCAGCAAACTGAAATCGGAAAAGGTGCTTATTCCGTCTGCTTACCTTGCCCAACACGGCGAGGGCGTGAACAAAAACAAGACTTTCAAAGATGTGTACGGCTGGGGTTCTTCCACCATCTGCAACATTCTTGAAAAGCGTGAATATCTGGGACACACCATCAATTTCAAGACCCGAAAGCACTTCAAGGACAAGAAAAGCCATTATGTCCCGGAGGACGAATGGACAATTTTCGAGAATACCCATGAGCCTATCATTGACCAGCAGACCTTTGACCTTGTGCAGAAAATCCGTGGGAATGTCAGACGCTACCCGGACGGCTGGGGCGAAGCAGCTCCCCTCACAGGCTTGCTTTATTGTGCCGATTGCGGCGGCAAGATGTATGTCCACCGTACCAACAACGGCAAGCGTATTTCTCAATATACCTGTTCCCAATACAGCAAAGTCCCAGTTGGAAAGCTCTGCAAGACCCAGCACCGTATCAATGAAGATGTGGTACTGTCCCTTGTCTCTGAAATGCTCAAAGCCATTGCCGAGTATGCGAAGCATGACCGAGCCGAGTTTGTCCGTGTGGTGCAGGAAGCGCAGTCCAGCCAGCAGACAGCAGAGGTTAAGAAACAGCGGATACGCCTTGCCACCGCAAAGCAGAGAGTGTCGGAGCTGGAAGTCCTGCTCTGTAAAATCTATGAGGACAACATTTTAGGAAAGCTGTCCGACAGCAGATACGCCACTCTGGACGCTCAATACGAAAAGGAGCAGACCGAGCTTACCGCTGAAATCTCTGCTCTGGAAAAGGCAGTCAAGAGCTACGAGAAGCACGAAAAGGACGCTGACCGTTTTATCGCTCTGATTGACAAATACGAGAACTTCGACAAGCTGACCATTGCTATGCTCAACGAGTTTATCGAGAAAATCCTTGTGCATGAGCGTGACCGCAAAGGCAGTATACAGACCACACAGGAGGTCGAGATTTACTTCAATTTTGTCGGGCGATTTGTTCCCCCGGCGTTTGGAGAAGTGGAGCTGACCCCGGAAGAATTAGAGGAAATCCGCAAACGTGAGGAACGCAAGGACAGGCTTCATCAGAACTACTTGAAGCGTAAAGCCAGCGGAGCGCAGAAGCGATACGAGGACAAAATCAAGGGGAGAAAAAAGGCAGAAATCGAAGCCAAGAAAGCCGCTATTCGTGCGGAGGATATTGCAAAGGGAGTGTTCGTCCCTGTCAGCAGTTTACCGCAGAGAGAGCCGATGAAAGGAGTACAAACAGCATGAATATCACTTATACACAGAACGGCGATTATCTTATCCCGAACATCGTTATCCGCAAGACCAAGCCCCTCGGACACTACGGCAGACTTCGCAAGGCGTATCTGGAAATGCACCGTCCGATACTGTTCAATGAGCTGGTGCTATCCGACAAGCTCTTTGAGCATTGCGCCGAGATTGACGAAGCGGCACGAAACCGCATGGAGCTGATCGTGCGGTCACTGGCAGAGCAAAACGGCGTGACCGAGCAACTAAAAGCCAAAAACCAAATGGAATGGGTGCGGCAGATGAACGCTTGCAAGGCACAGGCAGAGGAGATTGTGAAAGCGGAATTGATTTATGATTGAGCGAGGAAGTCCGGGCAGAAAACTGTTCGGACTTTTCTCATGTAGTCCAAAGTTGCGGTAGAATTGTTCACGAGTTTTATGGTACAATTTATGCGAATAAAGAAAACGGAAAATTAGAATCTAACAAGAGAATGTGGTTGTATGAAAAAATCCATATTAGTATTTTGGGCAATCGTGTGTCTGTTACCTATTCAAAGGAGGTTTAAGAATTTCAAATGAAACATATAAGAAATATATTGCTGTTGATTACGATTATTTTTGCTTTTGTTATGCAAGCTGAAGTATATCAAAATATGCTCTGGAACTTTAATGGTGCTTATTATTTATCGTCCAGATACACAACTACTAATGACGATATGGATTCATTTTTAGCCAATGCAGAAGATACAGCTGAGAAGCATGGTGTTCATATTTTTTCGACTTTTAATCAGAGAGTTTCTAATTATCAGACAAGACTTTATATTTATGGTGATGATACCGTTGTTCGGGATAGTCTTAAAAGCACAATGGATATTGAGGAAAAAACATATACGGCTTTGATAGGTGGAATCACCGTAATAGAATTTGAAGATTTTAGAGAAGCAAAAAACACAGGCAATGGACAGGAAATAATGGTCAGCTATATCGGTGATGATGATGACATTATTGCCACATATCAAGATTTGGCAAAAGAATATTCTATATCGCAGCCAGAGTTTTGGCAATCAACCGAAACTGATATGATGTTCATTGTTTGGGGCCTGGTTGCCATATTGATGATTGTACTTAATATGATTGAGGTGATACGCAGGCAAAAGGAAGTAGTTGTACGAGCTTCTCTGGGCGAAAATGCTGCTGTGATTGCTCTAAAAGCTGTAGTGGCTGATATGATTTCATATGCTGCATTATTCGTCTTAGCAAAGTTGCTTGTTTCTCAATTTATATCGGGAGCGTATGAAGATCATCTCATTTTGGCAGTGTATTGTGCCGGAGCAGTTCTTTCCGTAATTCCTTATGCTGCTTTTGTCCGCTTTGATGTAAAAAAAGCCTTTGCCAATGCTTCAGATAAAAAAGGTATGTTTTATCTTCTGAACGGTCTTAAAGTATTTGCTACTGCCATGACAATTTTTACAATAACTACAAATCTCAGTAGCATTCAAGGTAATTTACTTACAAACACTACTCTTTTAGAAAATCATTATAATGATTATTATTTTGGAGTTATGCAGATTGAACCTCCTTTTGAAGAAAATGAGGAGGAATCCAAAGAGAGCAAATTTTGGAATGACCTTTACGAAAATGAATACAACACGATAAATCCGGTGGTCTGCATAGGCAGCCGGATAAGCGATACGGATAATTATATTTTTGTAAATCATAATGCCAGAGATATGCTACAAGGGTTTTCTGATATGCTTACTGAAGATGATGAAAAAGAGGATATCGTGGTCTTCGTGCCAAAGGGAAGAAATGCGGAATCATACAAAGATATCGCAAAAGAGGAAATTGGCTCTCTTACCCAAAATGCAGAAGAACTGCGTGTTGTTTATAAAGAATATTCTGGCAGAGAACAATTTTATTATCTCAATTCGAACAGAGAAGAGGCTATTGACGGATTGTCAAGAGTAACAAATCCGATTGTGATTTATCAGGCAAATGAGGCTGTTGCTTTAAATGGAAGTTATATCGAAACAGGAACATATAATGGTGAGGTAATCTACGGATGCGATGAAAGCACAATTCGCAGTGTTGCGAAAAAATATTCAGAACAGCTTGGTTCACACTATTTTATGCTGACGAATGTCGGAGAGGATTACATTTATAGTCATAGTTTCCTCGTGAAACTGATTGGCTTTATAAGCTCTCTTTGCGTATTAGTATTGCTGTTAGATATCGCTATCATCATATCTGAAGTGAAAATGGAATTTAGACTTAATGCGATGGAAATCTCCCTCAAAAAGGTTTTGGGCTATCGCTTTTATGAAAGGCACAAAAGATTTATTTCCGTTAATCTCTTAGAAAATATAGCCGTTGTGATATTGATTTGCATTGTTTCGATTTTTATATCTAACGCAAGTGTCGGGATTGCTTTACTGATTGGAGCGTTGCTCACCATTATTGAAATGGCAATCATTTTCACAAATATTATGTGGGTTGAAAAAACAAATATCTCAAAGTCATTGAAGGGAGGATGTTTATGATTATAATTCGTGGCTTAAATAAAGCATTTGGAGAGAAAATAATTTTCTCTAACTTTAATTTAGAAATTCCGGATGGAAGTTTTGTAGTAATCAGCGGCGATAGCGGCAGTGGAAAAAGCACTTTACTCAATATGATTGGTGGTATCGAAAAACCGGATAGCGGCAGTATCATAATCGAAGGGCTGAATATTACCCGGCTTAAAAATAAAAACAGTTTTTTTGCGGATACAGTGGGGTTTCTTTTTCAGAATTTTGCACTGCTTGAAAATAAGACAGTTAAAGAAAATTTAAGTTTGATTAAAAAATCAAGCCGAACTAAAGTATCACTTAAAGAAGCTCTTAATCGTGTGGGGTTATCAAAGGAAGTTAACAAAAAAGTTTATCAGCTTTCCGGTGGTGAACAACAGAGAGTTGCTTTAGCTCGTCTTATGATGAAAAAATGTTCTGTTGTTTTGGCAGATGAACCTACTGGCTCACTTGACAAGAAAAATAGAGATATTGTTATGAGGTTATTGCACGAACTCAATGAAGAAGGTAAAACGGTTATCATTGTTACCCACGATCAGGGTATTATTGAAGATGAACCTTATGTTGTGAAAATCTGAGAGTACCTCTTAGAAATGTCTTGATCTACATTTTATATAATTTGGGTCAGAAGAAAATCCCTTTAGGAACTAAAGGGCGCACTTCTATACTCTCCTATCGGGAGTATGTGCGTCCTGCGGAGCTTCATTCTCTGTCAGCAGAAGAAAACTGCCCGACCGAGAAAGTTGCGTCACTTCGTTCCGTCAAGGTGGCTACACCCCCTTGCGCCGCTAATGCGGCTATCCCCTGTGGACTTGCCGTCCGCAAACAGCATAAAATGCTGTTCGCCGCCAGCAAGTTTGGAAAAATAAATACCGAAAATCAGACCGTTGACTGGTCGCACTATGCGAAAAGTTGACGGTCTTTTTTTATCCCCAAAATCAAAAAAGGAGGTCAATCACAATGACAAAACCGAAAACCCTTGACCAGCTCCGAGCCGAAAAGGAACGAGCCGAGACGCAGCTTGCACAGGAACAACACAAGCTGGAGCGTCTGGAGAACAGAAAGAAGTATCTGGAGAAAGGCGAACGCACCAAGCGCACCCACCGCCTTTGCAATCTGGGCGGCACGATTGAGAGCCTTGCCCCGGAGGTCAAAGATCTCACACGCACCGAAATGACAGAGCTGATGGAACACATCTTTTCCCTGTCCGAAGTCCAGCGAGCCGTCCGTCACATGGCGATTACTCATATCAGCCAAGCAAACAGAGAAAAGGAGTTGAAAGCCGATGGCACTATTTCATCTGAGCGTCACGCAGACTAAGCGAAGCGCAGGACAGTCCGCTATCGCTTCTGCCGCCTACCGAGCCGGGGAGCGATTGTATAGCGAGTATTACGGCGAATACAGCGACTACACCCACAAGGGCGGCGTGATCTGCTCCGACATTCTCCTGCCGTCCCATGCACCGCCCGAATACGCAGACCGCCAGACCCTATGGAACGCCGTGGAAAAAGCCGAGCGTGGAAAGAACGCCCAGCTTGCATACAGCTTTGACATTGCCTTGCAGAATGAATTTTCCCTTGAGGAAAACATCGCTCTTGCAAGGCAATTTTTATTGGAGAACTTTGTGAGCCGGGGCATGGTGGTTGACTTCGCCGTACACCAGCCAGACCGGGAGGACGGTGGCATACCAAATCCACATTTTCATGTGCTTTGCCCTATCCGCCCCATCGAGCAGAACGGCAAATGGGGGCTAAAGCAACGCCGGGTGTATGAGCTGGACGAGGACGGCAACCGTATCCGGGACCAGAACGGCGAGTTTGTTTTCAACGCCGTTCCCACTACCGACTGGGGCAGTCCCGAAACGCTGGAATACTGGCGGCAGACATGGGCAGAGTTATGCAACGCCAAGTTTGCGGAAAAGGGGCTTGACGTTCGTATCGACCACCGAAGCTATGAGCGTCAGGGCGTAGAGCTTCTTCCCACCGTCCATGAGGGCGCAACCGTCCGGGCAATGGAGAAGAAAGGCATACGCACCGAGAAAGGCGAGTTCAACCGCTGGATCAGAGCAACCAATGCCGTTATCCGGGACATCAAGAAGAAAATCGCTCTCCTGTTTGATTGGATTGCCGAAGCAAAAGCGGAGCTTGCCAAGCCGCAGGCACCCGACCTTGTTTCTCTGCTGAACGCCTATTACACCCAGCGCAGAGCCGGGGCATATTCGCAGAAAGGCAAGGTCAGCAACCTAAAGGAGATGAACGAGACTTTCAATTATCTCCGGGCAAACGGCATTTACTCCCTTGAAGATTTGGAACACCGTGTCAGCGAACACAGTGCTGCCACAGAGAGCTTGAAGAAAACGCTGGACGAACAGACCGCCCGAATGAAAGCAATTAAGCAGCTCTATGACAGCTCCGCTGCTTTCCAGAGCTTGAAGCCTGTCTATGACGGCTTGCAGAAAATCAAGTTTGAGAAGCCCAGAGCCAAGTACAAGGCAGAGCATGAAGCGAAACTGAAACAGTTCTACGCCGCCAGACGCAAGCTGACCGGAGAGTTCCCGGACGGCAAGGTGGATATGAAAAAGCTGACCGAAGAGTATGACGAGCTGGAACAGGCGCACGAAACCACCTATGGCGAGTTTAAGACCGTCAGAGACGATTTACACCGTCTTTGGAAGGTCAAGTCATGTGTAGATACTGCCGCCCGATTTAACGAGCGTACAGAGGAACAAATGCACCAAAATCGACCCCAAACACGACACAAAAAGGAGGAACTATCCCGATGAATTACACCCAAGCACAGATTGACCGGGCGAACGCCGTCAGTCTGGAAGATTTTCTCCGCACACAGGGAGAGACACTTATCAAAAGCGGACGGGAATACCGCTGGAAAGAACATGACAGCCTGACCGTCCGGGGAAACAAATGGTTTCGCCACAGCCAGAGCAAGGGCGGCTATCCCATTGATTTTGTCATGGAGTTTTACGGCAAGTCCTTTCCCGAAGCAGTCCAGCTCTTAACCGGCGAAAGCGCCGAGGGACAGAGCGAAGCCAGCACAGCACCGCCCACAGCGTTTCACTTGCCCTTGCACAACAGAACAGCCGACAGAGCAATTCAATATCTTTGCGAAAGCCGAGGTCTCAACAAAACGCTTGTTGAGGCTTTTCTTCTTTCCGGGGATATTTACGAGGACGCAAAGCGGCACAATGTTGTGTTTGTCGGCAGAGACCGAAGCGGTACGCCGAGATACGCCCATGTGCGAGGAACGGCAGACCCATTCAGACAGGACATTGCCGGGTCTGACAAATCCTATCCGTTCCACTATGAGGGAAACGGCAACCAGCTCTTTGTCTTTGAAGCACCGATTGACCTTTTGTCCTTTATCTGCCTTTATCCGCAGGACTGGCAGGCAAGGAGCTACCTTGCCCTGGGCGGCGTTTCAGGCAAAGCCCTTGACCGTTTTCTTTCTGAACGCAAGGACACCCGAAAAGTGTTCCTCTGCCTTGACAGCGACACCGCAGGAAGTGAAGCCTGCACCCGGCTGGCACAGGACATTCCCGGCGAGATCGCCGTCATTCGCCTTGTCCCGGCAAGGAAAGACTGGAACGATGTTCTCCGTCAGCAAGGGGACATTCCCAGCCGCAAATTCATAGCCGAGACAATCACGCTGCGAGAGCTGCCCACCGCCCAGCCTGTTCCCATGCTCCGCATGGCAGATGTGGAGCTGACGAGCGTGGATTGGCTATGGTTTCCCTATATCCCCTTTGGAAAGCTGACGATTATACAGGGCAACCCCGGCGAGGGCAAGACCTACTTTGCCATGCGTCTTGCGGCGGCTTGCACCAACCGAAAGCCTTTACCCGGTATGGAGACCCTTGAGCCTTTCAACATCATCTACCAGACCGCAGAGGACGGTCTGGGCGATACCGTCAAGCCCCGACTGATGAAAGCGGAAGCAGACCTTGAAAGAGTGCTTGTCATTGACGATAGGGACACACCGCTGACCCTTGCCGATGAGCGCATAGCAAGGGCAATCCGGGAAAACAACGCAAGGCTGGTTATCATTGACCCGGTACAGGCGTTTCTGGGCGCAGATGTGGACATGAACAGAGCAAACGAGGTGCGCCCGATATTCCGCAGTCTGGGAGACATTGCACAGGCTACCGGGTGCGCTATCGTGCTGATTGGACACCTGAACAAAGCCGCAGGAACGCAAAGCACCTACCGGGGATTGGGGTCTATCGACATTACGGCGGCAGTCCGCAGTCTGCTTTTTATCGGCAAGCTGAAGGACAGCCCTACAACGAGGGTGCTTATCCATGAGAAAAGCTCCCTTGCGCCGCCCGGACAGTCCCTTGCATTTTCTCTGGGAGACGAGAAAGGCTTTGAGTGGATAGGGGCTTATGACATTACCGCTGACGAGCTTCTTACCGGGACAGACACCGCCAAGACGGAAAGTAAGACCGCACAGGCAGAAATGCTGATACTGGAACTGCTGGCAGACGGAAAGAAAATGCCGAGTGCAGAGCTGGAAAAAGCGGTCAATGACAGGGGCATATCCTCACGCACGATGAGGACAGCTAAAAGCCGTATTGGAGACAGGCTTGTGACCGAGAAAGACGGCACAGCATGGGTCTGCTATCTCCGAAGCTGACGCAGGAACACGGCAAGCATGGCAAAGACGGCAAGGTTTTTATAGATACCTTAATGTTGCCGCCTTGCCTTGTTCCCTCATACCGACACCGCCCGATGATGAACAGTCACCGGGCATTTTTCATTTACAGGAGGATTTTGAATGAACAATACCGCAACCAACAGCACCACTTGCCCTACTGTCAGAAAGCAGATTGGCAAGACAACCTATATCGTCCGTGTCCATTTCAGCGAGACCGCCAAGGAGACGATGGAGGACAAAATCAAGCGTATGCTCCGTGAGGAAGTCCGCAAAATGTGACTTCTTTGTGAATTTGATGAAAAAGTCCTTGACTTTTCGTCTCTGGAAAAACCGCTAAGTCGATTTTGATTTCCTGCGGTGCGCGTCTGGCCGTATTTGATATTGCGGAGCTGCGCGAGGTTACATCCTACGATGAGTTGGAACTGGATACGCTGGGAGACAGAAAAACGGCTCTGTTCCTCATTATGAGTGATACGGATGACAGTTTTAACTTTCTCATTTCCATGTGCTACACCCAGTTATTCAACCTGCTTTGTGAAAAGGCCGATGATGTGTATGGCGGCAGGCTTCCGGTTCATGTGCGCTGTTTGATTGATGAGTGTGCTAACATCGGGCAGATTCCGAAGCTGGAAAAGCTGGTGGCCACCATCCGAAGCCGTGAAATCTCTGCCTGTCTGGTGTTGCAGGCACAGAGCCAGCTCAAGGCAATTTACAAAGATAATGCCGATACCATCATCGGCAATATGGATACTTCCATCTTCCTGGGTGGCAAAGAGCCAACAACGCTGAAAGAGCTGGCGGCTGTTCTGGGAAAGGAAACCATAGACACTTACAACACCGGAGAGAGCCGGGGACGGGAGACCTCCCACTCGCTCAATTATCAGAAATTGGGAAAAGAGCTGATGAGCCAGGACGAGCTGGCAGTTATGGATGGCGGCAAGTGCATCTTGCAGTTGCGCGGTGTGCGTCCGTTTCTTTCAGACAAGTATGACATTACCAGACACCCTAATTTCAAATACACAGCTGATGCAGACAAGCGAAATACCTTTGATATTGAAGCATTTTTGTCTGCCAGACTAAAACTCAAGCCTGATGAGGTCTGCGATGTATATGAAGTAGACACGGAGGGCGTGTAATACGGTTCCGCTGAGAAAGGAGTGATCGTATCTATTTGCCGCAACTGCCTCTGTTGAGGCCATTGGCGTACAAAGCGGGCAATCATCAACAAAATAATGAAAAAGGAGGACAGCCGGAATCAGGCTCTCATATATCGAGGGCAGATTGTTCCGGCTTTTGTGCGCTTATGAAACAAACCTAACTAATCATTCAAATGATTCCGGCTAATATTATTTATGGCATTTTTTGAACAGGCAATTACCGTTCTTCAGACTCTCGTTATCGCTCTGGGCGCTGGTCTTGGTATCTGGGGTGTCATCAACCTGTTGGAAGGTTACGGCAACGACAACCCTGGCGCCAATGCTCATGTACGGTAAGGAAGCAAGCAACCGAAAACAAGAGATAGACCGCCAGCACTACACTATTCCGAACCAAAGACCAAAAGATAAGCATTGTGGGAAAATCTAAACTTTTGGATTTTCCTACAATGCCAACTACGGCGGAATCCCTCCCACTCCTTATATCTTTCTGTATACATTGAATTTGTATTTAGTAAAATGCAGACAACACCACGGATCGGCTTTTGGCTGGACAATTCCAACCAAACACCACAGCAGACAGCAGAAAACATTCTGAACGCTAGGAAGCCGGTATGATTGTTACATATAAGGGGAAGAAAAATTTCTTTTAGGTACTTGCTTTCCTAAAACTGATGTGATACAATGATTTAATCCAGAAAAGGAGTAAAAAATATGCGGCAAGGTATTCTTAAATAAAACTATAATCAAATAGTGGGAACAAAGGATTATGATAGCTCCTTTTGTAGGGGCTTAGTTTTTTGTACCCAATTTAAGAATACTTTTGCCTTATCAATTTTGACATATCCCCAAAAACAGCAATCACAAACAGGTGTATGCTGTATATGTGTATGTCCGCAACTTATAATCCCCAGTGGTAAAAGTATTTTACTGCTGGGGATTTTTATGCCCTTTGGGGCTGTAAAGGGAGGACAATCACATGAAAATAATCAATATTGGAATTCTTGCCCATGTAGACGCTGGAAAGACGACCTTGACGGAGAGCCTGCTATATGCCAGCGGAGCCATTTCAGAACCGGGGAGCGTCGAAAAAGGGACAACGAGGACGGACACCATGTTTTTGGAGCGGCAGCGTGGGATTACCATTCAAGCGGCAGTCACTTCCTTCCAGTGGCACAGATGTAAAGTTAACATTGTGGATACGCCCGGCCACATGGATTTTTTGGCGGAGGTGTACCGCTCTTTGGCTGTTTTAGATGGGGCCATCTTGGTGATCTCCGCTAAAGATGGCGTGCAGGCCCAGACCCGTATTCTGTTCCATGCCCTGCGGAAAATGAACATTCCCACCGTTATCTTTATCAACAAGATCGACCAGGCTGGCGTTGATTTGCAGAGCGTGGTTCAGTCTGTTCGGGATAAGCTCTCCGCCGATATTATCATCAAGCAGACGGTGTCGCTGTCCCCGGAAATAGTCCTGGAGGAAAATACCGACATAGAAGCATGGGATGCGGTCATCGAAAATAACGATGAATTATTGGAAAAGTATATCGCAGGAGAACCAATCAGCCGGAAAAAACTTGCGCGGGAGGAACAGCAGCGGGTTCAAGACGCCTCCCTGTTCCCAGTCTATCATGGCAGCGCCAAAAATGGCCTTGGCATTCAACCGTTGATGGATGCGGTGACAGGGCTGTTCCAACCGATTGGGGAACAGGGGGGCGCCGCCCTATGCGGCAGCGTTTTCAAGGTTGAGTACACCGATTGCGGCCAGCGGCGTGTCTATCTACGGTTATACAGCGGAACGCTGCGCCTGCGGGATACGGTGGCCCTGGCCGGGAGAGAAAAGCTGAAAATCACAGAGATGCGTATTCCATCCAAAGGGGAAATTGTTCGGACAGACACCGCTTATCAGGGTGAAATTGTTATCCTTCCCAGCGACAGCGTGAGGTTAAACGATGTATTAGGGGACCAAACCCGGCTCCCTCGTAAAAGGTGGCGCGAGGACCCCCTCCCCATGCTGCGGACGACGATTGCGCCGAAAACGGCAGCGCAAAGAGAACGGCTGCTGGACGCTCTTACGCAACTTGCGGATACTGACCCGCTTTTGCGTTGCGAAGTGGATTCCATCACCCATGAGATCATTCTTTCTTTTTTGGGCCGGGTGCAGTTGGAGGTTGTTTCCGCTTTGCTGTCGGAAAAATACAAGCTTGAAACAGTGGTAAAGGAACCCTCCGTCATTTATATGGAGCGGCCGCTCAAAGCAGCCAGCCACACCATCCATATCGAGGTGCCGCCCAACCCGTTTTGGGCATCCATAGGACTGTCTGTTACACCACTCTCGCTTGGCTCCGGTGTACAATACGAGAGCCGGGTTTCGCTGGGATACTTGAACCAGAGTTTTCAAAACGCTGTCAGGGATGGTATCCGTTACGGGCTGGAGCAGGGCTTGTTCGGCTGGAACGTAACGGACTGTAAGATTTGCTTTGAATACGGGCTTTATTACAGTCCGGTCAGCACGCCGGCGGACTTCCGCTCATTGGCCCCGATTGTATTGGAACAGGCATTGAAGGAATCGGGGACGCAGCTGCTGGAACCTTATCTCTCCTTCATCCTCTATGCGCCCCAGGAATACCTTTCCAGGGCTTATCATGATGCACCGAAATACTGTGCCACCATCGAAACGGCCCAGGTAAAAAAGGATGAAGTTGTCTTTACTGGCGAGATTCCCGCCCGCTGTATACAGGCATACCGTACTGATCTGGCCTTTTACACCAACGGGCGGAGCGTATGCCTTACAGAGCTGAAAGGATATCAGGCCGCTGTCGGTCAGCCGGTCATCCAGCCCCGCCGTCCAAACAGCCGCCTGGACAAGGTGCGCCATATGTTTCAGAAGGTAATGTAAAGATACATAATCGTCAAGACGGCAACAATCAGAAGTTATGGAGGGTAACAATGGAATATAGTAAGGAAGATTTAATGGAAGCAAAAAAGCAAATTTGGGGAGTGGGAGAGAACATGGGAACAGAGGAAAGTAAAAAAATCTGGGAGGAGAACGCACAATTTTGGGATAATGCAATGGGTGACGAATCTAATGAATTTCACAGAGAGGTAGTGCGTCCCAAAGTAACGGAACTTCTATCTCCTAATCCTGCGGATTACATTTTGGATATTGCGTGTGGCAATGGAAATTATTCTTCGTATCTTGCACAAAGAGGCGCTTCGGTTGTCGCTTTTGATTACAGCAAAAAAATGATAGAATTGGCTAAAAGACGGCAATCACAATATGCAAAACAAATTGAATTTTGTGTGGCGGATGCGACCGATAGAAAAAGTATATTAGAATTAAAAAGAAATCGAGCCTTTACGAAAGCAGTTTCTAATATGGCAATTATGGATATTACGGATATTGAACCACTTCTTATGGCTGTTTATGAACTGTTGCAGGAAAGCGGAATTTTTGTCTTTGCAACGCAACACCCTTGTTTTGTCACGTTGACTGAAAAATATATGACACCGCACAGTTACTATGATATAGCGATTGAAGGGCAACCGAAAGAGCAGATTTATTATCATCGTTCCATACAAGATATTTTTAACCTTTGTTTTAGAGCTGGATTTGTCATTGATGGATTTTATGAAGAATGTTTTAAAACCAACAAAGAAATTCCTATGGTAATGATAGTAAGGCTTAAGAAGGTAAAACGTGATAGCTTAAAATAAATTCAAGTTTGTCGGGTAAATAGCAAACCCAGCCGAGCCAGTCAACGGTCAAGATGAACGGCGCATATGCGCCGTCGTTGACAGCCCCGCCCGCCTTTGCTGGTAGGCAATCAAGGGGCGACAGCAAGAAGTGCCACCGCCCCGCACTATTATTCAGAAAGGGGAATTTCCATGACCGACCAGATAGCCTATCAAGAATATATCCAGCGCAGGTACAACGCCTTTTGCAAGACTGTTATCCGCTGTGCCGCCTTGGACAAGATTTTGAAGCTTAAACGGCAATGGGAACGGCAAGTTTCCCTTGACTATCTGATGAACGAGAAGTTTGTCCAGTTTGCCGCGCCGGAGCCGGACGAGGAATACCCATTTACCGTCTGCGGTCAGACCGTCCTGCTCTGCAACGCCGCCCTTGCCGACGCGATCTCTGTTTTGCCGGAGCAGACGCGGGAAGAAATCCTGCGCTATTACTTTCTGCGCCAGCCGCAGCGCGTGATCGGCGCGTGTATTGGCCGGTCACGCAGCACAGCGGGGCGGCATATCCAGCTTGCCTTGCAGCGGCTACGCGAAGAAATGGGGGTGAGCCGGTATGAGTAGACTTCTCCCCTATGAAACAATCCTCAAAGCCCGTGAGGGCGACCCAGAAGCCGTGAACGCTGTCCTGCTCCACTACGCCGGATATATCCGCTATTTCTCAAAAGTGAACGGGCAGGTCAACGCCGAGGTGGAGGACTATGTAAAGCAGCGGTTAATTGACTGTCAATTCAAGTTCCGGCTTGACGAACCACCGGACAAGTCATAAAAACTGAATACCAGCCGCCACCGACGCGGCCAGCGAAAGCAGTAAGTCTTGAAAAAGATTTACTGCTTTTTTTGTTGTCCGGCTCCGCTCCCGGCCATTTTGCCCCCTGCCGGTTGTAGTAGTAAGCGAGGAGGGAATTTTTCTGCCCTGGTGTTTGGCATTTGGAGCATTTACCCGTAGTAGAGGGCAAAGAGAAAGGATTTCTCCAACACCGGGTAGAAACCACTGCGTCCGGTGTCATTTTAGCGAAAGCGGGCAGGAATGCCCTTTACAGGATTAGTAGTAGCAGAAAAAGAGAAACAAACTTTTGTGGTTGCAGTTTTCCAAAAAAGTGGCGGACGGAAGTGAGAGAAAGTTTGCAGTCACGGAGAGCAAGATTCTACCGCAGTACCAAAATTCGCTTATCGCTCATTTTGCCCCTGCGGGAATCTTGTTGGGGAGTGCCTTCCCCAAACCCTGCCATGCGGCTTACGCCGCTTATCCCGCCGCAGCCATGCGGCAGTCGAAAGGAGGTTTTACCATGCGAAAACGATACAACACACCGCACCGCAGCCGGGTAGTCAAGACACGCATGACCGAGGAAGAATATGCCGAGTTTGCGGAAAGGCTTTCTGCCTGCAACATGAGCCAATCCGAGTTTATCCGGCAAGCCATAACCGGGGCAGCCATACGCCCCATCATAACTGTTTCCCCCGTCAATGACGAGCTGCTTGCCGCTGTTGGGAAGCTGACCGCCGAATACGGCAGGATCGGCGGCAACTTAAACCAGATAGCCCGGACGCTGAACGAGTGGCACAGCCCCTACCCGCAGCTTGCCGGGGAGGTACGGGCGGCGGTTTCCGACCTTGCTGCCCTAAAGTTTGAAATCTTGCAGAAAGTGGGTGACGCGGTTGGCAACATTCAAACATATCAGCTCTAAAAATGCAGACTATGGCGCAGCGGAAGCCTACCTCACATTTGAGCATGACGAGTTTACCATGAAGCCCACCCTTGATGAAAACGGGCGGCTGATACCGAGGGAGGATTACCGCATTTCTTCCCTTAACTGCGGGGGCGAGGATTTCGCTGTTGCCTGTATGCGGGCTAATCTCCGCTATGAGAAAAACCAAAAACGGGAAGATGTGAAAAGCCACCACTATATCATAAGCTTTGACCCACGGGACGGGACAGACAACGGCTTGACCGTAGACCGGGCGCAGGAGTTGGGCGAGCAGTTCTGCAAGGCACATTTCCCCGGACACCAAGCCCTAATCTGCACCCACCCGGACGGGCATAACCACAGCGGCAATATCCATGTGCATATCGTCATCAACTCCCTGCGGATTTATGAAGTCCCGCTTCTGCCCTACATGGACAGACCAGCCGATACACGGGAGGGCTGCAAGCACCGCTGCACCAACGCCGCTATGGAATATTTCAAGAGTGAAGTCATGGAGATGTGCCACCGGGAGGGGCTTTACCAAATCGACCTCCTAAGCGGCAGCAAGGAACGGATAACGGAACGGGAATACTGGGCGGCAAAGAAAGGGCAGCTTGCCCTTGATAAAGAGAACGCCGCCAGAGAAGCCACCGGACAGCCAACCAAGCCCACCAAGTTTGAAACGGACAAGGCGAAGCTGCGCCGGACGATACGGCAGGCACTTTCCCAAGCTGGTAGCTTTGACGAGTTTTCTTCCCTTTTGCTGCGGGAGGGTGTGACCGTCAAGGAGAGCCGGGGGCGGCTTTCCTACCTCACGCCGGACAGGACAAAGCCTATCACAGCCCGGAAGCTGGGGGACGATTTTGACAAGGCTGCTGTCCTTGCCCTGCTTACACAGAACGCCCGCAGAGCCGCAGAACAGACCAAAGCCATACCCGAATACCCTGTCGCAGTTAAAAAGCCGTCACAAGGGGAAAAAACCACAAAAACCACCCCGGCAGACAACACCTTGCAGCGCATGGTTGACCGGGAAGCCAAGCGAGCCGAGGGCAAGGGCGTGGGCTATGACCGCTGGGCGGCAAAGCACAATCTAAAGCAAATGGCGGCTACCGTTACCGCCTACCAGCAGTACGGCTTTTCTTCCCCGGAGGAACTGGACGAAGCCTGTTCTGCCGCCTATACCGCCATGCGAGAAAGCCTTACGGAGCTGAAGCAGGTGGAAAAGACGCTGGACGGGAAAAAGGAGCTGCAACGGCAGGTGCTTGCCTATTCCAAGACCCGCCCTGTCCGGGACGGGCTGAAACAGCAGAAAAACGCCAAAGCAAAAGCAGCCTACCGACAGAAGCACGAAAGCGACTTTATCATAGCAGACGCAGCCGCCCGCTATTTCAGGGAGAACGGCATTTCCAAGCTGCCGAGCCATAAAGCCCTGCAAGCAGAGATTGAAAGCCTTATCAAAGAGAAAAACAGCGGCTACAACGATTACCGGGCAAAACGGGAGGAATACCGCCGCTTACAGACTGTCAAGGGCAATATCGACCAGATTTTACGCCGGGAACGCAAGCCTGTGAAAAGGCAGGAACAGGAGCGATAAAAACCACCCCAAAATGTACCCGAACCCATACCGAACAAGGGGGCTGCCCCGTACCCTATCCGGCAATACCAAAGGATTTTTTAACGGGCTTACAGGGCAGAAAAATCCCGAAAATGATACCGAGATGATACAGAATTATCGCCGATACCGCCACACCAGCGGAAACGGCAGAAAGGAGCGCACCCATGCCAAGAATGAGCAAGAAACGGCGGCTGGAATGGTCTTTTTTCCTGCGGCAAGTAAAAGTCGGGAATACCACCTGCGACCGTATCACATACAACGACCTCTGCCGGGGCTGTACCCATAGCTGCAAGCAGAGCTTCCGGGCGGTTATCATACTCTGCCCCCGCTACTACTCCAAACGCCGGAAAAAGGAGGACAGGGACAATGGCAGATAACCGCAAGTATTACTACCTCAAGCTGAAAGAGAACTTTTTTGACAGCGACTCCATTGTGCTGCTGGAAGATATGAAAGACGGGATTTTATATTCCAATATCCTCTTGAAGCTGTACTTAAAATCGCTGAAAAACGGCGGGAAATTGCAGCTTGACGAGCATATCCCCTACACAGCACAGATGATAGCGACACTGACCCGCCACCAGATAGGGACAGTTGAGAGGGCTTTAGAGATTTTCCGGCAGTTGGGGCTTGTGGAGCAGCTTGACAGCGGGGCTTTCTATATGACCGACATTGAGCTGATGATAGGACAGTCCTCTACCGAAGCCGAGCGAAAACGGGCTGCAAGGCTGGAAAACAAGGCACTTTTACCGCCCCGGACAAAAGGCGGACATTTGTCCGACATTCGTCCACCAGAGATAGAGATAGAGTTAGAGAAAGAGATAGAGATAGAAAAAGAGAGAGAGGGAAAAACGGGGCACCCCGCCCCCGCCGCTTATGGCAGATACAACAATGTGATACTGACCGATACAGAGCTTTCCGGGCTGAAAACAGAGCTGCCCGACAAGTGGGAGTATTATATTGACCGGCTTTCCTGCCATATCGCTTCCACCGGGAAGCAGTACCACAGCCATGCAGCCACCATTTACAAGTGGGCGCAGGAGGACGCTGCCAAAGGCAAGGCTGCCCCGAAACAGGGCATACCCGATTATTCATGCAAGGAGGGCGAGAGCTTATGAAAAACGAGATTGAAGCTATGATTACGGACATTACAGCCACTACCGCCGAAGCGGAGGACTACACAGGCGAGGACGGGCTTTTATACTGCGGCAAGTGCCATACGCCCAAAGAAGCCTATTTTTCAAAAGAAACCGCCCAATGGTTAGGGCATGACCGACACCCGGCAGAGTGCGACTGCCACCGGGCAGCCCGTGAAAAACGGGAAGCCGCTGAAAGCCGACAGAAGCACCTTGAAAAAGTGGAGGACTTGAAACGCCGGGGCTTTACCGACCCCGCTATGCAAAACTGGACATTTGAGCATGACAACGGCAGAAACCCACAGACCGAAACCGCCCGCTTTTATGTGGAGAGCTGGGAAACCATGCAGGCTGAAAATATCGGCTACCTGTTTTGGGGCGGCGTGGGGACAGGAAAAAGCTACCTCGCTGCCTGTATCGCCAACGCCCTTATGGAGAAAGAAGTTGCCGTCTGCATGACAAACTTTGCAACGATACTGGGTGACCTTGCCGCCAGCTTTGAGGGCAGGAACGAATATATTTCCAGCCTTTGCAGCTATCCTCTACTGATACTTGATGATTTCGGTATGGAGCGAGGGACAGAGTACGGGCTGGAACAGGTTTACAGCGTGATTGACAGCCGTTACCGAAGCGGCAAGCCGCTGATCGCCACGACCAACCTCACGCTGGAGGAATTGCAGCACCCGCAGGACACGCCCCACGCCCGTATCTATGACAGGCTGACTTCCATGTGCGCCCCCGTCCGCTTCACGGGCAGCAACTTCCGAAAGGAAACCGCACAGGAAAAGCTGGAACGCTTAAAGCAACTGATGAAGCAGCGAAAGGAGAGCCTATGACAGAAACGAAACAGACAAGCACCACCAAAACAGACCGCCGCCCGGACTGTGTGACGGAAATCCGCATGGGCAACTCCGTCCTTACCGTTTCCGGCTTCTTCAAGCAGGGCGCAACCGATACCGCAGCCGACAAGATGATGAAAGTGCTGGAAGCGGAAGCTGCTACACAAAAAATGGCGATTTGACCGACCATAAAGAAGCAGATTTGACGCTTTTGCCGCTATACAGACAGCCACCCCATGTGGTACAATCAAGGTACGGAATAGTGGGGCTGGCTGTCGGAAACGGAGGATTTTATGTTAAGACAGACCAACCAACAACCAATTACCGCCCTTTACCCAAGACTTTCCCATGAGGACGAGCTGCAAGGCGAGAGCAATTCCATTTCCAATCAGAAGCGTATCCTTGAAACCTATGCGAAGCAGAACGGCTTTTCCAATCTGCGCTGGTACACGGACGACGGTTATTCTGGTGCGAACTTTCAAAGACCCGGTTTTCAAGCCATGCTTGCGGACATTGAAGCCGGAAAAGTCGGGACAGTTATCGTAAAGGATATGTCGAGGTTAGGGCGAAACTACCTGCAAGTGGGAATGTACACGGAAATGATTTTCCCACAGAAAGGCGTCCGCTTCATCGCTATCAATGACGGAGTGGACAGCGCACAGGGCGACAATGACTTTGCCCCGCTGCGGAATATCTTTAACGAATGGCTGGTGAGAGATACGAGCAAGAAAATACGGGCGGTAAAACGCTCAAAAGGCATGAGTGGCAAGCCCATCACAAGCAAGCCTGTGTATGGCTACCTCATGGACGAGGACGAAAATTTCATCATTGACGAGGAAGCTGCACCCGTAGTCAAGCAGATATACAACCTCTGTCTTGCCGGGAATGGTCCGACCAAGATAGCCCGTATGCTCACAGAGCAGCAAATCCCCACGCCGGGAACGCTTGAATACCGCAGGACGGGCAGCACCCGCCGCTACCACCCCGGCTATGAGTGCAAGTGGGCGACCAATACCGTAGTGCATATCCTTGAAAACCGGGAATACACAGGCTGTCTGGTAAATTTCAAGACAGAAAAACTTTCTTACAAAGTCAAGCACAGTGTAGAAAATCCCCCGGAAAAGCAAGTGATTTTCGAGAACCACCACGAGCCTATCATAGACACCCAAACATGGGAACGGGTGCAGGAGCTTCGCAAACAGCGCAAACGCCCAAACCGCTATGATGAAGTGGGCTTGTTCTCCGGCATACTGTTCTGTGCGGACTGCGGTAGTGTCATGTATCAGCAGCGATACCAGACGGACAAGCGCAAGCAGGACTGTTATATCTGCGGCAACTACAAGAAACGCACCCATGACTGTACGGCGCACTTTATCCGCACCGACCTCTTGACCGCTGGCGTACTCTCCAATCTGCGGAAAGTGACAAGCTATGCGGCAAAGCATGAAGCCCGGTTTATGAAGCTCTTGATTGAGCAGAACGAGGACGGGGGCAAGCGCAGGAACGCCGCCAAGAAAAAGGAGCTGGAAGCCACCGAGAAACGCATAGCCGAGTTATCCGCTATTTTCAAGCGGCTGTATGAGGACAGCGTGACCGGGCGCATATCAGACGAGCGTTTCACAGAGCTGTCGGCAGACTATGAAGCAGAACAACGGGAGCTGAAAGAAAGAGCCGCTGCTATCCAAGCGGAGCTTTCCAAAGCACAGGAAGCCACCGTGAACGCAGAAAAGTTTATGAATGTTGTTCGGCGGCATACCAGCTTTGAAGAACTTACCCCTACTCTGTTGCGGGAGTTTGTAGAGAAAATCGTTGTGCATGAGTGCAGCTATGACGAGAACAAGACCCGTAGGCAGGACATTGAGATTTATTATTCTTTTGTTGGCAAGGTGGACTTGCCCGAATAACCGCCCGACCTATCCGACATACCTCATGTGCCGGATAGGAACGGCAAAATTCTTTACACTTCTATTACTTCTTTATCACACATCAGTAAAATCTCAGGGCATGAAGCAGTTCATGGCTAATTAAAGGGAACAAAAAAGAAAGGAAAACCAATCCAGACGGTATCAGCGGCAGGATACAAGAATAAATTGTGATTTCACAAGATTGGTGCTATAATAAGAGAAAAGTTCCTGCCGGGGCAGCCGCCCCGGTGGTATGGATAGAAAGGCAGGAAAACAATATGCACATCAGCTATAAACCACTCTGGCACACACTGTTAGAGCGTGATATGAGGAAAGAGGATTTAAGGCTTGCTGCTGGTATGACAACAAATATGATTGCCAACATGAGCAAAGAGGGAAAGCACATCAGCATGGATACATTAGCCCGTATCTGCGAAACGCTGAATTGTGAGATTACCGATGTGATTGAGTTAGTACCAGACGAGCCTGCTTCCACAGGAGGTAAGGAACATGAGAGAATTGAAACCAAGAATAACGGAAAACGGAATTGATTATATCCTTGTCGGAGATTACTACATCCCGGACTTGAAACTGCCGGAGGAACACCGCCCTATCGGAAAGTACGGACGGATGCACCGGGAATATTTAAGGGAAGTCCACCCAGCCAGATTGAATACATTGATACTGACCGGAGAATTGTGGACATATCTTGCAGACCTGAACGAACAGGCACAGGAACGGTTAGACACTATCATGGAGCAGATGAAAGCCACCGAGGGCGTGACAGAGGAATTGAAGCGAACTCAACAAATGGAATGGGTGCAGCGTTGTAATAACATTCACAACCGGGCAGAAGAAATTGTTTTGCATGATATAATTTATTCATACGGGAGTAATTAAATCGGAGGTATATAAGATGATTGAAATTGTATTTGGTGAAAGTGCCTGTGGAAGTTTGAAAATTGCCCAAACTTACGGTAAGGGAAAGTATAGAGGAAGTGCAGTTTCGGTCTTTATGAGGCACGAAGATGGGAGTGTTCCATCTTCAGATGAAATGAAAGAAGCACAAATTCAAGCACAGGAACAAGAACATATTGCTTGGGAGAATGCTATTCCATTGGGAGGCAAGAGCAGTGATGTTTATTGTTTTGATATGGCTCTTAGTGTGGGAGATATTTCTGATAATGGAATTGGCGAACAGCGGAAAAATGTTCTCAAGAAAATGCTGTCTGTCTGGTTTGTAGAGGATTTAGACTATCAGGTTGAAGAAAAAATACAGAAAATTAAAACTACATTGTCTTCGGTTATTGAACGATATGTAGCTGGGGAAGAAGTTCGTATTTGGTATAGCTATAATCCGGATGAACTTTGCGGTATGTACTGGCTTATGAAACAACTTCGACCATTAAACTGTCAGACAACAATTTATTTGGTTAAGTTACCTGCCTGGGAATATGGAAAAGAAAATACTATGACATCCAAAATAGCATGGGGTGAGGTTTCTCCTGGCGAATGGGGAAAATATATAACTCTACAAGAAAAAGCTAAGCCTGTATTTCTTTCAGCTTGTGCTATGAAATGGAATCAACTTCAAAATGAAAATGCACCTTTGCGTGCAATGCTAAATGGTAAATTGCAAAGTGTTTCAGAAGATATATATGATAGTTTCATTCTTCGTGAAATTGCGGAACAGCCAGAGCAATTCAAAATGGCTATTGTTATAGGTAATGTTTTAGGAAAATATCAACTTGGAATTAGTGATGTATGGATTTCTAATCGCATTGATAAAATGCTTGAAGATGGTGTGTTGGAAATTATACAGGACGCACCAAAGGGAGAAACAAATTATCGCCGGATATTAAGAAAACGAATGAAATAATAACCACAGCAAGAACCGCTGCTACATGGAAGGCACCCCAACCATGCAACAGCGGTTTTTTTTACCGTTTTTTCCTCTGGCTGATAGGCGTTCCCATTTTCTTTGATTTTTTGAGAATCCGAATCAGCCAGCGAAATTCTTCGTCTGACAGATTTTTATAGTTGATGCCGAGCTGTTTGCAGTAAAGTACAACGAGCTTTTCATCCCGGCTGCCCTTGAAATTTTCGACCGCTTCCAGATTTTCTTTCAGTTCATCGGCAACGGTGGTCTGGGGCGCACTTTCACTGTCCTTTTTGTGAGCTTCCCGAATATCCCGGATAATGAGATTGAGGTCATCCCGTACCATGTGACTGAAATATTCATCATCACTGATATGGGCAGCTTGCAGCACCTTCAAATGCGGGTCATCTTCGCCGGGGCGATACCGTTCAATGATTTCATGCCGGACGGTATCGACAAGGGCGTTGAGGTTTTGAATCTGCATGGTGGCAATCCCATCCACATAAATCTCAATGTCCGCAAGAAACTTGATAAAGTCCTTATGGGTGGCAAGCTCACAGAGCAGACGGTTGTTAATCCGACCGCTTTTCAGAAGTGCTACCATCTCATCACTCAAATGCAGCTCCCTTAATGGCGTGTTGATCTCTGCCCGGTTCTCTGTCCGGCAAAAGAGATAATCAAGGGACACCCCATAAAAATCTGCCAGCAGGATAAGGTTGCCATGATTGATTTCCTTATAGTCATCTTTTTCATAACTGCCAAGAGCCGATTTTGAAATACCCGTTTGTTCAGCCAGTTCTTCCAGTTTTAATCCTTTGTTTAATCGTAAATCTTTTAGCCGTTCCTGTATTGTAGTAGCTCCGTTCATTGAAGCAGTTCCCCCTTCTGACGACATTTATAACCGTTGAATTGATTATACCATATCAATTCCGCAATCGTGGAAATTTCTGATTTTTACCCCGAATTCCTACTTTGTGGACATACGGCACAGGGCACAAAAATGTTCTATGATACAGGTAGTTCATCGATGGATTATTCCAATCGAATGACCAGCCTGTGTGGGATATGCTTCCCCGGCGATGTAGCGCCATGACTTTTGGCAGGGATATGGAGGAACCCTGACCGAAACGAGCGTACCAAAGGGAGCAATACGCCGCTGTGAGATTCAGGGGAGGAACGACACCGGGGAGAACTGGCGAACTGATACCGAAATGATACCGAAACACGACAATCTGATAGGGGGATAGTCTACCCTATTGCTGATACTTCTGGAGATTTTAGACGGCTCTATGACCGTAATTTTGCCGAAAATCGCCCCGAAACTATACACTAAAACGGGAGGAAACGCAATATGCCGAGAATGAGCAAAAAGAGGAAGCATGAGCTTTCTTTTTACCTCAATGACCGGGGGCGTGTCACTTACAACGAATTATGCCGGAAATGCAAGCATGGGTGCAAGCAGAGCTTCCGGGCGGTTGTGGTTGACTGCCCCCGTTATTTATCCAAAAGAGCAAAGAAAAAGGAGGAACACACCGAATGAATTTTGAATTTATGACGATAGGCACACCGTTGCCGCCCTGTATGCCCTTTCCCAGAGCGTTGACAGGATTTCCAGTCAGCAGCACCGCAAAGGTCATGTACTGCCGGATGTTGGACGCTATGCTATCCAACGGACAGGAGGACGAGAACGGAATCCTGTTTATCTGCTTCCCTGTCACAGCCATTGCCGCAGTCCTGTCCCGCAGCCCCATGACGGTCAAGCGTTCTCTGAATGAACTGGAAACCGCCGGACTGATCATGCGAGTGCGTCAGGGCGTTGGAGAACCAAACAGGATTTATGTGCTGATACCGGGAAAGGAGGACGCTGCCCTTGCCTGATACCTCAAAGCTGGAAAAGCTCAACCGAGAGTTGGAAAAGAGTGAAAAGAAACTGCGGAAAGCCATCAATGATGAAAAGGCATTGCAGCACCAGCTAAAGCAGCTTACCCGAAAAGAACGGACACACCGGCTCTGTACTCGTGGCGGTATGCTGGAAAGTTTTCTGCAAGAGCCGGAACGCCTGACAGATGATGATGTCATGCTGTTGTTGACACTCATTTTTCACAGGCAGGACACGCAGGAACTATTGAAGAAACTGCTGGAACGTGAGAAGCCGGAAACCCCTTAGTTTACTAAGGGCGCAATTATACACCACCCAAAGGTTGGTGCATTGCGTTCTCCGAAGGCTCCTTGCCGGAGGGCTGTGATTTTTCGCAGTCATGGTCTGCTCCAAATCATACAGGGGACGCTACGCTTCCCCTGCGCTGGCTACCGCCAGCTACCCTTTTGTGGACTTGTCATCTGGGGACACCTTGCGTTGCAAGCTGTTCCCAGCCGACAAGTTTCATAAAATATGCTATCTTTTCGATAGGCAATAAAGTATAATAAAGTCAGCAATAAATCGGAATTTTACGGTCAGTAAGGAATGCGTAAAGTTATATGATTGTATTATAAGCGATTTGTTAAATTTTTATAACCACTTGTATTTGCCTGCGATTTATGGTATAATATTTTGAAATTTAGAAAGAGGTGGGAAGATGATTAACTTTTCTTGCAAATAAAATCAAAATATGCGGTAGTGCTATACTTTGGCATTATTGTGTCTATTGCAAGAAAGTTATATGTCTATCTTACTCAATATAGTGCTGTTGCCACTTTTGCTTAGTGGTGTTATTTTATGCTATGACGAGCTGCAAGGATAAACTTTCTTGTGGCTCTTATTTTGTTTTGGAGGTGCTTTATGAATAGTGCAGAACAGATAGTTACACATGATTCACTCCGTATAGTGTCGGTTCCTTTTGGTGAAATCTATACGTAGTAAACATTCACCGAACCGACTTTGTATCGTATGACATGCAAAGGAGGATAATATTTATGTCAATGATTAAAATTGAAAACCTTACGTTTTCATATCCGACAAGTTATGATAATGTTTTTGAAAATGTCAGTTTCCAGGTTGATACCGATTGGAAGCTTGGTTTTGTGGGCAGAAACGGACGAGGTAAAACAACCTTTCTGAATCTTCTGCTTGGGAAATATGAGTATAGTGGAAAAATCCTATCATCCGTACAGTTTGATTATTTTCCTTATCCCGTTTCAGATAAGAATCGTATTACAGAGGATATATTGCAGGAGATTTGCCCACTTGCGGAAGAATGGGAACTTATGCGAGAACTTTCTTATCTTGATGTTGATGTCGATGTGCTTTGGCGACCTTTTGAAACACTTTCCAACGGAGAGCAGACAAAGGTTTTGATTGCCGCTCTTTTTCTTAATGAAGGGCATTTCCTACTGATTGATGAACCTACCAACCATTTGGATGCCAAAGCGAGAAAAAGTGTGGCGGCATATCTGAAAAAGAAAAAGGGATTCATCTTAGTTTCTCACGATCGTCGCTTTCTTGACGATTGTGTTGACTATATTCTATCGATTAACCGAGCGAATATCGAAGTGCAAAGAGGAAACTTTTCATCATGGATGTCAAATTTTGAGCGACAGCAAGAATTTGAACTGGCTCAGAACGAACGTTTGCAAAAGGACATCAGACGATTACAGCAGTCGGCAAAACGCGCTGCAGTATGGTCTGAACGTGTAGAAGCTTCCAAAATTGGGGCAGCAGATAAAGGTTATGTCGGTCATAAAGCCGCCAAAATGATGAAGCGTTCAAAATCTATAGAAGCGAGACAACAACAGACAATCGAACAAAAATCAGCATTGCTGAAAAATATGGAAACCGCAGAAGCCCTCAAGATACAACCGCTTAATTACCATACAGATTTGCTTGCATCATTATCGAATGTAGTAGTTTATTATGATGGCATTTCAGTTTGTGAACCCGTTTCGTTTGAAATAAGACAGGGAGAACGCATTGTGCTTGATGGAAAGAACGGCAGTGGCAAAAGTAGCCTGTTAAAGTTGGTAGTCGGGCAGTCCATAGATTATACGGGTACAGTAACACTTGGCTCTGGGCTTGTAATTTCTTATGTGCCACAGGATACATCGTATTTATGTGGAACCCTTTCCGAGTTTGCAGAAGAAAACAACCTTGATGAAAGTTTGTTCAAGGCAATTCTTAGGAAAATGGACTTTGAGCGTGTACAGTTTGAAAAGGATATTAAAGACTTTTCTGGCGGGCAAAAGAAGAAAGTCCTAATTGCGAAAAGCCTTTGTGAAAAGGCACACTTGTATGTATGGGATGAACCGCTCAACTTTATTGATGTGTACTCACGTATGCAGATTGAACAACTCATAACGGAGTTTGCCCCGACCATGCTCCTGGTAGAACATGACAGTGTTTTTCGAGATACTGTGGCAAGTAAAATTGTGAATATCTAAATTGGTTCTTCCGCAATTTTACGTTTTTCGCTTTAATAAAAATGGAGAATGCTGATTTACACTGGCATTCCAGTATTGAAAAATTACAAAATACGGATAATTGCGTAAGAACCTCTAAATTAAAATAATTGTATGGGTTAATTCCAGCTTTACAGAGACTCAAATTCCAGTTTGCCGAAATATTTTTATAACTTTCCCTATTTTACAGGCTTTTTAGCCTATTCATTAGTGAAATGATATGTATTTTCCCTTATTTTTGCCCTTATGAGATAATCGTAAGGGAAATAAGGGAAAGTTTTATTTAGTCGTTGCCTACCACTTTATCAAGTAACTTTGCGGATTCCCGTTTGGCTTTTCTCGTGGAGTGGGCGTAGACATTCATTGTGGTACTGACATCTGAGTGTCCTAACAGTTCCTGCACATCCTTTGGTGCTGCTCCGTTTGCCAGAAGGTTGCTTGTATAGGTGTGTCGCAGCTGGTGAAAATGAAATCCTTCAAATCCATCCAGTTTCTGAGCAATCTTCCTACAAATAGTTCCTAACGTGCTTGGCAGTTCCAAACTTCCATCCGGTCTTAAGCAGACAAAGGATATTTCCTTATAATCTTCTGGAACATTCTCTGTTCCGTCCAGATGATAGAACTCATAGTAAACTCTGTTTTTGTCTTTTACTTCTCTGTAGTAGTTTTTATGGTAAAGTTCTCCGTACTGCATTCGGTTTTTAAGTTGTTCCTTTCGGGCATTGCGAAGAATCTCTGCCAGTGTATCTCCAAAATCAACAATCCTTACCTTTTTTCGTTTGGTTGGTCCGATGATATTCTTGTGCCTTGAACCATCATATCGGATACTGCGTCTGATTGTAAGGCACTGTTCTTCAAGATTCACGTCCTGCCATGCCAGACCACAGGCTTCACCGATACGAAGTCCTGCATAATAAGCTATCTGGATTGGAAGTATTGCCGGTGGATTGTAATTCTGTAGAAATTCAATCAGTCTTTCATAATCCTCTCGTGGAATTGGCTGTATATCGCCATCCATGTCATCATCGGAAAACAGGTCAACCTCATCCGTCTGGTATTTCAGCTTAATATACTGCATCGGATTGAAAGTGATATATTGCTTTGGTGATACTGCAAATCGGAATGACTGCTGTAATACTGCCGAGAAAGAACGAATGTAATCTTTGCTATAACCTTTTCTTTCTGAACCATCTGGATAAGTGCCACCAAAGGAAAGCAGATTGAAGAAGGCTTGTAAATGCTCAGATGTTACATTTTTCAACTTTCTCTCTGAAATTGGATGCTTCTTGATGTTGGTAATGGCACCGAGGTAATTCTGGACTGTCCCATTACTGAGCGTACCGGTCTTTAATTCTTCCTCTGCCCATATATCAAGTAATTCTCCAATTGTAATATTTTCCGACTTTGCAATGAATTTCTTGCTTTCGTAATCGTCCATTGCCTGACGGAGCAGTTTTTCCGTTTCACTTTTACTTTCTGTTCCAGCGTATTCTTTCTGAACCAGATTGCCGCTTGCATCTTCTACATAGAAGCGGTAGTACCATTTCTTTCCTTTTTTTCTTACAGATCCTTTTGCCATAATCGTGTGTCTCCTTTCGATATCAGACAATCGGAACTGATGAAATGCTTCTTGCGTGTAAGTATATCATAACTCCGGTTGTCGTTCTATACCGAATCGGAATCCTCATACAAAACTTCTGATAAAAGATTTTCAAGCCTTTGTTCTGCCATTTCCGGTTTCTTGGAATAAAGCCTTACGATATCTGCCATGTCGTTAAAGGCATTAACAGTGTGGGTGATCTCCCGGAGAAACATAATCTCGTTATATTCATCATTCGATTCAAACCCCATTACTTTTGCAATATCAGCTTCATTCGTGTTGCCCTTGTAATTCTTGCAGGCAAACTGGAATGATTCCAGAAACAGGTTATATTGCTTTAACATCAACAGCAGTAAATCTTTGGAAAAAGCATCTTCCTTTTTACTAAGGTCGAGAGGTAACTGTTTGAGAATATCGCCCATTGCATCACGAATCTGTAATTCTTTCTTATCCGTAATATCGGTTTCGTATTCATCGGTTTCCCCTCTGAGCCATTCAATAGATACATGAAGTGCTTCCGAAAGACCTTCCAGCACCATCTTTTTGGTATTGTCAATCGAACCATTCTCATAACGCAGGATTGTGGAAGCTGTAACTCCCATCTTCTCTGCAACATAAGGCTGTGTCAGATTTAATTCCAGACGACGCTGTTTTGCCCTGCTGCCTATCAGCTTGCGTAGTTCTTTATCTTTCATGCTGATTGCCTCCTTTTTCGGTATGTATGAATTATAGCATGTACCTCACATAATTGCAATATGCAATTTAATGATTATTTTTAAAATTTCATAACGCTTGACAACGCAATATAAAACCGCTATACTAACAGCACAATAGAAATTGCATAATGCAATTTGCAAGGAGGTGACGAGATGACGGAAAGAAAGATTGCATTATCCATCGAGGAAGCAGCCGACTATACAGGGATTGGCAGAAACACTTTGAGAAAACTGGTTGAATGGAAGAAACTTCCGGTATTAAAGGTTGGAAGAAAAGTCCTTATTAAAACTGACATTCTGGAAAAGTTCATGGAAGCCAACGAGGGACGAGATCTGAGGGATAAAGGAAATGTAAAAGCTGTCACAAGAAATGTGGCAACTTAAAAAGGCGGCTTCTTACGAAACCGCCAAAGGTTCTATCAGACCGAAGCCATGATATACCTACACGCAAGAGGATTATACCATGTGCTTCTCCTGATATGCAACCGGGAACTGTTGTTTATCGGAAAAAGAAAGGATGAAGACGATATGGCGAAATCAACAAAGACTTATGAAGAAAGAATACGTGCATTAGAGAAAAAGGAACAGGAAAGCATTGAAGCTACAAAAAAGCTCATAGCACAGCGGAAGGAACTGGAAAAGAGAAAGAAAGCGGAAGAAAGTAAAAAACGAACCCACAGGCTCTGTCAGATTGGAGGAGCGGTGGAATCAGTTCTTGGCTGTCCGATTGAGGAGGAAGATTTACCAAAGTTGATAGGCTTCTTAAAAAGGCAGGAAACAAACGGGAAGTTTTTCTCAAAAGCGATGCAGAAAGAATTAGTTACAGACATGGAGGAAGTGTAATGGCGGAGGGAGTGGGTTTTCCATTCCCTTCATTGCCTTTGAATGAAGGGCGCACTTATGGACAACCAGAGGTCGTCCTTATAAGTTTGCCACAAGTGGCAACCGGTCTGCGCTTACGCTTGCCGGGCTCGTTCCGTCGGCGGGGCTTTCAGCCAGACCTGCTCATGCCGCAGGGGGCACTCTTGCGCAGAGGGCGTTCCGACAGCTTCACTCCTGCCAAACTAGAAGAAGATGCTGTCGGAAATCAATGCCGGATACGGCAGAAAGGGGGAATCGTATCATGGCGATATTTCACTTTACAGTAAAGATTGTCGGACGCAGTAAAGGAAAATCTGTCATATCCGCATCGGCATATCTTAATGGAGATGTGATGAAAAATGAGGAAACAGGCAGGATCAGCTACTACACTTCCAAAAAGGAAGTCGTCTACACCAGTCTGATGATGTGTGAAAATGCACCTCCTGAATGGCTGCATGTACCGGAAGAAAATATAAAAAGGTTTCAACAGTCTATCCGTTATAAAAGGGCAGGCGATAAGGAAGCTGCACTGGAAAAGTTTAAAATCACATTTCAGAAACAGCGGCTATGGAATGAGGTATTGAAGATAGAAAAAAATGCAGATGCACAGCTTGGACGCTCGTTTGAATTTTCCTTACCGAAAGAATGGAGCAGACAGGAACAGATTGATTATACAACCGAATATATTCAAAAAACTTTCGTGGACAAGGGAATGTGTGCCGATTGGAGCATACACGATAAGAACGATGGAAACCCACATGTCCATTTACTTGTAACCATGCGACCATTCAATCCGGATCATTCATGGGGCAACAAAGAAGTCAAGGACTGGGATTTTGTCAGAGATACTGAGGAAAATATCGTGGTTGATGAATCCCACCCGGATTGGTGGCAGGATAAGAAAAATCCAGACCGTCATGGAATCCGTATTCCGGTACTTGATGAAAACGGAGTACAGAAAGTCGGGGCAAGAAACAGAAAACAATGGAAACGGGTTCTGACCGATGCTACCGGCTGGAACAGTCCAAAAAATTGTGAGTTATGGCGAAGCGAATGGGCTAGGATGTGTAACCGGCATTTATCCATAGACAATCAGATTGACCACCGCTCTTATGAAAGACAGGGCAAATTGAAAGTCCCTACGATTCATGAGGGTGCAGATGCAAGGAAGATTGAGGAAAAATATCTCACCGGACAGATAAGGAAAGGTTCATGGAAGGTTGAGGAAAACCAGATGATTAAAAAACAAAATGCACTGCTGCAAAAGGTAATTGCAACCTTTGGTAAGGTATCCGGTGCATTGTCTATGTGGAGGGAGTGTTTGAATGACATTAGAAGAAAGCAAAGAAGTAATTCCCATGATGGAAGCAATGATTACACAGATAGAGGAACAGCAGAATATCATGGCAGAGATGCTTCAGGAGATACAGGAAAAGGACGAGAAGCTGATGTGTTTTCAGGAGCAGGAAGAACGATTGCAGCAATTAGAGAGCGAATTATTAGAGCTGCTTCAAATCTTGCCGGATACAGAAGAACTGTTGATGCTTCTGGAAGAAAAGACAGACCAGATACAGAAACTCACAGACGAAAATCAGCAATGGCAGAAATTGGCACAGAAATTAAACAGCGAGAACCGGCTATTGCAGAAACAGAACAGCGAATTACTGAACTTGAACAGCAATTAGAGAAAGGAAGGTTGATTGATGAACGAATTAAGAAACTCAAAGAGCGACGATCAACTGGAAGAGTTGCTTCTGCTGACAGAGCAGATGCAGGAAGAACTCGACCAGAAAGACCGGACTATTCGGGAACTGAAAATGCAGCTCGACGAATCGCTGACCTTGAACGAGAGGTTAAACAGCGAGAACAGAGCAGGGAACATTCAAGCCTTAAAGAACGACTTGAGGAAAACAAAAGAATTGTTGCAGAGCGAGAAAGAGAAAACGCACGCTGCCGAAATCATGACAGAGGAATGTCAAGATAAGCTAAGGCAGGCAGAACAGGAACGGGACTATGCACTCTCTCATCAGAAAAAAGTAGAGATACCGGTTGAAAAGCCGGTACTCTATCAAAAGTGTCAGAATTGTAATCAGACAGCTTATCTGAAAGCCAAAGAAAAGTATGATACGCAGAGGGAAAAACTGGCAGGCAGATATAAAACAAAAACAGTCATGTATGAAGCATTGATGTTTCTGCTGATATGGTATTCCGCATCAACTACTCTTTTTCAGATGATACAGTCAAAGGTATTTATTTCTGATTGCAGAATATTCTTTGATGCAATCGGAACTTTCACACAGACTATTGCTGGCTGGATTGCACTGATAGGAAAGAATGTGGCACAGATTAGTAATGGAATATCCAATCCAGTCATTGCCGGAATTATATACTGGCTGATAAGAATATTGATTTGCGGTGGATGTCTGGTGGGTGCGGGAATACTTGTAGCGTTTATAGGGATAAAGATTGCAGGGCTATATAAGAAATACTGTTGGGACATGATTACCATAATGGTAATACTTATAAGCATGGCAACAGCTATCTACTTTGGGAATTGGATAAAGACAGCATTGCCAATCAATCTGCTATTTCTCTTATTATTCGTGCAACTGGTATATGTTGGAATCAGGTGGTATGTAAAGGGATGGCGGGAAGCAAGAGGATATTATTAAAAAACTATTAGAAACTATTCATATTTACTTTCGTGCTAGGACAGATTATTCTAAAAATTCAGTGATGAGCATGTACATGAAATCTTACTTCGTTTAGGTACGAAAAAGGGCAATGGTAACTTTGTGTTCAGATGAGCTCTCACTATCTTGGTAACAACCGCAAGCAGCAGTGGAATATTGACGATGCATTCCGTATATATTCCACAACACATGGCTAAGCCCGACTAGAATGTGGGTGAAAAATTTTACAAGCGCCAGAGTTTCCTCTGGCACTCATTTTATTTTCGCTGTGCGTTTTTTCTGTACTCCAGTGGCAACAATCCAGTGCTTTTACGGAATAATTCTGCAAATCGGCTTGAAGTGGAATAGCCTACTGTTTGGGCAACTTGCCCGACTGTCAGTTCTGTATATGCCAGCAGATATTCTGCTTGACTCATGCGCCGCTGTTGAACATATTCCGTGATGGTGCAGTCGTAGTATTTCTTAAAACAGCTTTTGAGCTTTGTTGTTCCCATGCAGGCAATCTGTGTTAGCCGTTCCAGAGGAATATCAAAAGCATAGTGATCGCTAAGATAAGCGGCAACTATTTGGAGATTTTCAATATCCTGTTGAGAGAGCTTATGGGCTGGTTTATTAGGATGTTTCTTCTGATATTCCACCACCATTGAAACAGCTTCTGCGACTTTACCCTCATAAAAAAGTTTTGCTGCAATCCCTTCCCCGCGATAGTCTTTGATTTCAGTGAGTAACCGTGACATTTCTGGAAAGTCGGATGTTTGGTCGATCTTCCGAAATGCATCCACAGGATTGATCTGTGCCTCCGGGTACAGTTTTTTCAGGTAGTCCTCATAATATGCCGGTGCAATCTCAATCCCAACCGAACGGATTGGAATATTTTTATGTATCAAAGCCTTGTATGGAGTGTAGCCTCCAATAAATGTTTTGATACAACCGGCAGACAGTCTACGGTATGGAGATAATTCCTCCCCGGAAATAGAGTCATACCGAGTGATACTCAGACATTCCGGCATAGAGCATTCCAACATGAAATCTTCGTGGAAGGAAAAGTTATGGATTTTAATATCATATAAGTCTTTCTGTCCATAAGTCCAGTAGGTGCCTTCTCCAACTTCGGGAGAAAGTTTCCAGCAGTCACCTAATGCCCCATATTGCTGGTTGTCTGGGTCACGGATAAAACCGTGTTCAATTAGTAGCGGTGTATAAAACTGGTCAATAATTTCAGACATGAAAACAGACCGCCTCCTTTTTGCAACGATTAGACGAACTTTTGAAAGGAACAGACGAACATTGCCGGAACCTATTGAATGTTGTTCGATAAATGCGTATTGTATTAGACGAAGATTAGAGGTATCTAACCGAAGAATATCACAAACCACTTGTCGAGTCAAGGCAATGAAAGGTAGGAGGTCAAAATGAGTAATCAAGTAAATTCTATGAACAAAGGTCTGACAGTGAAAGACCTTGTAACAACAGGTATTTTTACTGCACTGTTATTTGTTTTTGTATTGGTGGGCGGTGTCTTTTTTGCAACGAATCCTGTACTTACTTTTTTCATGCCAGCAGGAGGTGGGCTGCTTGCTGGCCCCATTTATCTTTTGCTGATTGCAAAAGTACATAAGCGTTGGAGTCTTTCTATAATGGGCGTTATCATGGGTATTATTTGGTTCGTGACTGGTATGCACTGGGCTTTTGCATTGGGCTACATGATCATGGCGATTGTCGCGGACTTTGTTGCTGGTGCAGGGCAGTACAAAAGCAAAAAACTCAACAGCCTGTCTTATATCCTGTTCTCTCTCGGTGGCACTGGTTCATATATCGTGTTCTTTGTTGACCCCAACGGCTGGGCGCAGACCATGCTGGGGAACGGAACTGAACAGAGTTACATCGACACCATGCAGGCAACTGCAAATACCGGCATCCTGATTGCCATGTTTGCTGCTGTTATCATTACATCTGCAATCAGCGCTTTTGTAGGCTGCAAAATGCTGAAAAAGCAGTTTGAAAAAGCAGGTATTACAGCATGAGCGGTAAACGCCATAAGAAAGAGCTTTGGCTCGACCCACGGGCCAAGCTCTTTCTTATTCTTATGTGTGTTTTATCGTCCATGTTTGCGCCCTCACTTGCATATCAATTTATCCTTGTTATGCTGATTGCGATATTGGGGGCTTTCTTTGGAAAGTGGAAATATGTCATTAAGGCTGTATGCTTTTATGCGGTCATCTGTGCCCTGACAGTTTGGATCATGGCAGAAATGACAGGCACGCTGCGGACAATGTTTATTGCCTTTTTAGGCTTGTTTCATAAGGTCTATGCGTGCGGAACCTTGGCTGGGATTGTTCTGACTACTACAAAAGTCAATGAGTTCCTGTCTGCTATGAACCGTGTCCGCGCACCCAAAAAGTTAGTAATTCCTATGGCAGTTATGCTGCGGTACATTCCAACTATTCAAGAGGACTGGCGCTATATCACAGACGCTATGCGAATGAGAGATGTTTCACCATCTCTGGCGGGCTTTTTAACACATCCGGGCATGACGGTTGAGTGTATTTATGTGCCTTTATTGATGGCAGCTTCAAAAGCGGCGGATGATCTTTCTGTTGCTTCTGTCACTCGTGGAATTGAAAATCCCAATCCACGCACCTGTCTTGTCCAGATAAAATGCGGAATTTCCGATTGGGGCGTCATGGCCTTTGCCGTAGCTTATCTGATTTTTGAATTATGTGTGCGAGGAGGTGTGATCGGTTGATTGAGTTTGAAAATGTATCGTTTTCCTATACGGGGCAGGAACATGGTGGGCTGCGCGACATCAATTTGAAAATTTCGGACGGAGAATTCGTCCTGTTCTGTGGCCGCAGCGGGTGCGGAAAAACAACGATTACAAGGCTGGTGAATGGACTGATCCCTCAGTTTTATCAGGGGGAGCTTCATGGCCGTGTGCTGGTAGATGGTCAGGAAATCAGCAATATCCCCATGTATCAGATTGCCGCTAAGGTTGGCTCCGTTTTCCAAAATCCACGGACGCAGTTTTTCAATGTTGATACAGACAGTGAGATTGCCTTTGGAATTGAAAATGAAGCTCGCCCTCCTGAGAAATTGGCTGAGCGAGTAGAGCAGACAACTGAAGATTTGCATATTCAAAAGCTGCGAAACAGAAATATTTTTGAGTTGTCCGGCGGAGAAAAGCAGAAAATCGCCTTTGCTTCTGTTTATGCCATGAACCCACAGATTTATCTATTGGATGAACCATCCTCTAATCTGGATATGACTTCGATCCAGGAACTAAAGGAACATTTGCGGCTGATAAAAAAACAGGGCAAAACAGTTTTGATAGCGGAACATCGTCTGTACTACCTGATGGAGTTGGCTGACCGAATTGTTTATCTGGAAAAAGGAGAAATCAAAGGAATATACACCCCGGAAGAATTTTGGCAGCTATCTGAACCTGATCGTGAACACATGGGGCTGCGAGCTGTTGATCTACAGGCGGTATTCCCGCAAAAAGCCCACTTGCCTGCGCCTACCCCTGTATTGGAGCTGCGGAATGTGACGCTCCGTTACAAGAAGCAAACAATTTTGCATGACATTGAGCTATCCGCCGGAAAGGGCGAAGTGATTGGTGTTGTCGGCCACAACGGAGCTGGAAAGACTACATTTTCCCGCGCTCTCTGTGGGCTTCACAAAGACTGCGATGGACAATTTTTGTGGGAAAGCGAGCCGATTGAGCGTAAGGAAAGGCTGAAACGCTCTTACATGGTTATGCAGGATGTGAATTATGAACTTTTCGCTGACAGCGTGGAGGCAGAGTGCTCCTTTGGTATACGCAATCCAGATCAAACACTGGTAAATGCAACTTTGGAGGAATTAGGCCTTACCCAATATCGGGAGCGCCATCCAAACACGCTTTCTGGCGGTCAAAAGCAACGAGTAGCTGTAGCTGTTAGCATGATTTGTGGGAAAGATCTGCTGGTATTCGATGAACCGACCAGCGGCCTTGATTTTGACAGTATGACGCAGGTGGCGGGACTGATCCGCCGGTTGTCCAATATGGGAAAGGTTATTTTCATTGTCACCCACGATTTTGAATTTGTCTGCCGTACCTGCTCCCGTGTCCTGCATTTTGACGAGGGCGAAATGCCCGATGATGTACCAGTTACAATGGATGCCCTCCCGAAATTGAGAGAGCTGTTCTCTGTTTCAGATGGAAAGGAGAGGTGATCTATGAAACAGAAAAAAGAAAACAGAGTAGCTTTGCTGCTCCACTGGGCCGGTGAGCAAAAAATCTGGCTGTTCCTGGCAATTTTTCTATCGGCGGTCAGCGGTCTTTGCATTATCGTCCCTTACATTGGAATTTACCGGCTGATGGACGCCACCTTCAATCATACCTGCACGCAGGAACTTGTTGTACATACCGTGGTAATGATTGCAGTGGCGGTAACTTTGCGGTTTGCCCTGTTTGGCTGTTCCGGCGTAGCAGCCCACAAAGGGGCCTATGGCGCTCTTTTCAAAGTGCGCTGCATGGTTGCAGAACACATGGCCAGAGCGCCTTTAGGGGCCTTGAATGAACGGCGCACCGGGGACATAAAAACGGTTCTGAATGAAGATATTGAAAAGTTGGAGCTGTTTCTGGCCCATAACCTTCCTGACCTTGTGTGCTATCTGGTGGGGCCGGTAGTCATCTTTATTTATCTGATGACCGTCAATATTCCTCTGGCATTGATTTCCCTGGTTCCGCTGATCCTTGCTGTTGTTGTAATGGGGATGATGTTCCGCAATACGGATGACCTGATGGAACGGGCCAATCACTCCATTACCACACTGAACTCGGTTATGATTGAGTACATCAGCGGCATGAAATTGATTAAAGCCTATAACATGGGGAGCAAATCGTTTCAAAAGTTTTCAGACGCTATCCAGGAAGAAAACGCCATGTGGAATGAAACTTCCCGGCGCATGGGGCCACCTTATGCGGCCTTTGTTGTTATCATCGAATGTGGGATGTTGATGATGGTTCCAATCGGCGGAATGTTTTTCCTGAAAGGCTCACTGGCTGCCAGCGCATTTTTGCTGTTCGTCTATGTAGGTTCCATGTATCTGACGGAAATACGCCCCCTGCAGGAACTGGGGACTAATTTTGCCAATGTGCTGAACGCTGTTACTAAGACCAAAGAGATACTGGATATTCCAATTTATGAGGGTGGAGCGGACTTTCCCCAAAATCACGATATTGAACTTCGGAATGTTCGGTTTTCCTATGATGGCAAGACCGATGTACTGCAAGGCGTTAATCTCAAAATTAAAGATGGTGAACGCATGGCCCTTGTGGGACAGTCTGGTGCCGGTAAAAGTACCGTGATTGAGCTGATCTCCCGGTTCTATGATGTGCAGGAGGGCGAAGTGCTGATTGGCGGGAAAAATGTAAAGGAACTCAATTATGATACTATCCTAAAAAATGTCGCCATTGTGTTCCAAAAGACCTTCCTGACCCGTGACAGCGTTTTAGAAAATATCCGCATGGGCAGTAACGCCACTCTGGAAAAAGTACGGACCGCCGCAAAAGAGGCGCAGATTGATGATTTCATCATGTCTTTGCCGGATGGATATGACACGAAGGTGGGCAGCTTCGGCTCTCGCTTCTCCGGCGGTGAAAAACAGCGGATTGCCATTGCCCGCGCTATCCTGAAGAATGCCCCCATTTTGATCTTAGACGAGGCCACAAGCGCCTCTGACCCGGAAAATCAGATGGAGATTGACAAAGCCATTCAAAATCTCTGTAAGGGAAAGACTGTCATTGTGGTAGCCCATCGTTTGAGCGCGTTGAAGATGTGCGAGCGTGTAGCAGTGGTTGAAAATCACACAATTACCTGTGTCGGAACCCATGAGGAAGTCCGAAAGAACAATGCTTACTATCGGAAGGCGTGGGAGGACTACGAAACAGCCCGGAATATTACTTATCAGTTGGAGGGAGGCGAGCAGCATGAGTGAGCATGATGTATTGAAAAAGAACCGTAATTTTTATATTGGCGTTGGCGGGACTGTTCTGGAAGGGCTTCTCTCCGGCAGCCTGTTTATGCTGCTTTACTCTGTCATGCAGTTTTTGTGGTCGGGACAATTTGACATGAACCGTGTCCTGGTTCTGACCTGTATGATCGCGGTGGTTTTTCTTCTTCGTATCCTAATTTACAGCTATGGCTATACCAAAGCGCAGATCGGCGGTGCAGAGGTCAGCAAGAATACCCGCCTCTTTATGGGCGACCATTTGAAGCGTATCCCGCTTTCCCGGTTTACCCAGGGACAGACCGGCGATTATATCAATACCATCACAAGCGATGTAAACAACTATGAAAAAATCCTGACCCATAAGATCGGTGATATGGCAAAGAGTTTTGCACTTTCGCTCATGCTGATTATTTTTGTGATGACCATTTATGTGCCTGCCGGAATTATCCTGCTGATTGCCGACTTGCTTTTGATCCCTGGACTGTGGCTTTCCTTCCGTATGGTTCGGAAGTATGGTAAAGAAAAGAATGATATTTGTGCAGAGAATGTCAGCAGCATTGTGGAGTATGTGTCTGGTATTCAAACTTTCCGGGCCTATGGCGTAGGTGGTTTGAAGAATAAAACCGTTATCAACGCTATGCGGGAGTTCTGTCGGATCAGCTTTGTGTACGAATCAAAAGTGCTTCCTATTGGTGCGGTCTTTGGTATTTTGAGTTGGCTGTCCTGCCCGCTGGTTATCTTGCTGGCCTATGCACCTTGGGTCGCAGGGACACTGAACACGGTGGACTACCTTTTGATTTGTATGCTGCCCCTGTTCTGTGCAAAGCTGGCTAATTCGATTTTTGTAGACCTCACCAGTTATAAGAACCTGATGATCTCGAAAAACAAAATCTTGAGTGTAATGAATGAGCCGGAGGAAACTGGCAGCATGGAGCCGCTTCACACAGCTACCCATGAAATCACATTTGACAATGTAGATTTTGCATATGTTCCCGGTGAACCGGTACTAAAACACGCCACCTTTACGGTGCCAGATCAAAAGCTCACGGCCATTATCGGAGACTCTGGCTCCGGCAAATCTACTATTTTGAACCTGATTGCAAAATATTATGAAGCAACGGGCGGGACGATTTCTATTGGCGGTAAACCCATTAACCATGTTGCCGCAGAGCGTGTACTGGAGCAAGTTTCTATGGTAGACCAGGACATATTTCTTTTTGACGATACCATCCGGGATAATATCCGACACGCTCGCCCTAATGCTACGGACACGGAAATCGAGGCTGCCTGCCGGGAGGCTAACTGTGACAGCTTCATCCGTAAGATGGAAAAGGGATACGATACGCCGACTGGCGAGAATGGAAATCTTCTCTCTGGCGGTGAGCGTCAGCGAATTTCAATCGCCCGCGCTATCCTGAAAAACAGCCCAATCCTGCTTTTGGATGAGGCAACAGCGTCCCTTGACATCGAGAACGAACTGGCAGTAAAGCAGGCCATCGCCAATCTGCTGAAAGAGAAAAAGACTGTGGTAATGATTGCTCATACCCTTTCCATCGTCAAAAATGCAGATCAAATCCTTGTAATGGGTGATGGCAGGATTGCTGAATCTGGAACCCATGAGGAATTGCTTGCGAAAGGCGGAAAATATGCTGCTATGTGGAACGCAGAGCAAAAAATATCGGCTTGATAGAAGCTAAAGAAGAATAATTGCATAGCGCATGAACCTGCCCCGACTACGGGGAAAGAAAAAAACGCTGGCTGGGGCAGGTGATTTTGCGCGCCTATTTTAAGTTATTATCCTAACGGCGGTTTTGAGAAATCAGAGCCGCCGTTTCTTGCGTATACCTAAAAGGAATCTTCCGCATCTATCCACATTTGCATCGTTCCATCAAGATACAATCTTGCATACTCAAGTGGTTCATCAATGGCAAGTGCGTTTAATGCACAGTCAGATCCGGGAGTAGTTGTTAAATTCTTCTCCGCTTCCCAGCAGTCAATGCGGAGCATATAGCCAGCAGAAGTATAAACATCAATGCTGTTGCGTTGTGGATTGTATTCTGCAAATATCGTTCTCATCGTATCAAATCTCCTTATCGTTCAATCAATCATTTGTTGCAAAAATCAGAAGCATTTCAATCAGTTCCCCATGTCACTTTTATTTTGTGTTATACTATTTTATAAGATTTTCTTTCCCTTGTTTTTTCCCTTATCAGAGTTCGTAAAAACTCATGGGACAATATAATACAAGGGAAACAATAAGGGAAAGCTCACCTGCGACAAACTTAGTGTTTTCAAGGGCTTGAGAGATATTTGATAATAAAATATAACAGTTATTAAATCCCTTTGAATATATGAAATCTCAATTCAAGTTTGTAGAATTAAGAAAATCGTAATTTGTGGAGGTAAAATATAGATGAATCAAGGTAGAATTATTGTAATCACAGGTGCGCCGGGGACAGGAAAAACTACAACGGCATCTGCTGTTGCAAAAGAATCAGATTTGGAAAAGTCTGTGCATATGCACACAGATGACTTTTATCATTATTTGAGTAAAGGGGCAATACCACCGCATTTGCCAGAATCAAATGAGCAAAATTTGATTGTCATTGAAGCGTTTTTAGAAGCTGCGAAGCGATATGCTCGTGGTGGATATGATGTAATTGTTGACGGTATTATCGGACCGTGGTTTTTAAAGCCGTGGCAAAGTCTTGTTCGGGAACATTATGAGGTGCATTATATTATTTTAAGGGCAAGTAAGGAAGAAACCTTGAAGCGAGCTGTTGAACGCTCAAAGTTAGACCGAAAGACAAATATCGAATTGGTAGAAACCATGTGGGAGCAATTTTGCAATCTGGGAATATATGAATCGAATGTTATAGATACGACCACTTATTCCATTCAAGAAACTGTTTCCGCAGTACAAGAAAAAATCGCAAGTAGGGCAGCGTTGTTGTCTTAGATTGTTTTGGTGCAATTCCAGTTTGTTAGCTTTACATCGGGTCAACTTGTCCCGAACTTTTACAACTAAATACCCGCCGCTCACACAGTGGCACACCGAGCAGGAAATCTGAAAAAGGTCTCCTGCTTTTTTTCTGCCCAAAATGAGGTGGTAAAACGCCACCCCATCCACCAATTAGCGAAAGGAGGGACACGAAATGCCTTGTCCACACAACGAAATCACGATTGTTCAGCGCAGCCAGCGGCAGTCTGCGGTTGCCGCCGCTGCTTACCAAAGCGGCGAAAAGCTGTTCTGTGAATACGACCAGCAAGTAAAGCACTACCCGGAAAAGCGTGGTATCGTCCACAATGAAATCCTGCTCCCGGCAAATGCTCCACAGGAATATGCAGACCGCAATACTTTATGGAATGCCGCCGAAGCGGTGGAAAAGCAATGGAACTCCCAGCTTGCAAGGCGGTGGGTGCTTACCATTCCCAGAGAGATACCGCCCGACCAGTACGCTGTCCTTGTACGGGAGTTTTGTGAACAGCAGTTTGTTTCCAAAGGCATGATTGCTGATTTTGCCATCCATGCCCCCCATCCGCCGGGACACAATCCCCACGCCCATGTCCTGCTGACCATGCGGGCAATGGATGAACATGGAAAATGGCTTCCCAAGAGCCGCAAGGTTTATGACCTTGACGAGAATGGGGAACGGATAAAGCTGCCGTCCGGCAGGTGGAAAAGCCACAAGGAGGATACGGTGGACTGGAACGACCAGAAGTATTGTGAAATCTGGCGGCATGAATGGGAGGTTATCCAGAACCGCTATCTGGACGCCAATGACCGCCCGGAGCGTGTGGACTTGCGTTCCTATGCCAGACAGGGGCTTGATATAGTCCCCACTGTCCATGAGGGGACTGCTGTCCGGCAGATGGAAAAGCGAGGTATCCAGACGAATATCGGCAACCTGAACCGGGAAATCAGAGCCGCCAACCGCCTGATGAAGTCCATCCGGCAGCTTATCCAAAACCTCAAAGGCTGGATTACCGAGCTGGGAGAAAAACGGAAGGAGCTGCTTGCACAAAAGGCGGCGGAGGAAGCGACACTTCTTCCCAATCTGCTGATGAAGTATATGGAGATACGAAAGGAAGAACGGAAGGACTGGACAAGGGCTGGACAGAACCGGGGAACTTCACAGGACTTAAAGGCAGTCAGCGAAGCCCTGTCCTATCTCCGGCAAAAGGGGCTTTCCACTGTGGAGGACTTAGAAGCGTTTCTGGAATCTTCCGGGAAATCAGCCGCAGATTACCGCAATCAGATGAAGCCAAAGGAAGCCCGGAGCAAAGTGATTGACGGGATTCTTGCCAGCCGGACAGACTGCAAGGAATGTAAGGCTGTCTATGAGAAGTACCAGAAGATATTTTTTAAGAAAATAAAGGGGAAATTCAAACAGGAACACCCGGAGGTTGCCCGGTATGAGAAAGCCGCTGACTACCTTGCCAAGCACCCGGACGATAAGGATAAAACGAAAAATGAGTTGCAACAGGAGCAGGAAACGCTTCTCAGCGAAATCGCAGAGCTGAAAGTACCACTGACCGAGGTACAGGAGGATTTGAAGAAGCTGCGGGACATCCGCTACTGGGTACGGAAAGCCACACCCGGCACAGAGGAAAGCAAAGAGCCGCCCAAGAAGCAGCCCATCAAAGAAGTCTTGCAGGATAAGACTGACGAGAAAAAAGCACAAAGAACCGCCCCGGCACAGGAGAAACACAGACAACAGGATATGGAACTTTAACAGGCACTTGCCATTTTCAATTAGAGAATGTCAGGTGCTTTTCTTATTTTCAAGGAGGGATAGATTTGAATGTATTCGAAGCTGTGAAGCAGTCCGTCACAACAAGACAGGCTGCGGAGTATTATGGAATCCATGTAGGTCGGAACGGGATGGCTTGCTGCCCGTTCCATAACGATAAAACCCCAAGCATGAAGCTGGATCGGCGTTACCATTGCTTCGGCTGCGGTGCGGATGGGGATGTGATTGATTTTGCCGCCGCCCTGTATGGGCTGGGAAAGAAAGAAGCCGCCGTACAGCTGGCACAGGACTTCGGGCTTTCCTATGAGGACTGGAAACCGCCGGGAAAGGTAAAAAAGCCCAAGACCCGGCAGAAATCCCCGGAGGAACAGTTTCAGGAAGCAAAGAATCGCTGCTTCCGTATTCTTGCCGATTATCTCCATCTGCTGATGGCATGGAGAACGGACTACGCCCCGCACTCCCCGGAGGAAGCCTTTCATCCCCGGTTTGTGGAAGCCTTACAGAAGCAAGCCCAAGTGGAATATCTGCTGGATGTGCTGCTGTTCGGGGAAACAGAGGAAAAAGCGGATTTGATTACGGACTACGGAAAGGATGTGATACAGCTTGAACAGCGAATGGCAGAACTTGCAGCCGCAGACGCAGCAAGAACTAAAAAACACTATGAACGCCATGCAGCCGCCCCAGAGCGTTGAGGAAATCAAGGCGGGGCTGGAAACCACCGAGAAAGGCGGTGTCCGTCAGAGCATACGGAACTGCCTGACCGTATTCCAACGTGACCCTCTGCTTTCAGGGGCTATCGCATACAACATCCTGACTGACCGCAAGGACATCATAAAGCCCATCGGTTTTCACAGAGAAAGCACCGCCCTGAACGATACGGACATGAAGTATCTGCTTCTTTATCTGGAAGAAACCTACGGGCTTACCAATGAGAAAAAGATTGATAACGCCATCGGGATTGTGGCGAATGAAAACAAGTACCATCCCATCCGGGACTATCTCAATACCCTTGTGTGGGACGGGACAGAGCGAATCCGCTTCTGCCTGCGGCACTTTCTGGGGGCTGACGCAGACGATTACACCTATGAAGCGTTGAAGCTGTTCCTGCTGGGTGCAATCTCACGAGCCTTTCAGCCGGGGTGCAAGTTTGAAATCATGCTCTGTCTGGTAGGCGGTCAGGGGGCTGGAAAGTCCACCTTCTTCCGGCTGCTGGCAGTCCGGGACGAGTGGTTCTCCGATGATTTGCGGAAGCTGGACGATGACAATGTGTACCGCAAGCTGCAAGGTCACTGGATTATTGAAATGTCGGAAATGATGGCAACCGCCAACGCCAAGAGCATTGAGGAAATCAAGTCATTTTTAAGCCGGCAGAAAGAGGTCTACAAGATACCTTATGAAACCCACCCGGCAGACCGCCCCCGTCAGTGCGTGTTTGGCGGCACTTCCAATGCCCTTGACTTCCTGCCCCTTGACCGTTCCGGCAACCGCCGCTTTATCCCGGTCATGGTGTACCCGGAGCAGGCGGAAGTTCACATTTTGGAGGATGAAGCCGCTTCCAGAGCCTATATCGGGCAGATGTGGGCGGAAGCGATGGAGATTTATAAAAGCGGCAGGTTCAAGCTGGCTTTCAGCCCCGCCATGCAGCGGTATCTCAAAGAACACCAGCGGGATTTTATGCCGGAGGACACCAAAGCCGGGATGATACAGGCGTATCTTGATAAATACACCGGGAGCATGGTCTGCTCCAAGCAGCTCTATAAGGAAGCCTTGAACCATGCTTTTGACGAGCCGAAGCAATGGGAAATCCGGGAAATCAACGAGATTATGAACCAGTGCATTTCCAGCTGGCGGTACTTCCCAAACCCAAGAATGTTTTCCGAATATGGCAGACAAAAGGGCTGGGAGCGTGAAAACCCGGCAACGGACTCCGGCAACCCGTCTGAAAAAACGATGGACGGTTTTGTGGAGGTCACAGAACAGATGGAGCTTCCATTCTGAAAAGGACAGCCCGTTGCACCCCCTGTTGTTATCCCGTTGCCGAGCCGGTTGCCGGGAAAAACCCCTTATTTCCGGGCTTTTCTCCCTTATAACAACCAAAACAACAAAAAAATAAAAGAAAAGTATAAATAGTAACCATCGCCAGATTGAGATTGTTTGCAAGGTCTTTTGAAGTCCGTTGCCGGACTTCGTTGCCGACACCCTCTGTCTGGCTATTTTCATGTATGGAGGATAACTGCCTATGGCAAAAAACAAAACAGAGATTCATGTGACCACTGTATTTGACGGGGAGCTTGACGCCACTGATGTGTTCGTCAGCCTGATTTCCCAGAAATACGGAAAGACAAATGCAAAAGAATATCTTGCTAAAAAGAAAGATATAGGCTATAATGAAGATGAGGTTCAAAAGAGCCAGATACCGTCTGGATTGTGTGGGTAAATGGCTATGATGAACGAAATGGAATACAGAACAATCGGTTCGGCACTTGCCGGGGGTTATCGTGCGGCGGTCTATTGCAGGCTGTCAAAGGACGATGACCTGCAAGGCGAAAGTGCCAGTATCGCAAACCAGCGTGATATGCTGGAAAAATACTGCGAAAAGCAGGGATGGGAGGTTGTGGCAGTCTATCAGGACGATGGCTTCACAGGTCTTAACATGGAGCGTCCTGACCTACAGAGAATGTTGAGAGCCATTGAGCGCAGGCAGATCAACCTTGTTATCACGAAAGACCTCAGCCGACTGGGGCGTAATTATCTGCAAACCGGGCATTTGATTGAGGACTTTTTCCCAAGAAACGGTGTCCGCTATATCGCCATGAATGACGGCATCGACACCCTGCGGGATAACAACGACATTGCCCCGTTCAAGAATATCCTGAATGAAATGTACAGCAAGGATATTTCCAAGAAAGTCCATTCCTCCTATCTTCTGAAAGCGCAGAAAGGACAGTTTACCGGGTGTCTTGCCCCCTTTGGGTATCGGAAAGACCCGGAGGACAAAAACCATCTGCTCATTGACGAGGAAACCGCCCCGATTGTGCGGCTGATTTTCGGATATGCCCTGAACGGTCATGGTCCCAACTATATCCGCAGACGGCTGGAGGAAGAAAAAATCCCCTGCCCTACATGGTGGAACCGGGAACGGGGGCTTCGCAATACCCGCACCAAATGGGAAAAGAAAGACCCGGAAAACGGGCGGTATATGTGGGACTTCTCCGTTATCAAAGACCTTTTGATGAATCCCGTCTACACCGGGGCGATTGCTTCCCAGAAAAAGGACTACCGCTTCAAAATCGGCACGATTGGGGAAAAGAAGCCGGAGGACTGGATTGTGGTGGAGGGACAGCATGAACCGCTGATTGACCGCATGAGCTTTGACATTGTGCAGAACAAGCTGAAATCCCGCCAGCGTCCGGGGCAGACCAATGAAATCAGCCTGTTTGCCGGACTGATAAAATGCGGCGAGTGTGGGAAGTCGCTGACGATACGCTACACAAACGCAAAATATCCCCAGCAGATTTACTCCTGCAAGACCTACAATGCCTTTGGAAAGAACCACTGCACCCAGCACCGGATTGATTATGACACCCTTTACAGCCATGTACTGCGGAAAATCCGGGAATGTGCCAGAGCTGCCCTGATGGACGGGGAAGCGGTTGCCGACCGCCTGACCAATACCTGTGAAGCCGAGCAGCGTGAACAGCGGGAAGCAATGGAACGCTCCCTTACAAGGGACGAGGAACGGATTGAGGTTCTGGACAAAATGGTCATGCGGCTTTATGAGGATATGATTGCAGGGCGTATCAGTGAGCAGAATTTCAACACCATGCTGGAAAAGACACAGACCGAGCAGACGGAGCTTAAAACAAAAGTGTCTGAGGGCAGAAAGCGGCTGTCCGATGAAGTCCAGCTTGCCAATGACGCAAAACAATGGGTGGAAGCCATTCAGGAATACGCCAACATCACAGAGTTGGACGCAGCCACCCTCAACCGCTTAATCAAAGAAATCGTCGTGCATGAGCGCATTGACGAAGATAAAACAAGACACATTTCTATCGAAATTCATTTTAATCTCAAACCCATCCCGGAGGTGGAACAGGTCACTGCCTGACCTGTCCCGCCGGGACGGTTCTCTTAACAACACCATATAGATTTTTTGTACGCCGCCGCCCGCCATCGAGCAGAGTTTTACACCTAATTGGGGATAAAACAGCTCATGGCTGGCGCTGGTGTAGCCGTTGTTGGTATGGTTCTTGTACCTCTGCTCTCCGGGCTGTTCTCTGTCTAAGCGTTCCTGCATGAAATCCTTGCCGCTCCCGCAGCTCTGCGGGGGCGGCGGAAAGGAGGTTGACACCGTATGGATTTCTTACTTGAAGCCCTGACAAATTGGCTGAAAGAAATGCTGGTGGGCGGTATTATGAGCAACCTTTCGGGGATGTTTGACAGCGTAAACCAACAGGTCGCGGATATATCCGTACAGGTAGGACAGACCCCACAGGGATGGAATGGCAGTATTTTCAATATGATTGAGAATCTGTCAAACTCCATCATGGTGCCGATTGCAGGTGTGATCCTGGCTATCGTTATGACCGTAGACCTGATCCAGATGATTGCAGACAAGAACAACCTGCATGATGTGGATACCTGGATGATTTTCAAGTGGGTGTTCAAATCAGCTGCCGCCATCCTCATTGTCACAAACACATGGAATATCGTGATGGGCGTCTTTGATATGGCGCAGAGCGTGGTGGCGCAGGCGGCAGGGATTATCAATTCGGATGCGTCCATTGACATTTCCTCAGTTATGACCGATTTGGAACCGAGGCTGATGGAAATGGATTTGGGACCGCTGTTCGGACTGTGGTTCCAATCCCTCTTTATTGGCATTACCATGTGGGCGTTGTATATCTGTATCTTTATCGTTATTTATGGCCGTATGATCGAGATCTACCTTGTAACTTCGGTGGCTCCCGTTCCAATGGCTGCAATGATGGGCAAAGAATGGGGCGGTATGGGACAGAATTACCTCCGATCCCTGCTGGCACTGGGCTTTCAGGCGTTTCTCATTATCGTCTGCGTGGCAATTTATGCTGTGCTGGTGCAGAACATCGCTATGGAAGATGACATCATCATGGCAATCTGGAGCTGCGTGGGCTACACTGTACTGCTATGTTTTACGCTGTTCAAAACCGGCAGTCTCGCCAAATCAGTCTTTCAGGCGCACTAAAACGGAAGGAGGTTTCCACATTGGCTTATGTACCCGTACCCAAGGACTTAACAAAAGTCAAAACAAAGGTCATGTTCAATCTGACCAAGCGGCAGCTTATCTGCTTCACGGGCGGAGCGCTTATTGGCGTACCGCTTTTCTTTTTGCTCAGAAAACCTACCGGAAACAGTGTAGCGGCTATGTGTATGATGCTGGTTATGCTGCCCTTCTTTATGCTGGCTATGTACGAAAAGCATGGACAGCCCCTGGAAAAGATCGTGGGCAACATTCTCAAAGTAGCTGTGATCCGTCCAAAGCAGCGACCTTACCAGACCAACAACTTTTATGCCGTATTAAAGCGGCAGGAAATGCTCGATAAGGAGGTGTATGACATTGTTCACCGCAATAAAAAAATGGCTGCATCGGATGTTCGGAAAAACCGAGGAAAAAACTGTGCAGCCGGTAAAGACAAAGAAAAAACTGTCCCGCGCCGATAAGAAGCAGATCGAAGCGGCCATTGCCCGCGCTAACCGCACGGACAAAAAAGGAAAATCTGCGCAGGACAGTATCCCTTATGAACGGATGTGGCCGGACGGAATCTGCCGCATATCGGACAGCCACTACACAAAGACCATCCAGTTTCAGGACATCAACTATCAGCTCTCCCAAAACGAAGATAAGACGGCAATCTTTGAGGGGTGGTGTGATTTCCTCAATTATTTTGACAGCTCGATTCATTTCCAGCTGTCTTTTTTGAACCTTGCGGCATCGGAGGAGACCTTTGCTAACTCCATTTCCATCCCGCCCCAGAGGGACGCCTTTGACAGTATCCGCGAGGAATACACCACAATGCTGCAAAATCAGCTGGCCAGAGGTAACAACGGTCTCATCAAGACCAAATACCTGACCTTTGGTATCGACGCGGACAGCATCAAAGCCGCCAAGCCCCGTCTGGAGCGTATTGAGACCGATATACTTAATAACTTCAAGCGTCTTGGTGTAGCTGCCAGAACGCTGGACGGTAAAGAAAGGCTTTTTCAGCTTCATGCGGTATTCCACATGGATGAACAACTCCCGTTTCAGTTTGAATGGGACTGGCTGGCTCCTTCTGGTCTGTCCACAAAGGATTTTATTGCACCAAGCTCCTTTGAGTTCCGCACCGGCAAGCAGTTCCGTATGGGTAAGAAATACGGAGCTGTTTCTTTTTTGCAGATTCTCGCACCGGAGCTGAATGACCGTTTGCTGGCTGATTTTCTGGATATGGAAAGTTCGCTCATTGTGAGTATGCACATTCAGTCGGTGGATCAGGTGAAAGCCATCAAAACGGTAAAGCGAAAGATTACCGACCTGGACCGCAGCAAGATCGAGGAACAGAAAAAAGCAGTCCGTGCCGGATACGACATGGACATCATTCCATCTGACCTTGCTACCTACGGCAGTGAAGCGAAAAAACTCTTGCAGGATTTGCAGAGCCGCAACGAGAGAATGTTCCTTTTGACCTTTCTGGTGCTGAACACAGCGGACAATCCCCGTCAGCTTGGCAACAACATCTTTCAGGCAGGCTCTATTGCCCAGAAGTATAACTGTCAGCTGACCAGGCTGGACTTCCAGCAGGAAGAAGGGCTGATGAGCTGTCTGCCTCTGGGTCTCAATCAGATTGAGATTCAGCGAGGACTGACCACCAGTTCCACAGCTATCTTTGTGCCCTTTACTACGCAGGAACTGTTCCAGAACGGGAAAGAAGCTCTGTACTACGGTATCAATGCTCTGTCCAACAACCTCATCATGGTGGACAGAAAGCTGCTGAAAAACCCCAACGGCCTGATTCTGGGTACGCCGGGTTCCGGTAAGTCCTTCAGCGCAAAACGAGAAATTGCCAACTGCTTTTTGCTTACCAGTGATGATGTTATTATCTGTGACCCGGAAGCGGAGTACGCACCTCTGGTGGAGCGTCTGCATGGGCAGGTCATCAAGATCTCACCTACTTCAACCAACTATATCAATCCGATGGATCTGAATCTGGACTATTCGGATGATGAAAGCCCGCTGTCACTCAAGTCTGACTTTATCCTCAGCTTGTGTGAGCTGATCGTGGGCGGTAAGGAGGGCTTGCAGCCGGTGCAGAAAACCATTATTGATCGTTGTGTACGGTTGGTTTACAACGAATATCTCAATGACCCGAAGCCGGAGAATATGCCGATTTTGGAGGACCTTTATAACCTGTTGCGGGAGCAGGAAGAAAAAGAAGCTCAGTACATTGCAACGGCATTGGAAATCTATGTAACGGGTTCTTTGAATGTGTTCAATCATCAGAGCAATGTGGACATTGATAACCGGATTGTCTGCTACGACATCAAGGAACTGGGCAAGCAGCTTAAAAAAATCGGTATGCTGGTGGTACAGGATCAGGTGTGGAACCGCGTTACCATCAACCGTGCCGCCCACAAGTCCACCCGTTACTACATCGACGAGATGCACCTGCTTTTGAAGGAGGAGCAGACCGCCGCCTATACGGTGGAAATCTGGAAGCGATTCAGAAAATGGGGCGGTATTCCGACAGGTATCACCCAGAATGTCAAAGACCTTTTGAGCAGCCGCGAGGTAGAGAACATCTTTGAAAACTCGGACTTCGTGTATATGCTTAACCAGGCAGGCGGAGACCGTCAGATTTTGGCGAAGCAACTGGGGATTTCCACGCACCAGCTTAGCTATGTGACCCACTCCGGTGAGGGCGAGGGCCTGCTGTTCTATGGCTCCACGATCCTGCCGTTTGTGGATCACTTCCCGAAGAACACCGAACTTTACCGCATTATGACTACCAAACCCCAGGAACTGAAAAAGAAGGAGGATGAATGATGATGAACCCCAACATTTTGAATAAGAATCCGCTGATGTTTTTTGACAGGGCGGTAAATGCCCAGCGCAGCCAGCTGCTTACAGTCATGGCCGATGCGGTAAGTGAGTGCCGCACGGCGGCAGATCAGGCAGCCGAACTGAATGAGACCGGTCAGGTGGGGCTACTCCGTCTGGCAGAGGTCTGGAGCACCATCCGTGCCAAGGAAGGTATGGGCGGTCTGGTTCTGGAAGGAACCGAAGCGAAGATCCTGTCCGATGTGGTGGCACAGTTTTATGCCTACCTGTCCGGCTGTATGTTCAACGATCCGGTGGGAATGGCCATTTATGCAGAGCTGCACTACATGATGTCCTCCCTCATGCTGGGAGAATGGTTTGAATAAGGAGCCGCGCCTGCGCTTTACTGATGAGGAACGGTCTGATCCTGCACTGGAAAAGCCGATCCGTAAAGCGGAGAAAGCTGCGGCCAGAGCAGATAAGGCGCAGGCCAATATCCCAAAGAAAAAGGTCAGGCAGACGGTCATTGACCCGGATACCGGAAAAAAGACCTCGAAGCTGACCTTTGAGGACAAGAAAAAGCCACCTTCCAAAGTTTCTCAAGGAGTCAGGGAAGCTCCCGTCCATCTGGTCGCAGGCAAGCTCCACAAAGAGATCCGGGAAACAGAGCAGGACAATGTGGGCGTGGAAAGCGCCCACAAGTCCGAGGAAGCGGTGGAGACCGGCGCTTATCTGGTGCGGGAGGGCTATCGCAGCCACAAGCTGAAGCCGTACCGCAAAGCAGCCCAAGCAGAGCGCCAACTGGAAAAGGCAAATGTAAATGTTCTGTACCAGAAATCTTTGCAGGAAAATCCCCAGTTTGCCAGCAATCCGCTTTCCCGCTGGCAGCAAAAGCAGGCCATCAAAAGGCAGTATGCCGCCGCCAAACACGCCGGTCAGACTGCCGGAAATACCGCCCAGGCTGCGTCCAAAACCGGAAAAGCCGCAAGGACGGTGAAAGAAAAGGCACAGCAGGCAGGGGCGTTCGTCGTGCGCCACAAGAAGGGTTTCCTGATGGCAGGGGTTTTGTTCCTCATTACCTGTATGCTGATGAATACCATGTCCTCCTGCTCCATGATGGCGCAGAGCATCGGTTCCGTTCTCTCCGGCACCACTTATCCGTCGGATGACCCGGAAATGCTGGCAGTGGAGGCAGATTATGCAGCCAAAGAAGTCCAGTTGCAGGAGGAAATCGACAACATTGAAAGCAGCCACCCAGGGTATGACGAGTATCGCTATGACCTTGGTATGATCGGCCATGACCCTCATGAGCTGGCAGCATTTCTGTCTGCCGTCTTGCAAGGTTACACCCGGCAGAGCGCTCAGGCAGAGCTGGCGCGTGTGTTTGCAGCACAGTATCAGCTGACGCTTACTGAGGAAGTGGAGATTCGCTACCGCACGGAGACCTCCACCGACCCGGAGACCGGCGAGACCACCTCAGAAGAAGTCCCCTATGAGTATTACATTTTGAATGTGAAACTCACCAGCAAGCCCATTTCCGCTGTGGCGTCGGAGTTACTGACCCCGGAGCAGATGGAAATGTATCAGGTTTACCGGCAGACCATGGGCAATAAGCCGCTGTTGTTTGGCGGTGGTTCCCCTGACATGAGCAATTCCGAGGACTTGACCGGTGTACAGTTTGTAAATGGAACCCGTCCCGGAAATCCGCAGTTGGTGGAGCTGGCCAAGCGTCAGGTCGGCAATGTGGGCGGCTATCCTTATTGGAGCTGGTATGGCTTTGACAGCCGCGTGGAGTGGTGCGCCTGCTTTGTATCCTGGTGTTATAACCAGGCTGGAAAAAGTGAGCCGCGCTTTGCAGGCTGTGAGTGGCAGGGCGTTCCGTGGTTCCAGTCTCATGGACAATGGGGTGCAAGAGGCTATAACAATCTGGCTCCCGGAGATGCAATTTTCTTTGATTGGGATTTAGATGGGACAGCAGACCATGTGGGTATCGTGATCGGTACGGATGGCAGCCGTGTTTATACGGTGGAGGGAAATTCCGGCGATGCCTGCAAGATCAAAAGTTATGACCTGAATTATCAAAGTATTAAGGGCTACGGCCTGATGAACTGGTAACAGACTTTGTGGAAAGGAGTGAACGGTTATGGCAAAAAATAAAATTGAACGTATCGACCAGGAAATTGAGAAAACCCGTGAGAAGATTGCGGAATATCAGGAAAAGCTCAAGACCCTGGAAGCACAGAAAACGGAGGCAGAGAATCTGGAAATCGTTCAGATGGTTCGTGCGTTACGCATGACTCCAGCACAGCTGAACGCTATGCTTTCCGGTGGAATGAACCACGGCAGAGATACAGCACTGTCGGAATCAAATAATCAGGAGGTTACCGCTTATGAAGAATAAAAGAATTTGCAAAACACTTTCCGCCCTTTGCCTGACAATGGTTGTGGCATTTGGCTTTACGATCCCTGCTTTCGCACAGGGGTCAGAACAGGCTCCGGCGGCACCGGCAGAGGATTCTACCAATGACAGCAATGTGATTGTGGAAGAAACAGAACCGGCACCGGCACTTACACCGGAGGGGAATGCGGCATTGGTGGATGATTTTGGAGGCAATAAGCAGCTTATTACTGTTACGACCAAAGCTGGAAATTACTTTTACATCCTGATTGATAGGGCGAATGAGGACAAGGAGACTGCTGTTCACTTTCTGAATCAGGTGGACGATGCAGACCTTGCGGCGCTGATGGAAGATGGAAAACCCAAAGAGGAGATGCCTGCGGTATGCAGCTGTTCAACAAAATGTGAAGCAGGGGCAGTCAATACGGCCTGCCCGGTCTGCGCAACTGATAAGAGTAAATGTACGGGCAAAGCACCGGAACCTCCGGCAGAAACGTCGGAGCCGGAAAAAGAGAAGCCTGCCGGATTGAACCCGGCTGCGATAGTCCTTTTGCTGGCTCTGCTTGGTGGCGGTGGCGTATTTGCCTACTTGAAGCTCGTTAAGAATAAGCCTAAGACCAAGGGCAATGACAGTCTGGACGATTATGATTATGGAGAGGAAGATTCCGAGGAATGGGAAACCGAGGATGAGGAGTCGGAAGAACCGGATGCTGACGGGGGCAGCACAGAAGAAGATGATGAGGACAGTGTGAAATGACCCGTTTCACAGACAGTCCCTATGAACGTATGATGACACGCAGGCCGGAGGGCGGGAAGGAAACTTCCCGTCCTCCTTCTTTACCCCACAGCCACCCCTGCTATGGTTGCGGGAATTATGGAAGACCCTGCGTAGGTATCTGTCACCGGGAAATGTCCCGATGGCTCAAAGAGAGGAGGAACCATCATGGCTCAACATAAATTGGTAATTGCCGAAAAACCATCAGTTGCCCAGAGTTTGGCGGCTGTGATCGGTGCAACCGTCCGTAAGGACGGGTATCTGGAGGGCAACGGCTGGCGTGTCAGCTGGTGCGTGGGCCACCTGGCCGGTCTTGCGGATGCAGACAGCTATGACCCAAAGTATGCCAAGTGGCGATATGATGATCTGCCTATCCTGCCGGAACATTGGCAGATGGTGGTGGGAAAAGATAAGAAAAAGCAGTTTGATATTCTCAAAAAGCTGATGAATGCCCCGGATGTGACGGAAGTGGTAAATGCCTGTGATGCCGGACGCGAGGGCGAGATGATCTTCCGTAGCGTCTATGAGCTGGCAGGTTGCAAGAAGCCGATGAAAAGGCTCTGGATTTCTTCGATGGAGGACTCCGCCATAAGGAAAGGCTTTGCAAACCTGCGCCCCGGTGCGGACTATGACGGACTTCGGGATGCTGCCCTCTGCCGTGCCAAGGCCGACTGGCTGGTGGGGATCAATGCGACAAGGCTTTTTTCCGTGCTGTATCACCGAACCCTCAACATCGGGCGCGTGATGTCCCCGACGCTGGCGCTTATTGTTCAGCGAGAAGCTGAGATCGACACCTTTAAGCCGATTCCCTTTTATACCGTGGCGCTGGAGCTGCCCGGTCTTACCGTATCCGGGGAGCGCATGGCGGATAAGGCTGCTGCTGAGCAGCTGAAAGAAGCCTGTCAGGGTGTAAATGTCACAATCAAAAAGGTGGAGTGCAAGGAAAAGTCCGAAAAGCCGCCTGCCCTCTATGACCTGACTACTCTGCAAAGAGATGCCAACCGCCTGCTTGGATTTACAGCCCAGCAGACCCTGGACTATCTGCAAAGCCTGTATGAAAAAAAGCTCTGCACCTATCCCCGTACTGACAGCCGCTATCTGACTGGCGATATGGCAGACAGCCTGCCGGTGCTGGTCAATCTGGTTGCCAATGCTATGCCGTTTCGCAAAGGAATCGCCATTACCTGTGATCCGCAGACGGTAATCAACGATAAGAAAGTAACCGACCACCACGCAGTAATCCCTACCAGAAATCTCAAGGATGCAGACCTTTCTGCCCTTCCTGCGGGAGAAAAAGCGGTGCTGGAGCTGGTGGCCCTGCGTCTGATGTGCGCCGTAGCCCAGCCCCATATCTATTCGGAAACCGTTGTGATTGCAGCGTGTGCCGGTGGGGAGTTTACCACAAAAGGAAAAACAGTGAAGCATCCCGGATGGAAAGCACTGGAGGACGCTTATCGTGCCAAAATGAAGGATACAGAGCCGAAAAAAGAGGGCGTAGAGAAAGCCCTGCCGGAGCTGACCGAAGGACAGACACTTTCGGTTTCTGCGGCAATCGTCAAAGAAGGCAAAAGCAGTCTGCCTCAGCACTTTACGGAGGACACCCTATTGTCCGCAATGGAGACTGCCGGGAAAGATGATATGCCAGAGGATGCTGAGAGAAAAGGTCTGGGGACACCGGCCACCCGTGCCGGTATTTTGGAAAAGCTGGTATCTGCCGGTTTTCTGGAGCGAAAAAAGAACAGAAAAACGGTGCAGCTTCTTCCTTCCCACGATGCAGTATCCCTTATCACGGTGCTGCCGGAACAACTGCAATCGCCGCTTCTGACTGCCGAGTGGGAGTACCGCCTGGGAGAGATCGAGCGCGGGCAGCTTGCCCCGGAGGAGTTTCTGGACGGGATCAGCACCATGCTGAAAGATCTGGTGGGGACTTATCAGGTCATCAAGGGAACTGAGTACCTGTTCACTCCGCCCCGCGAGGTGGTGGGCAAATGCCCTCGCTGCGGCGGTGAAGTTGCAGAACTGCAAAAAGGCTTCTTCTGTCAGAATGATTCTTGCAAATTTGCAATCTGGAAAAACAACAAATGGTGGGCTGCCAAGAAAAAACAGCCGACCAAAGCTGTGGTGTCTGCGCTGCTGAACGATGGCTGTGTCCGTGTGACGGGGCTATATTCGGAGAAAACCGGAAAGACCTACGATGCCGCTGTGGTTTTGGAGGATGATGGACAGTACGCCAACTTCAAGCTGGAATTTGACCAGCGGAAAGGAGGCAGCCGATGAAGCTCTCTTTAGTGGAACGGGAAACCATTCTCCTCTATAACCAGGCAGAACCAATGGCTGAGGTCTACACCCACGATCCCCGTCTGATGGAGAAGCTGGAACTGCTGGCAAAAAAGCACCCCGACCAGATCACCCGAAAGGACGCCCATAACTTTACCGTCCCCAAGCGGTGTGTATCAGTCAGGGAGCCATACAGCGCCGAGCGCCGCAAAGCTGCCAGTGAGCGTGCGAAAGCTGCCGGATACCAGCCTCCTGTGAGAAAGCCCAGCAGTTAAAGGCACATGGCAGAGAATGTATTTGAAGCAGTCAAGCTGTCAGTCAGCACCAGAGAAGCGGCAGAGTTTTATGGGATAAAAGTCAGGCGAAATGGCATGGCCTGCTGTCCTTTTCACGATGATAAGAACCCCAGCATGAAGGTAGACCAGCGATTCCACTGCTTTGGCTGCGGTGAAGATGGGGATGTGATCGACTTTACCGCAAAGCTCTTTGACCTCTCCCCAAAAGAAGCGGCGGAGAAACTGGCGCAGGACTTTGGCCTGATCTATGACAGTCAGGCCCCGCCCCGCAGGAGATATGTCCGGCAAAAAACCGAGGCACAGAAGTTTCGGGAGGATCGACAGCGCTGTTATCGCGTACTGTCCGATTACTACTATCTGCTGAAAAAATGGGAAGCCGACCGTTCTCCCAGGACACCGGAGGAAGAACCGCACCCCCGTTTTGTGGAAGCAATCCAGAAGAAAGCCTATGTAGAATACCTGCTGGACCTTTTTCTTTATGAAAGTGAAGAAGAACAAAAGGCATGGATTGCAGAACACACAGCAGAAATCACACACTTGGAAAGGAGATTGAAAATCATGGCTGAGAACAAACCCACCAACCGAGAACGGCTAAGGGAAATCACAGATGGCATCGAGCAGGGCATCAAAGAACTGTTTGAGAGTGAAAAGTATATGCGCTATCTGTCCGTCATGTCCCGCTTCCACCGCTATTCGGTAAACAACACCATGCTCATCTATATGCAGAAGCCGGACGCCACATTGGTAGCCGGATACAATAAGTGGAAAGACCAGTTTGAGCGTCATGTAAAAAAGGGCGAGCATGGCATTACCATCATCGCTCCCACACCGTATAAGAAGAAAATCGAGGAGCAGAAGCTGGACCCAGATACCAAGGCTCCGATTCTGGATAAAGACGGAAAGATCGTCACAGAGGAAAAAGAAATCGAGATTCCCATGTTCCGCCCTGTCAAGGTCTTTGATGTGAGTCAGACCGACGGGAAACCTTTGCCGGAGCTTGCATCATCCCTTTCCGGCAATGTGCCAAATTATGAGGCATTCATGGAGGCCCTGCGCCGCAACGCACCGGTGCCGATTACTTTTGAAGCAATGGCTGCTGATACGGACGGCTATTTTTCTGCTGATCATCAGAAAATTGCCATTCGTCAGGGCATGAGTGAGGTGCAGACAGTTTCGGCCACGGTTCATGAGATTGCCCACAGCAAGCTCCATGACCCTAAAAAATATGAAATGCTACCGTCATGGAAGGTTGTGCAGGAGAGTGAAGGTGGAACCAAACATGATTTCAAGTTGGATTTTGCCACAGAAAAAGAAGCCGAACAGTTTGCTTCTGATATGGATTGGCGTTATGTGGACGAAAATCAGTTTGAATGGCGTCTTGCAGTTGAGGAAGATGCAACCGCAGAAAAACAGGCAATCAAAAACCGTCACACGGAAGAAGTGGAGGCTGAAAGCATCTCCTATGCAGTCTGCAAATATTTTGGCATCGAGACTGGAGAAAATAGCTTTGGCTATATTGCCAGTTGGAGTCAGGGCAAGGAACTGAAAGAGTTGAGAGCCAGTTTGGAGACCATCAACAAAACCTCCGGCACTTTGATCTCCGACATTGAGCGCCACTATAAGGAAATCTGCAAAGAGCGCGGAATCGACCCTCATGCAAAGGTAGAGCCGGAAACCGCCCCGATAGAGCAGCCAGCAGATGCCATTAAGGTATCTGATAGGCTGCCGACCGGCGATCTGACCTACTATGTAGCAGAGTGCATGGAATTTCCAAACCTCGGAGAATACCACGATAACCTGTCTTTGGAGGAAGCTGTCCGCATTTATCAGGAGATTCCAGTAGAGCGAATGAACGGGATCAAGGGCATTGGTTTTGAGCTGAAAGACGGAAGCGACTATGAAGGACCTTTTCCGATTTTGACCGGCCAGACCATTGACCTGGACACCATCCAGGCAATCGACTATTACCGTGATAATCCTCTGGTGCAAAAAGCGGTAAAGGAACTGGCTGCGGCAATGCCGGAAATGGAAGTGCTGGGGGCGGATGCCAACCAGCAGGAGGCTTTGTTTCTGATTGACGATGCCACCTATCTTCATATCCAGTCCTGTGACAGCGGCTGGGACTATACCCTTTACGATGCCGCGTCCATGAAAGAGTTGGATGGTGGTCAGCTGGATATGCCGGAGATTTCCCGCATGAAGGCAGTTCTCCAGATTTGTGATGACAACGATTTGGGCAGAGACTCGGTAAAATACGCACCGTTGTCCATGATTGAGACCTTGCAGGAAGCTGCCTACCAGCAGATGCAGGCAGAGGCCAGTCAGATGGCTGCTTCTTCTCAGCTGCCGGAAGCACAAGAGCAGGCGCTGGATGAATACCCTATGCCTGATGAGCAGGTATCCACACCGGATATGCAGGAATACGGCTACTTCTATGATGGGATGCTCCCTGTCACCAGAGAACGGGCGCTGGAACTGGATGCCGCTGGTTTGACTGTCTATGTGCTGCATGAGGACAATACGGAGAGCATGGTGTTTGACCCACAGGAGATCATGGATCATGGCGGCATTTTCGGTGTGGACCGTGAGGAATGGGAGAAAAGCCCTCAGTTCCACGAAAAGGTCATGGAGCGCCAGGAACATCAGCAGGAACGGGAACAGGCATTTCTTGCTCAGAACAGAGATTGCTTTGCCATCTATCAGGTGAGCCGTGACGATCCGCAGAATGTGCGCTTTATGAATCTGGACTGGCTAAAGTCCCATGACATTTCCATAGACCGTAGCAATTATGATCTCATTTACACTGCTCCGCTGAGGGAGTCTGGCACGGTACCGGAGCAGCTGGAAAAACTATATGAGCAGTTTAATCTGCAAAAACCGGCGGATTTTCACAGTCCTTCTATGAGTGTCAGTGACATCGTTGCGATCAAGCAGGAGGGTAAGGTATCCTGTCATTACTGTGACAGTGTTGGTTTTACCCAGATCCCCGGATTCCTGCCGGAAAATCCGCTGAAAAATGCGGAGATGGCCGTGGAGGACGATTACGGCATGATCGACGGTATCATCAACAATGGCGCAAAAGAGCCTACGGTGGCAGAGCTGGAACAGCAGGCCCGCAGCGGTCAGTCCATTTCCCTCATGGATTTGGCTGCCGCTGCCCATCGGGAGGAAGGGGAAAAGAAAAAGTCCGTCATGGAGCAGCTGAAAAGCCAGCCCAAGGCAGAACACAAAAAGACAGCGCCCAAAAAGAGTGCGGAAAGGGAGATTTGATATGGGAAACTTCACTTTTGAGGAAATGAACCTGATGTGCATTTACAATACCGGTAGCCGCACCGGATTGATCGACAGCCTGCGTGAGATGCGCGGCGAGCTTTCGCCAGAGGAAACGGAACTGAGGGAGCTGACCGACAGCGCCCTTTGCAAGCTCCAAACCATGACGGATGATGAATTTGCGGAATTGGAATTGTACCCGGACTTTGACCAGTAAATTTATCGTGTCGGGATGACATAGTGAGAGAAACTGTTCGATGGGAAGGCGGTTTCTCTCAACTCTTTACAAACTCCTACTATATTTGGAGGGATGAATGAGCTATAATGTAAGCAACAAATCAGAATTTGGAGAAGCAGAGATGGACAAATATAATGAACTAAAAGAGAAATTTGAAGCAAATAGAAATGATGAAAACGCCACAAAAATGGCAGCATATATGAGAAATCTGTTTGTATTTTATGGTTTACCAACACCGAAACGAAAATCCATCTATAAGGAATTTCTAAGAGCCGAAAAAACAAAAAAGGTTGTTGACTGGGATTTGCTTGACAGATGTTATGCAGACGAACATAGGGAATTCCATTATTTTGTGATGGATTATCTTGTAGCGATGCAGGAATTCTTAACATATGATGATGTTCCACACATAAAAAAGTATATTAAAACAAATCAATGGTGGGATACAATAGATGGGCTGGACAGAATTGTTGGAAATATAGCATTTTTTGACGAGAGAATAAACAACTTAATGCTTGAATGGTCAACAGATGATGATTTTTGGGTGCGAAGAATTGCTATTGACCATCAGCTGTGCAGAAAAGATAAAACAAACACACAGTTGCTTGAGAAAATATTGGTAAACAATTTTGGCAGTTCTGAATTTTTTATCAATAAAGCAATCGGTTGGAGTTTGAGGGACTATTCAAAGACCAATCCTGATTGGGTAAGGAATTTCGTTGAGACTTACAAGGATAAAATGGATAAATTGAGTATTCGGGAAGCAAGTAAATATTTATGATTGTTGCTATATTAAAGAAATAGACAACTTCAAGTTTGAGGGGGAACAAAATATGAACAATATATTAGAAACAAATTTACACTTAACTCACGCGCCTATCTCTATCAAAGATTTCAACCGTATAAAGAAAGCACCTGTACTCGATCCTGAACTCTGGAATGAGAAAGAAAGCCTCGACAATGCTTCCCTCTATATCATAGGCAAACGAGAAGTGCCAGTTTTCGTTCCACGAAGGGAAATGTCAGATGAATCTTGCTTAATCCTTGACGCTGAGGTGGGTAAAACATCCTTCCGTATCTTCATCCCCGCATCGACAAATTCAAAATACTCTTTGAACGGCTTTGCAGGAATAAAAACGGAACCAGAGGGCTTGGAGAAAGCGCAGAAAGTATGGCTGTTCGCTTTTAATGATAAAGGTGAAGCTGTTTCCACTATTGGATTTACTTTTGATGAACTGATTTATTATTGTAGTAATGACTGGTTCCAAATTTTCATGCAAAGCGATTTTACCCCAGCAATTACCTATGAGGTTCTTTATGTAGGAGAGTGTGTCGGGGAGAATCTGACACAGAGGTTTAAGGCACATCACGCCCTACAGGATATGCTTATAGAAGAGAAAGTAATATCACCCAGCTTTGATAAAAGTGAAGAACTTATATTGATGCCATTTACCATCGATTCCTATATGTGTACGATGCTCACGGGATTCAGTTCAGAGAATGACTGGATGAAAGCACTCACTGGGGATTTTGATGTAACACCTAACCAGATAAACCTTGATGCAGAAAAGGCTCTCGTTCATGGCATGAATCCAAAGTATAACCAAATACGATTTAAGAACTATCCTCTTTCAAAGGATGGTCTGTATAAATCTGATGCCAGTGTCTTTTACTACTCAATCGCGGAGAACATAATTTTGAAGTATGACGCTGGGAACATCACAGGCTGTCCAGAAACGGCATTTGCTTCATCCATTGTGGGAGATAAAGACGGGTACACTAAAGTCTTCGTTCCGGGTGAAGACAAGGCTGAATGGTATGCGAAAAAATGGTATACTGAACATGAGAAGCGAATGATTGAAAAAGGTTATACATTCACATGCTCGGATGGTTAACATGCTGACGGATGTATATGACGTTCACATAAGGTTCTTTCGCAGATTTGCGGTTTTTCTGGAAATCAAATCATAGGCTTCTGTTGAATCTGAAAGCACGTGATTATTTGAATTTGACGGAGGTATCATTATGTGTGAAATGACAACTGATCTATAAAGAAAAATAACTTGCAGTTTGTATAACCAATAATAATTTAATACTCACAGTTTTACTTAGTAGGAAATCTTTTAGGTTTCCTGCTTTTCTTTTACCCAAAAACCGAAAGGAGGACAGAACACTATGCCAACCAAAGCTGAACTATATGCACAGATGGCGGAGAAGGTGACAACGCAGCTCACGGGGAGCTGGCAGGAATGGGCAGGGTTTCTCACTACTGCTTCCCGCCTTTACAAGTACCCATTCCATGAGCAGTTGATGATCTACGCCCAGCGCCCGGACGCTACCGCCTGTGCAGAGTACGATTTGTGGAATGAAAAGATGGGCCGGTATGTAAGGCGCGGCTCCAAGGGAATCGCTCTGGTGGACGATTCCGGGGACAGACCCCGCCTGCGCTATGTTTTTGATATTTCCGACACCGGAACTCGTGAACATTCCCGCACTCCCTGGCTGTGGCAGCTGGAGGAGCGCCATTTGGATTCGGTGCAGGCCATGCTTGAGCGCACCTATGATGTTTCCGGTGATGACCTTGCCGGACAGCTCACCGAGGTAGCCGGAAAACTGGCTGAGGAATACTGGACGGAGCATCAGCAGGACTTCTTCTATATCGTTGACGGTTCCTTTTTGGAGGAATATGATGAGTTTAACATCGGAGTACAGTTCAAGGCAGCAGCCACCGTCAGCATCACTTACGCTTTGATGTCCCGCTGCGGACTGGAGCCGGAACGCTACTTCGACCACGAAGATTTCATGGCAATCTTTGATTTCAATACCCCGTCCACCATCGGGGCGCTGGGAACAGCGGTCAGCCAGATCAACCAGCAGGTGCTGCGGCAGATCGGCGTTACCGTCCGAAATGCAGAGCGCGAAGCCAACCAAGAAAGGAGCAAACAAGATGAACAATCCCATGACCTATATCCAGAACGGAGACTATCTGATTCCCGACCTGAAGTTGAGCCAGCAGCCGGAGAAACCCCTGGGCAAGTACGGCAGGATGAGGAAAACCTACCTGAAGGAACATCGTCCCATCCTCTACAACCAGATGTTGCTGAGCGAAAAGCTGTACCCGCACCTTCTGGAGATCGACGAGACCGCCCAGAGCAGACTGGAGCAGATGATGCCCCAGCTGGCGAAGGAAGCGGGAGCCACCGAGGAACTGAAAGCCAGCGATCCCATGAAGTGGGTGGGGCTGATGAACACCTGCAAAGCTCAGGCCGAGGAGATCCTGATGGCGGAGCTTATCAACAGCTGACCCTAAACCTGTTCCTCTCCGAAGCGGAACAGATCCAATCCATAGATGAAGCAGAGAATGTAGCGCATACATCCTCTGCTTTTTCTTTTGCCCAAAATGACATCGACCATGTGCTGCGTTTGGGCGGCAATACAGACCGTCAAAGGGAGCGTGTGGTTGCAGCCTTTGAAAAGCAGAAAACCACCGCTGAGATTGCCGAGATACTGAAAACGCTGTACCACGGCGGCAATGGCCTTGGCAGTGTGAGCGCATGGTATGCCGAGGATGGTATCCATCTTTCACATGGGAAGTCTGTCCGTTATGACAGGTCTGCCCAGGTCATTTCCTGGGAGAGCGCCGCAGAGCGTATCGGGGAGCTTTTGGAGAGCGGCCAGTTTGCCTCCAATGTGGAGCTTGCAGAAGCGGCAGGCTATGAACGCTCCCTTCTTTCAGAAAAGCTCTGGTATCTGTACCACGATTTCAGCGAGGAAGCCAGAGAAGCCGGATATTTGTCCTGCCTGTCAGAAATCAAAGGCAATGGTTTCCCGGAGGAGACCCGCCGCCTGATGGAGCAGCTGAGTGAACCGGCTTTCCGCCAGACCCTCAAGGAAGAATACGCTGCCTTCTTGACTGCCTATCAGCAGGACCGTGATCTGTTGCGCTTTCACTACCATAGGCCAAGGGAAATCTGGGAGAACCTGAAGGACCTTGACCTTCCACGCAGGACCTTTTCTTCAGAGCTTTCCCAAGTGCCAACCGTCCAGCACTTTATTACCGAGGATGAGATCGACGCCGCCATGACCGGCGGAAGCAGTTTCGCCGGAGGAAAAGGCCGTATCTATGCGTTCTTCATGGCAAACCATACGGATAAGGAGAAAGTGAGATTCCTCAAAGACGAGTATGGCATTGGCGGACGCTCTCATGCCCTGTCCGGCGCAACACACAGCGGCGAAGATCACGATGGGAAAGGACTGCACTATAAAAAGCAGGACTGCCCGGATGTTCACTTGAACTGGGAAAAGGTTGCCAAGCGCATTACCTCACTTGTCCAGAAAGAACGCTATCTTACCGAACAGGAACAGGCACAGTATGACAAGATCCAGTCTGAACAGGAACTGGCCGAAGAAGATGCCATTCAAGTCCAGCAGCCGGAGATGGAGGAAGAAACGCCAAAGCCTACCCTTGGGGAGCAGTTTGAGCAGTATAAGCCTGTGGTGACTGTCGCCATTTCCGAGGATACCGCATATCGCAATGCCTGCGGTCATTCTGACCGTGAAAATGCTGTCATCGAGGGTAATGCCGCTGTGCGCCGTGCAGTCCTTGGTTCTAAGGATATGGAGCTGATCCGACTCTATTCGGATGTGCCGGAGTTCCGCCAGCGTTTACACCGGGAAGTGATCGACGAGACCTATCCAAAGCTCCATGAGCTTCTGCGCCCTCTTTCTCAGGAAGATATTGATACTGCCCTTTGTGCATGGAACGGCAATATCGAGAGTAAACACGCTGTTGTCCGCTATATGAAAGACCATGCAAGAGAAAAAGATACCGCCGCATGGCTGGCTCAGGAATACCGCGGCAGTAACAGCAACAGCCTGTTCGTTGTCCGTGCCGGCAGCCCGGAGGAAACGCAGCTGCCCTGGCCGAAGGTACAGCGTAGGCTTGCCCAGCTCATTCAGGAGGAACGGTTTTATACCGAAGAAGAACAGGACCGTTTTGACGACATCGACCCAATCGCCATCCGGGAAGCTCTGGAGGAAAGAGGGATCGTCAACGGCCAGGTGGCAGACCCGGAAAAACTGGACAATGATTCGTTTATCCAACAGGTGATGTCGGATGTAGAGCAGATCGCAGCTGCTGAGACAAAGCAGACTTCCGAAGTTGCTATTTCCGATGAGGAATATGATGCAGTTCGCCGCCCAACTCCGCAAAGAACATCCTATGACCCTGCTGCCCCGGTCTATGCCGTGGGCGATACCGTGTATATCGAGGATGACGCCTATCAGATCACCGAGCTGCGGGAGGACACCGTACAGCTTCTGCCCACCGGGATGGTATATCCCATCTACCGGGCAGAGCGCAAAGAACAGTTCGAGCAGCTGCTTCGGGCAGACCGCCGCAATGCTTACTATACCGAGTTTCTTCCTACTGACCCGGACAAGGCAGATCAGGACTTGCGGGATGTATTGGCTCATGGACTGATGGATGAAGCGGATAAAAAGCAGATTTCCACGCTGCTGCAATCCGGCAGGAGCAACAGCGAGATCGCCTACTGGCTGAGCAGAGCCTATTCCGGTGAGATTGAGACACTGAATCTGGAGACCGGCGATATTGCCGATTACCGTACCACGGCACAGGGCATAGAACTGGAAGTCATGGATGCAGAGGAAAGGCGTCTGGCTATGCTGTATTTCCGCTGGGATGAGGTTGCGCCTTTGCTGCGCGGGATGTATGCCCGTCAGCAGGACGGTTTTGGACAGGAACAGTCCCAACCAGCTACCGAATCCCCGACCTTCCATTCCGAGACCATGGCCGTCTATCCGGGCGATAAGAACAATCTGCCTTATGATGTGGTGGTGGAACGACTGCATATCGAGGAGCCGGAGCCACCAGCCCCTGTGACTGAGCCGGAGAAAACCTTTGAGGAAGTGTTGGATGAACACCCGGTTTCCATTCAGGTCAATGGCCAGTGGCAGACCTTTCCCAATGCCAAAGCTGCCGAGGAAGCATCTTATGAGGAATACAAGGCTAACCTGCGCCGCAATGCAAAAAACTTCCGCATTACAGATGAGCATTTGGGTGAGGGCGGTCCGAAAGCCAAGTTCCAGGCAAATGTCAATGCGATTCGTTTGCTGAAAGAGCTGGAAGCTGCCGGACAGCAGGCAAGCCCCGAACAGCAGGAGGTTCTTTCTCGATATGTGGGCTGGGGCGGTCTCTCTGATGCGTTTGACCCGGAGAAACCGGCATGGGCTTTAGAGTATGCCCAGCTAAAAGAACTGCTGACCCCGGAGGAATATGCCGCCGCCAGAAGCTCTACCCTCAACGCCCATTACACCAGCCCTACGGTCATTCAGGCCATCTATGAAGCGGTGGACCGTATGGGATTTGAGACCGGAAATATTCTGGAGCCGTCTATGGGTGTGGGCAATTTCTTTGGTATGCTGCCGGAGAAAATGCGAAACAGCCGTCTGTACGGCGTGGAGCTGGACCCTGTTTCCGGGCGCATCGCAAAGCAGCTCTATCCCAAGGCGGACATCACAGTAGGTGGCTTTGAGACCACCGATAGGCGTGACTTCTTTGACCTTGCCATCGGCAATGTACCTTTCGGTCAGTATCAGGTCAATGACAAAGCCTACAACAAGCTGAATTTCAGTATTCACAACTACTTTTTCGCCAAAGCACTGGACCAGGTGCGTCCCGGCGGCGTGGTGGCTTTTGTAACCTCCCGATATACTATGGACGCCAAGGATTCCACCGTGCGCCGCTATCTTGCCCAGCGTGCCGAGATGCTGGGAGCTATCCGTCTGCCTAATGACGCGTTCAAAAAGAATGCCGGTGCCGAGGTTGTATCGGACATCATCTTCCTCCAAAAACGGGACCGCCCGCTGGACATCGTGCCGGAATGGACTCAAACCGGACAGACGGAGGACGGATTTGCCATCAACCGGTATTTTATCGACCACTCGGAAATGGTGCTGGGCAGACAGGAGCCGGTAAGCACTGCTCATGGTATGGACTACACCGTGAACCCTATCGAGGGACTGGAGCTTTCCGACCAGCTGCATGATGCGGTGAAGTATATTCATGGCACTTATCAGGAGGCAGAGCTGCCGGAGCTGGGCGAAGGCGAAGCTATTGACACCTCCATTCCTGCCGACCCCAATGTGAAGAACTATTCCTATGCCATTGTAGACGGGCAGGTGTACTACCGGGAAAACAGCCGTATGGTGCGCCCTGACCTCAACGCCACCGCCGAAGCCCGTGTAAAAGGTCTTGTGGGACTGCGTGATTGTGTGCAGGAACTGATCGACCTTCAGATGGATGCAGCGGTTCCGGACAGCACCATTCGGGAGAAGCAGGCGGAACTGAACAGCCTCTATGACAGCTTTTCTTCCAAATACGGTCTCATCAATGACCGTGCAAACCGTCTGGCCTATGCAGACGATTCTTCCTATTACCTGCTCTGTGCGTTGGAAGTCATCGACGAGGACGGAAAGCTGGAACGCAAGGCAGATATGTTCACCAAGCGGACCATCAAGCCCCATCAGGCGGTGGCTGTGGTGGATACGGCAAGTGAAGCACTGGCGGTGTCCATCTCGGAAAAAGCCTGCGTGGATATGGGCTATATGAGCCAGCTTACCGGAAAAACAAAAGAAGAACTGGCCGGAGAGCTGCAAGGCGTAATCTTCCGTGTACCGGGACAGCTGGAGAAAGACGGCACACCCCATTATGTGACTGCTGATGAATACCTCTCCGGCAATGTACGCCGCAAACTGCGTCAGGCGCAGCGGGCCGCACAGCAGGACCCGGTTTATGCAGTCAATGTGGAAGCCCTTACCGCCGCCCAGCCCAAAGACCTGGATGCGTCGGAGATCGAGGTGCGTCTGGGCGCTACCTGGATTGACAAGGAATATATCCAGCAGTTTATGTATGAGACCTTTAATACCCCGTTTTATCTCCAGCGAAGTATCGGGGTCAACTATTCGTCCTTTACCGCTGAATGGCAGATCAAGGGGAAATCTTCTGTATCCTACAACGATGTGGCAGCTTATACCACCTACGGAACCAGCCGTGCCAATGCCTACAAGATTTTGGAGGACAGCCTGAACCTGCGGGATGTCCGTATCTATGACACCATAGAGGACGCAGACGGAAAAGAGCGCCGCGTACTGAACGCCAAGGAGACCACCCTGGCGGCTCAAAAACAGCAGGCGATCCGGGAAGCCTTTAGGGACTGGATCTGGAGAGACCCGGAGCGCCGCCAGACTTTGGTGCGCCAGTACAACGAAGAAATGAACTCTACCCGTCCCCGCGAATATGATGGCAGCCATATCACTTTTGGGGGCATGAACCCGGCCATTACCCTGCGGGAACACCAGAAAAGCGCCATTGCCCATGTGCTGTATGGAGGAAATACCCTGTTGGCACATGAAGTAGGCGCAGGCAAAACTTTTGAGATGGTAGCTGCTTCGATGGAAGCCAAACGCCTGGGCTTGTGCCAGAAATCTCTCTTTGTGGTTCCAAACCATCTGACCGAGCAGTGGGCGTCGGAGTTTCTGCGTCTCTATCCTTCCGCCAATATCTTAGTCACCACAAAAAAGGACTTTGAAACCCATAACCGAAAGAAGTTCTGCGCTCGTATTGCGACGGGTGATTATGATGCCATTATCATGGGACACAGCCAGTTTGAGCGTATCCCCATCAGCCGGGAGCGTCAGGAACGGCTTCTCTATGAACAGATCGACGAGATCACTGAGGGGATTGCAGAGGTACAGGCCAGTGGCGGCGAGCGTTTCACCGTCAAACAGCTGGAGCGTACCAGAAAGTCTCTGGAAGCCAGACTGGAAAAGCTGCAAGCCGAGGGGCGAAAAGACGATGTGGTAACCTTCGAGCAGCTGGGTGTGGACCGTTTGTTTGTGGACGAGGCCCACAACTATAAAAACCTGTTTCTATACACAAAAATGCGGAATGTGGCTGGTCTTTCCACATCGGACGCGCAGAAATCCTCCGATATGTTTGCCAAGTGCCGCTATATGGATGAGATCACCGGAAACCGTGGCGTGATTTTTGCCACCGGCACCCCGGTCAGCAACTCCATGACCGAGCTTTACACCATGCAGCGTTATCTTCAGTATGAACGCCTGCAAGAACTGAACATGACCCACTTCGACTGCTGGGCTTCCCGATTTGGAGAGACCGTCACAGCATTGGAGCTGGCACCGGAAGGCACCGGCTACCGGGCAAGAACGAGATTCAGCAAGTTCTTTAACCTGCCGGAGCTGATGAACCTGTTCAAAGAAGTGGCCGACATTAAGACTGCCGATCAGTTGAATCTGCCTACCCCGGAGGTGGAATACCACAACATCGTGGCGCAGCCTACCGAACATCAGCAGGAAATGGTCAAGACCCTTTCGGAGCGCGCATCGCTGGTACACAGCGGAACCGTTGACCCGTCCCAGGACAATATGCTCAAGATTACCTCGGATGGCCGTAAGCTGGGCCTGGACCAGAGAATCGTCAACCAGATGCTGCCGGATGAACCTGGCACAAAGGTCAATCAGTGCGTGGACAACATCATGCAGATCTGGCGGGACGGCAAAGCTGACAAGCTGACCCAGCTGGTGTTCTGCGACATTTCTACACCGCAGGCAAAAGCTCCTGCAAGCAAGGCGGCGAAAACGTTGGATAATCCACTGCTTCACGCATTGGAAGGCGCTGTGCCTCTGCCGGAGCAGGAACCGGCCTTTACGGTATATGACGATATTCGTCAGAAACTCATTGCTCAGGGGATGCCTGCCGACCAGATCGCTTTTATCCATGAAGCCAACACCGAAGTGCGGAAAAAGGAGTTGTTCTCTAAAGTCCGTACCGGTCAGGTGCGTGTCCTTTTGGGCAGCACCGCCAAGATGGGCGCAGGCACCAATGTGCAGGACCGTCTGGTGGCACTTCATGACCTGGACTGTCCGTGGAGACCGGGAGACCTTGCCCAGCGCAAGGGCCGTATCGAGCGCCAGGGTAACCAGAATCCTCTTGTCCATGTGTACCGCTATGTGACCGAAGGAACCTTTGACGCATACCTCTGGCAGACGGTGGAGAATAAGCAAAAATTCATTAGTCAGATCATGACTTCTAAATCGCCGGTACGCTCCTGCGATGATGTGGATGAAACCGCCCTCAGTTTTGCAGAGATCAAGGCTTTGTGTGCCGGAGACCCACGTATCAAAGAGCGCATGGATTTGGATGTGGAGGTATCCCGCCTGAAGCTGATGAAAGCCGACCACCAGAGCAAGCAATATCGTCTGGAGGACCAGCTGCTCAAATACTTCCCGGAGGAGATTGAAAAGCACAAAGGCTTTATCAAGGGCTTTGAATCCGATCTGGAGGTTTTGGCAGCGCACCCGCACCCGGAGGACGGTTTTGCTGGTATGGAAATCCGTGGCGATCTGCTGACCGATAAGGAGAACGCCGGCGCAGCCCTTTTGGATGCCTGCAAGGAGGTCAAAACCTCCGATCCGGTGCAGATCGGCAGCTACCGGGGCTATGCCATATCCGTGGAATTTTCCGCATGGAAACAGGAGTATACGCTCCTGCTGAAAGGACAGATGACCCACCGGGCAACCCTTGGTATAGACCCTCGCGGAAATCTTACCCGTATCGACAATGCCCTCGCCCAGATGCCCCAGCGTCTGGAGGCGGCAAAGGCCCAGCTGGATAACCTCTATCAGCAGCAGGCTGCCGCAAAGGAGGAAGTCGGAAAGCCATTCCTTTATGAAGAAGAACTGCGAAGCAAAAATGCCCGTCTGGTGGAGCTGGATACTTTGCTCAACATCGACGGAAAGGGTCATGCCCAGCCGGAAACTGTGGTTGCCAAGAGTGCGCGGCCCTCGGTGCTGGACAGCCTGAAGCGTCCGGCGACGCCCCGCAGTACAGACAAGAAACCAAAACAGCATGAGGAGGTGCGATAACATGAATACCAATAATCTGAATACGGCCCTTTTTGAAAAGATGACTGCCGAACAGGACAAGTTCCGGGACTGGCTGAAAAGCCAGCCCCCGGAAGAAGTCTTAAACCATGCCTATGAGTACACCATCCGCGAGGACATCGTGATGGCAATGGAGGAGCTGGAGCTGACCGACACCCAGGCTCAGGCACTTTTGGAATCTCCCTCGCCGCTGGCGGATGTGTACCGTTATTTTGAAAAGCTGGAGACCGGCTATATGGATATGATCCGGGACAGCATTGAGAACCGTGCCGACGATGTGTGCAGAGCTAAAGAGGAACTGCGAACAACACCAATCTATCCCCATTCAGCTGCCTATGCGAGAGAACATGGGGAGCTGGAGCAGTACCGAGCTTCCAACAATGTAAATCTCCAATGCAAGGAGTCCATTGAAGCGGCGGTGCGGGAACACTTCGACGGAATGTATCTCAGCCACGATGCGGCAAAGGGTGTGATCGAGACCTATGGCATGGAGCGTGTATCTATGGTTCTGTCTAACACGATCCAGCTTCAGGACTGGGATGGGCGCTACTCCCGACGCAACAAAGAATGGGCCAAGACCATTCCTAATGATAATCCCGAAACCGTCCGTTGTGGTTATGCCTTAAACAGCCACCCTGCTGTGCTGGATGGTTTTATTGATCTGGTGCGTGAAGAACAGCAGCGCAGCCGTACCCAGAGAGAAAAACTGGAACCGTCCCGTCCCTCAGTACGGGATAAGCTCAAACAGGAGCTGCCCGCCAATAAGTCTGCCGCCCCGAAAAAACGGGAGCTGGAGCGATAACCATGGCAAAGCGCAAGCGGGATGTGCCGGTTCTGTTTTGGGTGTCCGCAGAAGAACTGGAACTGATCCATCAAAAGATGCAGCAATACGGGACAGAGAATTTGAGCGCTTATCTGCGGAAAATGGCGCTGGATGGTTATGTGGTCAAGCTGGAACTGCCAGAGCTGAAGGAGTTGGTCTCCCTGATGCGCCGAAGCAGCAACAACTTGAACCAGCTGACCCGCAAAGTGCATGAGACCGGGCGGGTTTATAATGCTGACTTGGAGGATATATCCCAGCGGCAGGAACAACTGTGGGAGGGTGTGAAGGAAATCCTTACCCAACTCTCCAAACTTTCATAACAGGGATAGATACTCCATTTGCGGAGGGAGGAACGGCGTTTCTTCGCCGCACCTTCCTCCGCTTTTTCTTTTTGTCTGTATCCTTGTCTTTTGCCTGTCCGTACCGGATAATATGAGTAGAATAAGAAGCGTAGCAAAGGAGTGAAAACAGATGCTGGCCTTTGAAAAGGTGCTGGAGATTTTTGCGGATTACCTGACCGCAGACGAGACCATAGAAGTTTATATCAGCCGCCATGGATGTGTAAGAGTTGAATTTGACCAAGATTTTCACTATTGCTCTGGCGAGGTGTGCCATACTCCCAAGGAACTATTCAATCTCTTAGCTGATGATTACCGGACTTATGTGGAGATTGAACTGACCAAAGGCAGACGGGAGTTGACGGAAGATGATGAGAGAGAAGCGGATGCCCTGTGCAAACGGTATCTGGAACGTTGGAGGGAGGAACTGGAATGAAGATTTTGAAATGCTTGCTGATGATTGTAACTGCACCGGTCATTTTAGTGTTGACGCTTTTTGTCTGGCTCTGCATGGGGCTGATCTACATATCTGGTCTGGTGCTTGGTCTGCTCAGCACGGTAATTGCTCTACTTGGCGTGGCTGTGCTTATTACCTATTCCCCGCAGAATGGTGCAATTTTGCTGATTATGGCATTTTTGATTAGCCCGATGGGGCTGCCGCTGGCTGCGATCTGGCTGCTGGGAAAGGTGCAGAGTTTGAAATTTGCGATCCAGGATTGGGTGTATGGGTAAATGATGTGAATATAATTTGGAATGAAAAAGAAGCAGGACAATGGGAGATGAGACCCAATGCCCTGCTTCTCTGTTTATTCGGAACGAACTGTAATATATTTTTGATTGCGACTTTTAGGTTTATCGGGAATAGTCATTTCTAATTGCCCGGATTCTAAAAGCGGATTGATATGCTTCAAGGTGAAGTTTCTTAAATCTTTGAAGCCGCAAAATACTGCAAGCTCTTTCTTGGATTTTGGTGTTGTGCAAAAAGCCAAAATCTGTTTGGATACCGTTGATAGTTCAATAACTTGGTGGGTAACTTGGTGGATAACTTGGTGGGCGTCACCCTCTAAGTTGTAGTTTACATTTTTCAAGATGACTCTGAAATCTGTCGCTGTTGAGGAAAATTCGGGCTTATATGCCTCTGTGTATCCAGGCAGCTTTTCGGTTTCACTGACGATTTTGCGTAGGCCACTTCCACGGCGTTCCATGTACTTCATGCGGTGGAACAGGTCAGCAATCACAGGGTTTCGTCGCATCGAACGGATACTGTAAATATCGTATTCCTGAATTGAGCCGCCGCCAAACATACCGCCCGGAGATGTGATTTCCACCCGATCATCAAACATATCAATATGGATTTCGCTGCCAAGTACAATATAATCACGATGGATAAGCGCATTAACAAGAGCCTCTGTCACAGCTCGTTCAGCATAATCTGGCTTGTCTACACGATACTGTGCCTCTTTGACAAAACGGACTTTGGAATTATTGCGAATAAATTCACTGCCGCTTTTCAGTAGATAAATCAGATTCCCTTCGTATTCTTTATCGTCCAGTGCATCATCAAAGATAGAGCCTTTTTCCAAGCCATTCCACCGGGTACAGAACATACGGGAGTTATAAACTGTGTGCTGATCGGTCATGAGCTTTCCGGCATTGGTCAAGACCCCATTTTTGTCAGCCAAACCGAAGGAAACATAATCGGATGGCTCAAAGCGGAGGCCGGTTCGTTCCAGATAGGTTGCCTCCAGGAGTGTGAAGCTGTAATCCTTTTTCACAGCTTCTGTTGTTAAGGTGTCAAAGGACTGATTGGTTCCCTTTAAGATCAGTTCATTTACAATGTAATCCGGGGCAATTACGCTTTCATTTCCAACACGGATATATGCTTCCATCACTCCGTCTGCCTTGTAATAATATGGGGTGCTGCGGCCGGGAGAAACCTCCAGAGCTAATAGATTTTTACCATCTTCCTGTAATGGTTTTAAGATAAACTGAGGTAATGGTGTGATACGTTCTTTGATTAAGCGGCTGATCGCTTCAGCATCCTTTTGAACATCGGACAAGCCGATAGGCTCCCGGTCATCGGAGACTCCGAAAAACAGAGTGCCGCCGATTCCATTGGAAAAGGCACTGACACTTTTTAACCAGCTTTTTGGCTTTTTTGTTTCGAGAGCAACTTTGAAATCACATTCGGTTGCTTCAGCAATGAGCTGTTCTATCATAGAAATCCCTCCTTTGAGGTTGTAGAATATTCTTTTTTATTATACCCAGCGGAGAAAGTTATTGCAACGATAGAAGCAAAGAGTTCAGCGAAAACAAAAATATTTATGAGAGGAGGACCTCCTATTATGGCAACTACAAGAATCATGCCGCTTCATGTCGGCAAAGGCCGCACAGAGAGTCGGGCAATCAGTGACATCATCGACTATGTGGCCAATCCAAAGAAAACAGATAACGGCAGGCTCATTACCGGCTATGCGTGTGACAGCCGGACTGCGGATGCGGAGTTCCTTCTGGCAAAGCGGCAGTACATTGCCGCTACCGGACGAGTGCGTGGTACAGATGATGTGATTGCCTATCATGTGCGCCAGTCCTTCCGCCCTGGTGAGATTACCCAGGAAGAAGCAAACCGGCTGGGCGTAGAATTTGCAAAGCGTTTTACTAAAGGCAATCATGCCTTTGTGGTCTGCACTCACATAGACAAGTCGCACATTCATAATCACATTATCTGGTCATCGGTCAGCTTAGAATATGACCGGAAGTTCCGAAACTTTTGGGGCAGCACCAAGGCGGTTCGTCGGCTAAGTGACACCATCTGTATTGAGAATGGACTGTCCATTGTAGAGAATCCGAAACCTCACGGAAAGAGCTATAACAAATGGCTGGGCGATCAGGCAAAGCCCTCTCACCGAGAGCTGCTTCGTGTGGCGATTGACAACGCATTATCACAAAGTCCTGCTGACTTTGAAGAACTGCTGAAGCTGTTGCAAGAGTATGGTTGTGAAGTTTCAAAGCGCGGAAAATCGTATCGACTGAAGCTCTCTGGTTGGGAGAAAGCCGCCCGTATGGACAGTCTGGGCGAAGGATATGGATTGGAAGATTTGCGGGCAGTTCTCTCCGGGAAGAAAGCACATACCCCGCGAAAGAAAACAGTCACACAGGCAGAGCCGCCAAAGGTCAATCTGCTGGTGGACATTCAGGCAAAATTGCAGGCTGGAAAAGGTGCTGGCTATGCGCGATGGGCTAAAGTTTTCAATCTGAAGCAAATGGCGCAGACCATGAATTACCTGTCAGAGAATAACCTGCTGGAGTATGCGGTTTTGGAAGAAAAGGCTGCGGCTGCCACGGCACATCACAATGAACTTTCGGCGCACATCAAAGCGGCTGAAAAGCGCATGGCAGAGATTGCTGTTCTGCGTACTCACATCGTAAATTATGCCAAGACCCGTGAGGTCTATGTGGCATACCGCAAGGCGGGCTACTCTAAGAAATTCCGGGAGGAACATGAGGAAGAAATTCTGCTCCACCAGGCTGCTAAGAATGCCTTTGATGAGATGGGCGTCAAGAAGCTGCCAAAGGTCAAAGAGTTACAGACAGAGTACGCAAAATTGCTGGAAGAAAAGAAAAAGACTTATTCCGAGTATCGGCGCTCCCGTGAAGAAATGAGGGAGCTTTTGACTGCAAAAGCGAATGTAGATCGAGTGCTGAAAATGGAGGTAGAACAGGATGTTGAAAAAGAAAAAGACCACGGCCAGCGGTAAGCTGGTCCTGGTCAAAAGCGTTCGCAGAACGCGCAGCCACAGAATGAAATTCTGTGTTCAAAGGGGCTTGGGGGCGCTGCCCTCAACAAGCAAGCGGAGAGGAAAATCACGGAGGGATTTTCTTCTCTGCGGGCCTGTGTGTATTAACACAGGCATTGCTTGCCTCTTTTCTCCGAAAATGAAAAGAACCAGTGAGAGAATCGTTAAATTTCACTCACTGGCTCAATTCGTTTCAAATTTTTTTGACAACTCTGTCAGTTCTTTCACCGTTTCCTGGGTGTGATGCAGCAGGGTGTCACGCATTTCTGGCGGACAGCTGGAATAAAGCATTTTCATCTGATTGACACCTTCATCCTCCAGAGAAACATCTGGATTTATAAGTGTATCTAAAGAGATATGCAGGACCTTGGCCAATGCTCTCAAAATCAAATAAGAAGGATTCATTTTCCCCTTTTCGATATTGGCGATTTGCTTTACAGAAACATGGCTCAAATCAGATAGCTCCTGTTGTGTTAGCTCTTTATTCTTTCGGGCTTCCCGCATTTTCTGCCCTAAAGCAGTTAAATCATCAATCGGCATAATCGTTCACCTCAATAACATTGTATCGTTCTGGTTTGTGCAAAGGAATAACCTAATTATGCCTGATGAACGGTAAGATTATGCTGATTTTTGTAGAGTAATAGGTAGGGATAAACTTGTATTCTTCGAGAAGACGAAATATAATATTTTAGGAGGTGCAAAATGGACTATATAACATTAAAAGAGGCAAGCCAAAAATGGAATGTTACGCCGCGCCAGATAAATTATTTGTGTACATCTGGGCGCATCCCCGGTGCTGTAAAAATGGCGACGATTTGGCTTATTCCTAAAAATGCAGAGAAGCCAGTAGACAGGCGGAGAAAAGAAAACAAATCTCAGTGAGGTTTCTGTGACATTTGGGTGATACACTGAAAATGAAGGAGTGTGATACCATGCGAATTTTAGTAGTCGAGGATGATCGACTTTTGAATAATGCTTTATGCTATAACTTGAATACTGCGGGCTATGCGGTTGATTCTGCACTGACAAAATCAGCGGCCGGTAGTTTCTTGACGAAGCAGGACTATGACCTGATTGTGCTGGATGTAAATTTGCCGGACGGGAACGGTTTTGACTTCTGCCGGGAGGTAAAAGAGCGCCGCCCCGATACCGCTATTATCTTTCTGACCGCAAATGATATGGAAAGCGATATGCTCAAAGGGTATGAACTGGGCGCAGAGGATTATGTGACAAAACCTTTCCCTATGAGCGTCTTTCAAAAGAAACTGGCGGTGGTGCTGGGGCGGCTGACAAAACAATATGGTGGTGATACTTATGAGGATGGCACACTGACCATCAATTTTTCAGAGATGAGTGCTGCCCTGTCAGGAAAGCCACTTACATTCACCCCACTGGAATATCGACTTTTGAAAATCCTGATGAAAAATCCACAGATCGTTTTGACGCGGCAAGTCTTGTTGGAAAAACTGTGGGACGCAGACGGAAATTTTGTGGATGAACACGCTCTGACTGCGGCTATCAGCCGGGTACGAAACAAAATCGAAACACCCGACCGTCAGTACATCAAAACGGTATATGGTATGGGCTATATGTGGATCGGAGGGGCGCTGAAATGAATGTGCGAAAACTTTCCGTCAACAAAGCCTGTATCTTTTTAGCTGTTCTCCTGCTGGCGGCAATGGTGACGGTTTCAGTGGCTTTATATGCGTTGACCCAAGGTATAACCGCTGTTTGGTATGTACTATTGTTCGGCATCTTTGTGCTGTTTTGCTCTATTTGTTTTATGGTGCTGGTTCGCCGCAAATTGGCGATGTTCTCCGATGCTTTTTGCAGTTTGATGGATGATATGTTGTCCGGGAATATGCAGCCGAAACAGACTGTGGAAGAAGAAAGTCTTTTCTATAAAATTGAATATCGGTTGAACCGTTTGTATGAAATCATGCAGGAAAACAAGAACAGCATTGCACAAGAGCGGGCTGACTTGCAAGAACTTATTTCCGATATTTCTCATCAGGTCAAGACCCCGATTGCGAACTTGAAAGTGATTAACAGCACCCTGCTTGAAAATGAAATCCCTGTGCAAAAGCAAAAAGAGTTTCTTACAGCACAGGCCACCCAACTTGATAAACTGGATTTTCTCATGCAGGCTATGATTAAAACCTCGCGTCTGGAAACAGGTGTCATTTCTCTGGAAAAGAAAAGCCAGCCGCTTTATGACACGCTTGCCGCCGCATTGGGAGGTATCCTTCTGAACGCCGAGAAAAAACAGATCAATGTTCAAGTGGACTGCCCGGAGAGCTTGATCGTTTCTCATGACAGAAAATGGACAGGTGAAGCGCTGTTCAACATTTTGGATAATGCGGTGAAATATACGCCGGAGGGCGGTCAAATCCGGGTTTCGGTTGAAAGTTGGGAAATGTATGTGAAAATTGACATTACTGATACAGGCATTGGCATCTCAGAACAGCATCAGGGGGCAATTTTCAAGCGGTTCTATCGGGAGGACATCGTACATGATGTAGATGGAATTGGTATTGGTCTGTATCTGGCTCGTGAGATCGTAACCTTGCAAGGCGGTTATATTCGGGTAACATCCGAGGTTGGGAAGGGGTCAACCTTTTCTGTTTTCCTGCTTCGAGAACAGAGTAAGTACGCCGAAGAATAAATGTCACAGGCTTATGACATTTAGAACCGAATTGTCCAAAAATAATTTATAGCTCGTGACATTCCTGTGAGGTTTGGTCGTTACAATGGGCTTAACGAAAGAAAGGATGGTGTTCTTTATGAGCATTTTGCAAACGACTGAACTAAAAAAATATTATGGTTCAAAGCCCAATATTACGAAAGCACTGGATGGCGTAACCCTCTCCATTGAGGATGGGGAGTTTGTGGCTATTGTTGGTACTTCTGGCAGTGGAAAATCCACACTTCTGAATATGATGGGAGGATTGGATACTCCAACTTCCGGCAGTATCAAAGTAAAAGGAAAAGAATTGTCGAAATTCAAGGATGAACAGCTTACCATCTTCCGCAGACGCAACATCGGTTTTATCTTTCAGAATTACAATCTTGTTCCTGTGCTGAACGTCTATGAAAATATTGTTTTGCCGGTGGAGCTGGATGGTGATACCGTTGATAAGCATTTCATGAATGAAGTCGTGAAAATGCTGGCTCTCGATGAAAAGCTGAACAGTATGCCTAACAATCTGTCCGGTGGTCAGCAGCAGCGTGTAGCGATTGCCCGCGCCCTTGTTTCTAAACCGGCTATCATCCTGGCCGACGAACCTACTGGAAATCTTGACAGCAGAACCAGCAGCGATGTATTGGGTCTTTTGAAAATGACCAGCCAGAAATTTCATCAGACCATTGTGATGATTACTCATAACAATGAGATCGCCCAGCTTGCCGACCGCATTATTCGTATTGAGGACGGCCGGATTTCCGAGTAAAGGGGGCGAAAACATGACAGATATTTTATTTGGGAATAACAACAGACCTGTCTTGAAACTTCTGGCAAAGCGCTCGTTGAAAGCTCAAAAAAATACGATTGCGGTATTGGCAATCATGCTTGCTACGTTGCTTTTTACCAGTTTGTTTACGATTGCCATTAGCTTGCAGACTGCCATGCAGGAAAGTAATATGAGGACAACCGGCACTTCTGCCCATGCTGGTATCAAGCGTTTATCCTGGGAAGAATATGAGAAGCTATCATCGGATACAGGAATAAAAGACATCGGATATTCAATTATCATAGGAAATGCCGTGGGCGATGATTTCAATAAGACGCCGACGGAACTGCGATATGGTGATGAAACTTATTCGGAACTGACCTTTAATACTCCTGATACCGGACATCTGCCGGAACAAAAAAATGAGATTGCCACCAGTCGTATTGTTCTGGATGCGATGGGACTGCCGGATAAAGTCGGCACACAAATGGAGTTGACCTTTACAACCGATACGGATACATTTACCGATACCTTTACGCTTTGCGGCATTTGGGATGGGGATGCTGTGGCGTACCGTCAAACAATGCTATTATCCAAAGCATATACGGAACAGGTAGCTCCGGTCATCCACGGGGAAACGGACGGAACAACCCCACCTGTGGGAACCGGTTATATTGATACTGTTATGATGATGCCTACGGCATGGAATATTGAAAAGCAGGCATTAGATGTGACTTCTGAATATGGTTTAGATGAACGGGTAAGTATTAACGACGCTTACGGAATGGCAACGGTCAATCTTTCTTCCATGCTGCCTCTTGTGGCCGGTATTGCGGTTATCTTTATTGCAGGTTATCTTCTAATCTACAATGTGTTTTATATTTCTATCGCACAGGATATTCGGTTTTATGGAATGTTGAAAACACTGGGAACCACCGCAAGACAAATAAGGAAAATCGTTTATAGAAAAGCAATTAAGCTATCTCTTATGGGTATTCCTATTGGACTATTGTTGGGATGGCCGATTGGTCGGTTGTTGCTGCCTGCGATTGTAAATATGCTAACTGATGATATAAGGATCGTTACTACGATAAATCCATTGATCTTTTTGGTAGCGATTGTCTTTTCTGCAATTACAGTTTTCATTAGCTGTCAAAAACCTGCGATATTGGCGGCTAAAGTTTCTCCGATGGAGGCACTGCACTATATTGAACAGACTGGTGGAAAGAAAAAGCAGCGGCGCAGTAAGCATATCAGCACAATGATGATGGCAAAGAACAATCTGACTCGAAACAAGAAAAAAGTAATGATTGTTACTTTGTCTTTTGCCCTTAGTATTGTTCTCTTGAATAGCGTTTATACCTATGTGACCTCCTTTGACTTTGATAAGTTTGTGGCTGATTTCAGCCTTACAGATTTTACAGTTTCCGATACAACAGTAATTAACAATTATGCGCCATATAACACAGCGAGTGTAAGCCAAGATTTTATTAGCCAGGCAGAAAGTTTGAATGGTCTTGAAGATATAGGAAATATCTACTTATGGACTTCCAAACAGCCGCTTTCTGAAAACGACCTCGCCCGATTACAGGAACTCTCTGCTTCTTCCGGTGATATTGCAAATGAACTGGAAAATTATAGGGTTCGACAGGAACATGGTGTGAATGTATATGGCTTGGATGATTTTCCGGCAGAATATGTACAGGTGTTAGACGGTGAACTAAACACGGAACAGTGGAAAGCCGGAACCGGCGTGTATGTAACTCCGTTGCGAATGATGGGTGATGGTTCTCTTTACTTGTATAAACCGGGCGATCAAATTAGCGTGACACAGCTTGATGGTACAAATAAAGTGTATGATGTGCTGGCTGTGGTAAGTATTCCAAGCGCATTACAAACTCCTTTGCAGGTAGACATGGGATTAGACTATATTTTCCCAACCAATGAACTTTTGGAAAATATGGTATCCGCCGACCAGCCGGCCATGAAAACAATCTTCAATGTGGATGAAGAACACCAGCTTGCCACAGAAAACTGGCTGAAAAATTACACTACGAATACGGACACTGCTTTGGATTATCTTTCAAAAGTGACCCTGCGGCAGACCTTTGACGGGATGATCAATATGTACCGTCTTGTGGGCGGTGCTCTTTGTGCGATATTGGCTCTGATCGGCATATTGAACTTTATTAACTCCATGACAACGTCTATCTTGTCTCGGTACAGAGAAATTGCAATGCTGCAATCGGTAGGTATGACAGGACGACAGGTTAAGCAAATGTTGATATATGAAGGGATTGGTTATTCTATCTTGGGCCTTTTCGGTTCTCTGATACTTTCCGTTATAGCAAGTCTAACGGTGGTGCGGATGATGGGTGCAGAATTAACCTATTTTACATGGCATTTTACTCTGCTTCCGGTATTTCTCTGTATTATCCCTCTGATCCTCATTACAGCCATTGTTCCTTTGGTTTGCTATAACAAAATGGCACAAAAAACGGTGGTAGATCGGCTACGCATTGCTGAATAAAATACGCAGACACGAAACGGTCATCCGAAAGGATGGCCGTTTTCAAATGTCACAAAAATGTGAATTTTTAGCCGACAAAAGGGGGCTGGCGGTGACATTTCTGTGAGGTTTCTATTTTATGATGGCTATAAGACAAAGGAACTCGCACACAGCGAGTATCATCAAAAGGGGGTAATATTTTGGATTATATTCTCAAAGCCGAGAATTTGACGAAGATTTACGGCCACCATAAAGCATTAGACAATTTTTCCATACACATTCCGCAGGGGAGTATCTATGGATTAGTAGGAAAAAATGGTGCTGGCAAAACAACCTTGCTTCGGATAATTTGCGGACTGCAAGAAGCTACTTTCGGGGATTATTCCCTATATGGAATTAGCAGCCGAAAACACGAAATCCTGAACGCAAGAAAAGAAATGGGGGCCGTGATTGAAACACCGGCTATCTATCTGGATATGTCGGCCACCGGAAACTTAAAGGAACAGTATCGTGTGTTGGGACTACGATCATTCGATACCATTCCTCAACTTCTGAAGTTGGTGGGCTTGGAGGATACCGGCAGGAAAAAGGCAAAGAATTTTAGCTTAGGTATGAGGCAGCGATTAGGAATTGCGATTGCTCTTGTGGGAAATCCAAGGTTTTTGGTGTTAGACGAGCCGATCAACGGACTCGACCCGCAGGGCATCATTGAAATGCGGCAGCTTCTTTTGAACCTCAATCAGCAGTATGGTATTACCATTTTGGTATCCAGCCACATTCTCGATGAGCTGTCCCGTCTTGCTACGCATTACGGCTTTATCGACAACGGAAAAATGATTAAAGAAATCAGTGCGGATGATTTGGAAAACTCGTTCCGCAAGTCTATTCGAATTGAAGTAACAGATGGCAAAGCGTTGGCCGCCGTTTTGAAGCAGACAGGCCAACCTTACAAAATGCCTGCTCCCAATGTGGCAGAGATTTATCACAGGTTAAATATTTCCCAGCTTACATCTGCCCTGGATAAGTACCATTGTGATCTGCTGTCCATTCAGGAACAGGAAGAAAATCTGGAAAGCTACTATGTTGATTTAATCGGAGGTGTTAGCCATGAGTAGACTATTGGTATCAACATTTATTCGTATGCTGAAAAAAGTTATATTTTGGTTTTTTGTGCTTTGTATGTTTGCATACGGAGTGTATAGTGCATTAAATATAGCTTCGGAGGCTCGTATAGGATTTGTGCTTGATGGATGCCTTTTTGAGTGTTTACCACTGATGGGGCTTATATCTGCAATCTTTACGAGCCTGTTTATTGGTTCCGAGTACAGCGATGGTACCATTCGCAATAAGATAATAGTCGGCCACTCTCGAATACGGATTTACTTAGCAAATCTTATTGTGTGTGCGATTGCCAGTGTATTGATTTCGCTGTCCTATACCGTTGGAGTTTTTGTAATAGGAAACATGAATGGCGGTGAACTGATAACAGAAACAGCTACAATTTTTTTGTGCATGATAAGCAGTCTTATGATTTCTGTAACCTTCGCCAGCATTATGACGCTGCTTGCTATCCTGAATACAAATAAGGCAGGCAATGTAGTTGTGAGTATGATACTGGCTTTGGTTCTACTGGTATCCGGTTCTTTTATCCATCAGAAACTTGGAGAACCAAAACTTTACGATAACTATGTGACTGTCAATGAAATGGGTATCCCTACACAAGTTGAACAGCTTCCGAACCCTCAATACATTGAAGGTACACCACGGATTGTTCTTGAAGTTCTTAGCGATCTGCTACCCTCTGGACAGGCCATCCAACTTGCAGATGCGTTTGACACAGAGGGAATGACAGATGAAAGCATAGCAAATGCCCCTTACAGATGGATGGGATATTCTCTGTTGGTGACATTTCTAACTTCTGTTTTGGGAATTGCCCTGTTTCGGAAAAAAGAAATTCGATGAAGAAAAGGCAATAAATTTTCAAATCTCACAGGCTTGTGAGATTTCAACCCATTATTCTGTCGAAACAGAGAATGTCAGTGACATTTCTGTGAGAATTGCTTGTTAAGATAAGCGCAAAAGAAACAACCTGCCGGACGACGGCAAAAGAAAAAAAGCCGTCGTAGAGCAGACAATTTGACACGCCCATTTGAAACGGCGGCTTTGATTTTCAGAGCCGCCGTTTCTTTGCGATTGCACAAACCAATGACGACTTGCAGGGACACGGTAGCCGATTGGAGGTTAATTTACCGTGTCCCGTTTGCTTTTTCAAAGCTCACATGATCTACATCAGTTAAAAAAAGCATTGCTCCTCCTCCGGGCAAGTATAATATTGTATCGGCATTATCGTTCTATGTAATTCGGTATAATAGTGGTTGTTTTTGGCGCGCCAGTTTTCCATCGCGGAAATCTGGCGTTTTCTGTTGCCATTTTTTCGGAGACGATCCGGTTGTTTGCCGGTGCCGTTCCCCGCCTCCATTCGATTCACCCGTTAATCACCCGTGAATCGAAATGGAGGTACATAATGAAGAAAATTAACCTTCGGGAACTTTATCCTGATGTTTATACAACAGACTTTTTTGTAGATGTGACAGAGGAAGTAATAGAGACTATTCGGGCAGCTGAACGTGCGGAGGCTGCGTATGAGCGAAAGATGTATCGTTATAAATCACAGTATTCTCTGGATTGCGAGAATGGCATTGAAAATGCGGTGCTGTTGAAGCCGCAAACACCGGAGATGGTTCTGGAGGAAAAACAGTTCCAGGAGCAGGTCTATGCCGCTGTGATGAAACTGCCAGAGAAACAGGCAAAGCGGATTTATGCCCGATACTACCTGGGAATGACGGTAAATGAAATTGCCGAAGTAGAAGGTGTAGACCCAAGCCGTGTTCGCGACAGTATCCGCCGTGGATTAAAGCGGCTTGGAAAATATTTTTGATAAAATTTCATTTGATGCGCCTGTTTTTTGCCTTTTTTGTCAGTGTTAATAAGAAGGACAAGTTTTCCTCCTTCATTCGTACATTGACAATCGAATAGACAGCACAACAGGTACATAACCCATGTACGAGCGAATATGAAGCGCCGCGAAGATGGAGCAGTCAGGGAGGTGATGAAAAGACTGCTTCGGAGCGATCTACGATTTCATAAAACGGATTGTGGCAGATTCGGCGCGATGACTGCATGGGGGCTTAAAGATACTTCCTCACGGCCCGCCAAAGACTTGGGGGGAACCCTGCGGCGCACGAGTAAAACGACGCCGCGGAGTTATGACAACCGCGCCAGCGGAGACCTGTTATGTTCCCATCGTCAGGGTTGCGTGGCAAATGTGACGAGAATTGAGTCATATTGAAATAGGAAGCGACTGCTCTTTTGGGTGGCCGCTTTCTATTCAAAATCAGATACCATGCGCTGGCAGTTTCGGCTGCCAGCGTATTCATGTGATTTTGAAAGCACGATGATAACCTTGACAGATTGGAGGGAATATAGTCTATGGAAAAGCTCATTACACGAAAAGAAGCTGCTGAAATCTTAGGAATCAGCATAGCAACGCTGGATGCCGCCCGTAACAACGGCTTGATCTCTTATGTGCAGTATGTTCAGAATGGCTGTGTGTATTTTACTGCGGCAGGTCTCCAGGAGTATATCGCAAAATGCACGCACAGAGCAAAACCAGTTGAGAGAAGCGCAACTTACCGTAAACCTCGAAGCGGAAGATCGTGAGCCGGTCCGTATCCTTGATGGAATCAGAGAGGTCTGATAAAACAAAGGTACAGCGCTGGAGATTATTCTTAGGAGGTGGAGGAATTGGCAAATAGAAAAATAATACTTCCTCAATATGGCACAGTCATGAAAAGAGGTGTCCTATATTATAGGACCAGAATCAAAGACGCGAATGGTAAGCTCGTAGCTATCTACGCAAAAACACCTGAAGAACTATATAACAAAGAAACGCTTGCGTTGGAACAGATTGAGAATGCTACTTTTCATCGGAAAACGCCCACAGTTGCAGAGTATTGTGAAAAGTGGCTGCTGATGCAGTCGGTTCATGTACGAGCCACTACCTTGACGGATTACACCTCAAAGGTCAGGCGGCATATTATAGCGGAATTGGGAGATAAACGGATGGGAGAGGTTAGTCTGGATGATATTCAACTTGCCCTTGTTCCGGTTTCCAAGAAATCTGCATCGGTTTATAAATCTGTGGTGATCCTTTACAAGTCTATCTTTCGCGCAGCGATGGAAAGCAGGATCATTGACCATAACCCAACGATTTATCTGACAACAAAAGGTGGCGGTGTTCCTCAAGAGGAGCGTCAGGCTTTGACAGATGAACAGGTGGAGCGACTTTTGGATGCTATCCGAGATTTGCCGCCTTATGTCTTTGTCATGATCGGTTTGTATGCGGGTCTGCGCCGGGAAGAAATTCTTGCTCTGCAATGGGATTCAGTATATCTGGATACGGATACTCCATATCTGACGGTAAGGCGGGCATGGCATACAGAACACAACAGGCCGGTGATTTCGGATGAATTGAAAACCAAGGCTGCGGAGAGAAATATCCCCCTTCCTGTTTGCTTGGCTGAGTGTTTGAAAGCAGCAAAGGAAACTTCGACTTCGGAGTACGTGGTTTCAAACCGGGATGGCGAACCGCTGTCCTACACGCAGTTTAAGCGACTTTGGCAGTATATTGTTACGAGGACGGTCAAGGAGCGGAGCTATTATCGGTATGAAGATGGAAAAAGAGTAAAGCATACTGTCACACCTGTCTTGGGAGAAAAGGCTGCTCATAACGGAAAAGTGGTTTACAGTCTGGACTTTGAAGTAACACCCCATCAGCTGCGGCATACTTACATTACCAATCTCATTCATGCATCGGTAGATCCCAAAACGGTTCAATACCTGGCAGGCCATGAAAGCAGCAAGATTACCATGGACATTTATGCAAAGGTTAAGTACAACAGACCAAATGAGTTGGTCAGATCAATGAACTGTGCGTTTGCAAGCTGGGATGCAGCACAGTAATAACAAATAGGAAATGAAGCAGGAGCGAGGCAAGGATGTCTCGCTCTTTGTTTTACCTCAGCCGTATCTTTGATTAAATCGAGGCTTTCTGATAAAAAGAGAGTGTAGATACGGAGACTACACATTATCAAGAAAGGACGATCAAAGATGGCAAAAAAGAAAACACAGATCCCGAAGTACGGGACCATTACATTGAAAGGAATCCAGTATTACAGAACCAGGATTACGGATGCAGATGGCAAAGAGTTGAGTTTGTATGCCGCAACTTGTGAAGAATTGTATGAGAAGCAGTTAGAGGCCCGGAAGCAGGTGGAAGAAATTATCTTTCACCGGCAGCACCCGACAGTAGCCGAGTATGGAGAGAAGTGGCTGCTGATGCAGTCGGCAAAGGTGTCTGCGTCTACACTCAGAGGTTATACGAGGGATATGACAAACTATATCATAAAACCTCTGGGAGAGATGTATATGGAAGAAGTGACCGCTGACGATATTCGGCTGGCGCTTGTTCCATTGTCAAAGAAATCGGAAGGCTTATACAATAAGGTCAATATGCTACTCAAGTGCATTTTTTATGCGGCAGAGAGAAACCAAATTCTTGAACACAATCCCTGTGTGGGAATATCGGGCAAGGGCGGAAAACCATCAAAAAAGAGAGAGGCATTGACAGATCAGCAGGTAGCCGTGCTTCTGGATACAGTCAAGGGGCTTCCTCCATATTTGTTTATTATGCTCGGTTTATATTCCGGTCTGCGTCGGGAAGAAATTCTTGCACTGCAATGGGATTGTGTATTTCTGGACGAGGATACACCTTATCTATCGGTGAGGCGGGCATGGCGTACAGAGCATAACAGACCCGTGATTTCTACGGTGCTAAAGACTCCGGCGGCAAAAAGGGATATTCCGATACCGAAGTGTTTGGTGGATTGTCTGAGAGAAACGAAAGAAAATTCCATATCAGATTATGTGATTGCTGACAGTAAAGGGGAGCCGCTGGCTGCTTCGCAGTTTCAAAGAGTGTGGCAGTATGTCGTTGTCCGATCCACTAAGCCCCGGAACTATTATAAGTATGTGAATGGGCAGAGCATCAAATACGCGGTTACCCCAACGCTGGGCATGACCCAGAAAAATCAACCCAAAATCAGATATACGCTGGACTTTGATGTAACCCCGCATCAGCTACGGCACACTTACATTACCAATCTTCTCTATGCTGGTGTTGATCCAAAGACCGTCCAATACCTTGCCGGACACGAAAACAGCAAAACAACTATGGACATCTATGCAAAAGTGAAGTACAATAAACCAGAGGAGCTGTTTGGGGTAGTAAATGGTGCGTTTCATCAGGCTATTGCTGAATGAAAAAAGGCCGTTTTTTATGGTCCGCACACCGGATAACTGAGAGGCAGAAAGCCGGAAAAGCCCGGAGTATCAAGGAAAAACAGCTCAAAAACTCGCGCAATACGGTCTCAAAGCAGCTCGTCGCGCTCCGCAGTTCTCAAAGAGATAATCTTTCAAGAACGAAGATATCAAGAAAAGCCCATTTTTCAAGGGTTACAGAAGTTGAGGAATGCCGTCAGATGTGCTGGAATTTACATCGAATGCAACACATATGCAGCAGGTATGCAACAAAGATATTGATATGTATAGGACATTTTTCAGTAGAGATACTGGGGAGTGTCCTTTTCTTTGTTTAAATCTTATTAATCGCATCTACAAGCTCCTTTATATCAAAGTGGGTATACACTTTCTCTGTGAGTGTCATTGCACCTGAGTGCCCCGCAATCTTTTTGATAATCGTCTGGTTAATACCAGCTTCTGCTAACATTGAGATGCATGTATGTCTGCAGCAGTGAGGTGTACGATTAATACCTAGCTGTTCCATCAATGGCTTGAAATAGCTATCGTAGTAGTTTCGGTATTCAAAATGTTTTCCAACTTCTGTATGAAGTAAATATTCACATTCAGGGCAGGATTCATACCAAGCTTTGTAATATGGCAGAACTTTGTCTGCTATTGGAACTTTTCTGATACCATTTTCTGTTTTACTACAGATAACATCAAAATACTGTTCATTCAGATGAACATTCTCTTTCTTCAAATCAAGCATTTCAGAGATACGGACTCCGCTATATAGGAGCATCAATACTATCTGATAATATTTGTCTTCCTTTTGTTCCCAGATAATCTCAATTTCATTTTTCTCAAACTTGTTTCTATCGTATTTGTTAGGGTTACGATCCTTGTATTGAACAATATCAACGAAGCTTGAAGAATCTTTGTTGCAAATATCATTTTTCAAAGCATAATCAAATAGCTGGTTAAACAGGACTTTGATTTTCTTGAGAGTAGGAAAATTCTTACCGCAGGTATCAATAACAGTCTGTAAATCAACTAATTTAATATCCTTGAAAATTTTGTTGTAAAGGGGTTCACAGGATTTATAGGATGCTGTGTATCCTTTTACATTAGATTCAGATATAGCAGGAAACTTACGCTTTGACCATTCTTCATAGACATCTGAAAATGTCATCTTAGCAGCCTTGGTATCAAATGGATTATTATTGTAATCAGCAAGCATTTGCAAGCCATCAGCTCTGGTAGCTGCATATCCAATTGTAATCATATCCTGAACCTGTTTGTCTTTCGCCTCATCGTAGTGCCAGCCTACAGTTTTTCTCACTTGATAAGGTTTTCTTCTTTTGCCGGAAAGTTTTACAACGCTTCCGTATCCGTTGGGTAACTTCATAAGCACCATCCTTTCGCTATTTACTAGAAAGCTGATAGCAAACGGATAAAATGATTGTTATTCGTGGGTTACCTTTGTCACACTTGGGCGGATAGTCTTCCATATTTCGTAATTATCCTGTGTCTGGCTGCCATTATCAAGTAATTCTTTCATAGCCTGCCAGTCTTTAAGAAACTGAACAAGATTCTTATTGGAAAAGAATATACCGGGCTCTCCGTCTAAATCCTTGATAGAAATGTCAAATGTTTCATCAATAGCAAATAGTAATGGTAGTACATCACCATCAGCCTCGATATCAAATTCCATCAATGAATTAACATTGACACCAAGTGCATCTGCAATTTTTCTAAGCTGTTCAGGCTTAGGAAGATTCTTTCCAAGCTCATACTTACGGATTGCAACTTCATGTATTCCACAAGCTTCGCCTAGTTCTTTCTGGGTTAAACCACGAAAGGTTCGTATTAATTTAATCTTTTTACCGGTATTCATTGCCTCAACCTCCTGTGATTGTAAATGTAACACACTAATATTTAATAGTCAACATTAAATTTTAAACCATTGACAGAGCAAATAAAGGTCTGCATAATACAAAACATAACAGAGCAAGAAATGCTCTATATAAAAATAGGAGGTGGTAGAGATGCCAGAAGTTATCTATCAGGGTGATTTACCAGCTTTTACAGGGAGAAATGTACCAATAAAAGAGATTGCAAGTGCAATAGGGAAGGACGCACAGTATGTAAGGCTGGGAATACAACAAGGATTACTCAAATTTGGAACGGCAATAAAGGTAGGGAGCTCAAATGAGTTCAGCTATTATTGTCCGGATAAAAAAGTTTGGGAAGAAACAGGATATTTTAACAAAGAAGCAGTATAGCAAGGAGGATGAATATGGTTAAAAAACAGAATGTTGAACTGAAACTTATTCATATGGAGGATGTGGTTTCAAAGGAGGTGGAATGGCTATGGTATCCATATATACCATACGGAAAGATAACAATTATTGAAGGAGATCCGGGAGAAGGAAAGACAACTTTGGTTCTCAAGTTAGCGGCAGCTCTTAGCAGGGGCTTGCCGCTCCCCTGTGATGATGATAAAGAATATGAACCTATTCATATCATTTATCAGACCGCAGAAGATGGAATTGAAGATACGATTAAGCCTAGATTAGAAAAGGCAGGAGCAGATTGTTCCATGATTCGGGTTATTGATGAGACAGATAAGGAATTATCAATGACAGATGATAGGCTGGAGCAGGCAATAATCGAGACTGGGGCAAGGTTAATCATTCTTGATCCGATTCAGGCATATATCGGAGCTACAGTTGATATGCACAGAGCAAATGAAATAAGACCGGTGCTAAAGCATCTTGGAATAATAGCAGAAAAGCATAATTGTGCAATTATTCTTATTGGTCATATGAATAAGGCATCTGGCAGCAAATCAACATACAGAGGACTTGGTTCTATTGATATACAGGCAACTGCCAGAAGTGTTCTGCTGGTGGCAAGGCTCCGTGATAAACCTAATATAAGAATAATGGCACATGATAAATCTTCATTAGCTCCGGCAGGGGATGCGATAGGATTTGAAATGACTGAGGATAATGGAATGGTATGCATAGGACCATATGACATTACCATAGATGAGCTGTTATCCGGCAATGAAGGAAGAGGAAAAAAGAAGCTCGACATTGCGGAGAATTTTATCAAAGAATACTTTGGTTCAAACAAGGTAATTCCATCTAATGAAATAATGATGGAAGCTGCAAAGAGGAGCATTAAGAGAAATACTCTTTTATCGGCAAAGAAAAAGCTGGGTATAACATCAGATAAAGAAAAGGCAGAAGATGGAACAATTTACTGGACTTGGGTAATGCCGGAATAAAGAGTTTAACAATCTGAATGTTTGGAAAAGCAGATTCTAAATTCTAGGAAGAGTTTAGAGTCTGCAACTATAAAAAGTACAGATTATTAAATTCTTGGTAATAGTAAAGATAATATATAAAACCCTCGGAGAACCCACTGCAATTTTGGCTTGCCAAAACTGCTAGGGGGTTATCATCTGTGGCAGAGCCAAGATGATAACTGCACTGCTCCGATAGATTTAACAGATAAAAAGGTAGTACAGATAAGGAGATGCGAATGGGAAATATTTCATATACAGCTCATGTGAGCAATAAGAAAAGTGCCATTACATCGAAATCTAAGCTTGCAGCTGTTGCAAAGCATAACCTGAGAAAATACAAATCATCAGATTATAGCAAAGACAACATCTGCATCATATATGGTACATCAAATCTGATTGATGATGTGAAAACAGTATATCATAAAGAATTCGATGAGGCATTAGAAGAATATAATAAAAAGCAGACACGACAAGACCGGAAAATCGAAGATTATTTTGAACATGTGGCAGGTAAGGAACAGGATATGGCAGTTGAAATAATAATTCAAATAGGCGACAGGGAGTTCTGGAAGCAATTTGATGATATAAAGTCATATATGAAATTGTCATATCAGATAATACTGGACGAGCTTAGAAAGAGGCTTCCACAGTTTGTAGTTGCAAATGCTGTGGTTCATCTTGATGAGGACAGTCCGCATATGCACATTGTCGGAGTTCCTGTGGCAGATGGATATAAGAAAGGTCTTAGCAAGCAGGTGTCAAAACGTAAGGTATTTACTAAAGATGTGTTATCACGAGTGCTGCAGGATGAGCTTCGAGAGGTGGCGAATAAAGAAGTGAATGACTGGTTTGGGAAACAGATAAAAGAAAAGTCGAAAGGTCGAAATCATGATTTATCTGTTGCAGAGTATAAGGTAGCTCAGGAGACAAAGCATTTGACACAATTACAAGAGCAGGTGGAAGAATCGGATAGGGCAGTTAAGGCAAATAAAGCTATTGAAAAAGAATATACGGATAAAAAAGAGAAACTGGAGTCTGATATTTCATGCCTGGAAAGTATGCGGCGGATTAGTAAGTCGCTATCAGAAATGGATAGTAGAGAATCAAAACAGATATCAATGGAACTCGATGAAAAAAGATCTGAACTTCAATCGGTAAATGAAGAGCTGGCAAATGCTATTGAAAAAGCAGAAGATGCAGCGAAATTGCTTGATAGAATCAAGAATTTTGTATCGTCATTCAGATTATTTGCACCTACGATAGAAGAATATGCTAATCAGGTAGAAGCGGATAAGACAATAGAGGCAGGAAATTCATTCCGTGGAATATTGAATGAGCTGGGCAAGCTGCTTGGGGCATTCAAGGAACTGATTAAAGAAGGCTTATGCTGGTTTCCAAGACTGATGATATGGAAAACTTCTAGAGGAGAAGTGGCACCGGTATTCATAGAGAAAAGCGATGGCTATTCATATTCATTGTATGGATATATGAATGTGGGCACTAAGGAATATTACTCAAAAGAGGGTGTTCAATGGGAGATTACGGCAGGTAATCGTACTGGTACAGTTGAACAGATGGATGTTATGTTGAGGCAATGGCAAGAGATTTGCAGGAGATATTGAGGATAGGAGCGGAGCAGAAGAGATTGTGGGAGGTGTATGAGGGGAGATAAAAATTATCAAAGGCTATTGTGACTGAAAAAGTTTTAATAGCCTTTGTGATACTTCTAAAGTGCAATAAAGGTGTTTTCTTTATAAGTGGAAAAAACGGAAGATATATGTTAAAATTTATCTTGGATTTTTATATGAAAAAACAGATATAGGAACTTGTGTTCGACAAAATAAAATGATATACTATGAACAGAAAATATGTTCGAGGAGATAAGGCATGAATAGTGAAAAAAATAATATAGATATGAGTAATGTGATCAACAAATTGTTTGAAGGCGATTGCTTAGAGTATATGAAAAAAATACCAGCTGGAAGTGTGGATATGATTTTGTGTGATTTACCATATGGTATGACACAAAATAAATGGGATAGTTATATTCCTTTAGATGAGTTATGGAAACAATATAATCGAATAATAAAACCCAATGGGGCAATTGTTTTAACATCTAATGGAGTTTTTACTGCAAAGTTGATTTTGAGCCAACCTAATATTTATAAGTATAAGTGGGTATGGGAAAAATCAAAGCCAACTAATTTTTTGAATGCTAAAAAGCAACCATTAAGAAAACATGAAGATGTTTGCGTTTTTTATAAAAAACAGCCAACATATCATCCTCAAATGACAAAGGGAGAACCATATGATAAAGGAATAAGAAAAAATCAGCTTAGTGGTAATTATGGAGACTTTGAACCAGTGCATGTAGCAAGTGATGGAGACCGTTATCCTACAGATGTTATTTATATTAAAACAGCAGAATCAGAAGGTGCAGTTCTTCATCCAACACAGAAGCCTATAGAACTGGGCAGATATATGGTAAGGACATATACAAATCCAGGGGATATAGTACTTGATAATACTTTTGGTAGCGGATCATTTTTAGTGGCAGCATTGATGGAAGGGCGAAATTTTATTGGAATTGAAAAGAATGAAGATGTTGCATTGTTTAAAAAAGAAGAAATAGATTATATTGATGTAGCAAAAAGAAGATTATTCTTAGCATGGGAAGGATTAGAAAAAAAAACTCGTAAATATATAAAAGAGGAAAATCTTATAGCAGAATTTAAAGAAAGATGAAGGTGAAATGTATGGGGACAATTATCAGAAGAAATGAAAGAAGTTGGGCAATCGTAATTATTTCAGAGATAAAAGTAATGCTGAATGGCTTGGGGTTAAAGATTAAGAGTGCAGGTGGAGAAAGTACGCTTTCTGTAAATAAGAAAAGTATGTTTCCAGACGTTTTGTTGTACGAAGATGAGGCACAAACTAAAATACTGCAAGGCTGGGAACTTAAAATGCCGGATGTATTGATTACAGATGAAGCATTGATTGCAGATGCGACAAGAAAGGCAAAAGCATTAGGCTTGAACAGTTTTGTAATATGGAATTTTACCTATGGAAAATTATATATACAGAACAAACAAGGCTTTTTCGAGGAAGCCAAAGTATGGGATGGAACAAGTCATATTAAATCAAGAGAAGATGTTACTACATACAAAGCAGAGTGGTTACCTATTATAAAAGAAATTGTAATGACAGTAAATGAGTATCTTGTTAATGGAAGAATTGTAACATCGTCTATTGTAAATACAATATCGGATGGATTAATGACAGAATTGATTCAGCGGAATAAAGAGTTAGTAGCTGAAAATATTATGATTGAGTCTAGCAAGAATATGCAGATGGAACGCAGACTAAAGGTTTGGTGGAATGCATTTCATGAAGAATACGATAAAGATGAGAATAATATGTATTCGGCATATGCTAAGTCAGTGTTGTTAAATTGGACAAATCGAGTTATGTTTGCTAATGCAATTAAAAAGTATCATAATTGTGCATATGCCATAAAAGATATTGATTATACAACATCTCCTAATGATGGAAATAATATTATTGAACATATAGTCGAACAAGGAGATTTTTATAATGTATTTAAGCCGTTGGAATTTAATGAGGTAATACCAGAAGATACATGGATTGATATTGTTGATTATAATCAATTTTTAATTGAGAATAACATTGAAAAAATAGAGCAAGGAGTATTGCAAGATATACTCGAAAAGACCGTAAATACTGCAAAGAGAGAGATTCGTGGACAATATGCGACACCATATCGTTTGGCAGATATTTTGTGTCAGATTACTGTGCAAGATTGGAACAAGGATTGTGCTGATTTGTGTGCTGGTACAGGTACGATTGCAAAAGCAATTATTAATAATAAAGCCCAAAGAATACATAGGGCAGATAAAGCGTTTATGACAACTTGGATGTCAGATAAGTATGCATATCCATTACAGATTGCTAATATTGCGGTTACAGATATTCATGCATTAAATATACCGATTAATATGTTTACAACGGATATATTTGAGGTAGAGACAGGAGATAAGATTAAAATAAAAAATCCAATAGATGGTAGTGATATAGAAGAAATCATTCCCCAATTTGGAACTATTGTATCAAATTTGCCTTTTGTAGAATACAATAAAGTCGCTGACGATGAGCAGGAATATATTGCTCAATGGAGAGAAAAGATAACAAATAGTACTGGTATTAAATTTACAAGAAAAACGGATTTATATAATTATATACCATTTAAATTATATGAGTTATTGGTAAGCGATGAATAACATACCGTTCCAAATTTAATTGAAGATTTGGGATAATACAGTCAATAAACAGTAAACGACTACTTTATCTATTTTCAGATCTGGATGCGGACGTATCACTCTTCTTTTCTTAAGCAAAGGTAGCCGTTTACGGTGTTTAACTACTTTAGCTAACAGGAGGAGCAGCTTATGCGTAATAAGAGAAGAACAGACGAAGAATGGCTGTCATTAATTCAGCAATGTCGCAGCAGTGGATTTTCTGACCGTGTCTGGTGTGAGCAGAATGATATCTCTATCAATACGTTTTATAATACTGTCACAAGGCTGAGAAAGAAATCATGTATGATTCCGGAGACAGACAGGCTAATCGTGGATGCCACACATGAAATCGTACCACTTTCCATTACAGAAGAATCGCATATACCGATATCGAATCCAGTCAGACTGCTGTCAACAGATGCAACATCAGAGGGCGAAGCACTGACAGTTATCATAAACGGCTGTAAAGTTGCAATCAATAATCATGCAGGCAGGGATGTGATCTATCATACGATATCTGCCCTGCGGAAACTTTGATCGGTGATCTGTCCAGAGTACAGAAAATCTATCTGGTTACAGGAAGGACTGATATGAGAAAATCCTTTGACGGACTCATGGCAGTCATCCGTGACAATTTCCAGATGGATCCGTTCTCCAATGCGGTCTTTCTGTTCTGTGGACGCAAAAAGAATACGATGAAAGCCCTCTATTTTGACCGGGATGGATTTGTACTCCTGCAGAAGCGCCTGGACAATGGAAAATTCCAATGGCCACGCAATGCTTCAGAAGTCAGACCTCTGACAAGGCAGGAATTCCGCTGGCTGATGGAAGGACTTTCCATTGACCAGCCGAAAGCGATACAGCCTGCGAAAGACAGGGATTACTGATTTGTGCAATATGTAGATTTTGAAAAATTTTTCTACAGCCGGAGCAGGCTGTTGACGGAAGATATCCACAGATGTGAAATCATGGGGTGCGTTGTCCGGGGATAGTTGAGCATGACATCATCATGATGTGCATAACTTTACGGAAAATCCCGGAAACTGGCTGATTTTGAGAAAAAAAGGAGCTATCTGGCTTTCGGCATAATGCCAGTCTGATTTTGGACGGCATTTGCAACCATGCCTTCCTTTTCGTACAATAAAGGTAACGAAAAAAGAGGGAGGGATTCACCGTGGATTCAAAGGGACAGGACATACTTTTTAACAGTGAGATGAATCAGAAGGACCTTATGATCCAGATGCTTTCTGAACGGTTAGATGAAAAAGACGAAACCATCACAGAACTGAAGGAAACCATCAATGACCTGAAAGATACAATTGCCGGTCTCAGGGAAACACTGGATGAATTCCAGCGGAAACTCTTTGGTACAGGCAGTGAGAAGACAAAACAGGATAAGAAAACGGAAGAAACTGTGACAACAATCGTCAAAAGCCACAAACGGACAACACGCAAAGCGAAAGCGACACGTGAAGACCAATATGGAAATCTTCCGATCCATAAGGAAGTCATCCCCCTGCTGGAAGAAGATAAGTATTGTCCTTATTGTAATTCCAAGATGGAGTATGTGACGGAAATGTTTGTCCGTGAAGAACTACGGATCACCCCGGCAAAGGTGGAACGAATCCACTATTATCAGGAGAAATGGCAGTGCCCGGAATGCAGAAAAGATGGTGACGGGACATTTGCTGAATCCAAGATACCTACAGCATTGATTCCACACAGCCCGGCTTCCCCATCCATGGTCGCATATGTTGCAATGGAAAAGATCGGCATGGCAATGCCTTACTATCGTCAGGAATTTCTGATGAACCAGCTGGGATTTACCCTGCCACGGGAAACCATGGCGAACTGGATCATTTATACGGCAGAAAACTATTTCTATCTGATCTATGATCGGCTGCATGAAGAACTTTTAAAGCGGGACCTGGTACATGCAGATGAGACAACATGTCAGGTGCTGCGGGAAAAGGGACGTACGGCGGAACAGACCTCTTATATGTGGTTATATACAACCGGAAATGATGGTCTTACACCAATTGTCCTTTATGATTACCAGCCAAGCCGGAAAGGATCCTGTGTGCAGGAATTTCTGGAAGGATTCCATGGAATGGTACAGTGTGACGGATATCAGGGTTACAACAGGCTTGAAGATGTCATACTGGTCTGCTGCCTTGCACATGCAAGACGTAAGTTCTTTGAAGCAGTCCCGGCAGCCAGACGTAAAAAGTTGAAACTTCTGGATGTTAACTCTGATGAAGCGATCGAGGATACCGGTATTCCGGATGAAGAGAAGCTGGAACAGCTGCTCCCGGCAGAAATTGGACTGCTGTATTGCAATAAGCTCTTCTACCTGGAGCGCACATTAAAAGAACTGGAGGCAGAAGAACGAAAACAACAAAGAACCATTCTGGAACAGCCTGTATGGGAACAGTTCTGGAACTGGCTTGGCACACTGCATCCAACTGGCGGAAGCAAGCTTGGGAAAGCGGTGAACTATGCCCAAAATCATCATGATACCTTGATGAACTATATGATAGATGGCCGGTGTGAAATTTCAAACAACCGTGCGGAACGGAAAGCCAAAAGTTATGCCGTTGGGCGGAAAGCCTTCCTGTTCCATACATCAGAAGCTGGAGCTGGGGCAAGTGCGGTAATGTACAGCATTGTGGAAACAGCAAAAGCAAACAATCTGAATATTTTCCAATATCTCTATATGGTACTGCTGTATATGCCGGATTATATGAACTCGTCCGCAGGTATAGAACAGCTGATGCCATGGAGTGAATTTATCAAAGAGCAGTGTTCGGGGATCATTGATGTGGAATCCAATGTCCCGGAAAACAGAATTCCCCTGCCATGTAGATAGCAGGGAAAACCTAAAGTAAATGGTAGTCGTTTACTGTTTTGGGTAGGCGGTGTGTTATTCATCGCTTACAGTTATTGGAAAAGAACGGAAAACTTGGGATTATTATTTCAAACTCTTGGTTAGGAACAGATATAGGAAAAAATTTTTTCGAAGCATTGCAGTATTATTACATTATCGAATCGGTTCTTATAAGCAATTGCAAGAGATGGTTTAATAATGCGGATGTTATTGGAACTATACTTATTTTAAGAAAAAAAGAAATTAGTATTCCAGATAAAACAAAGCGGATTAGTTTTTGGTTAACTAATAAGGATATAAATACAATCGAGGAGGAGGATAAAGAAACATTAATTAATAGTATTGTTCTTCATCAAGTTATTGATGAATCAGTTGCAACTATGAAAGAATATTCACTTAGTGATATTGATAATATTATGCAGTATGGAATTTCATTGAATGCTTTATTCCATAATATTTCGTGGATTAAAGAAATACAGGAATATATTGAACCAATTACCAAAGAATTAAGTATGATTAGAGGAGAGCGTACAGGGCAAAATAAAGTCTTTTATATAAATGGTGAAACATCAATAGCAGATAAATTTTTATATCCAATGTTGAAGTCATCGAGAAATATAAAAAAATATTCGGCTTCTCCAAATATGAAGGCATTTTGCTGTAATAAGACAATTGAACAGTTAAAAGAAGATGGAGAAGAAGGAACACTGAAATGGATTCGCAAATTCTCAAATGATAAGTATGAACCATTAGCCAAAAGTATTAACTATTCACCATGGTATCAAATGCCATCAATTAATAGAGCAGATTTAGTTACTTCGGAAAATCCTGATAAAAGACTTTTTATCGCAGAATTAAATGAAAGTGTGATAGTTGATCAAAGGCTAATTGCGATGAAATATAAAGATTCTGTAGCTAATAAAGAACTGGTTTTCGCTTTGCTTAATTCTATATATGGTATGTTTGCAATAGAAGCAAATGGATTTGGTAGAGGGCAAGGTGTTTTAGATATAAGTAAAACAGGGTTTCAAAAAATATGTATGATTAATCCAGAGTTGATTTCAAAGGAAGATGCAGCAGAGATAATAGCATTGTTTTCAAAAATTAAGAATCGTAATGTCATGGAAATTGAAGATGAATTAATGAATGCAGATAGACAAGCATTTGACAAAAAGGTGCTTCAGTCAATAGGACATGAAGAACTGTATGATTGTATTAAGGAATCATTACTTTCAATGCAACATACAAGACATTGTGTGAAATGATTGTATATATGAATATTAATAATATGGAGAATTGTAAAAATTGTATTTTATTGATTTATTCTATGGAAGCTAGTGAATATGACAAATGAAAGAAGGAATGTAATGGAAAATTCAATTTGTAAAATAGTATATTTTGATGAAGATTCAGTAACCGATTATGTACAGATTATTGCTGGAGGTGCATTAGAGAAGACAACACAGTTATTAAAAGAAACAGATAAAAATATAAATACGGATGCTTCGGTTTCTGGTAAAGCGGGAATAAGTGGTGTTTTTAAGGCTTTATTGGGATTAGAAGCTCAAGCATCTGCAGATGCATCAATGGGAATTTCTTTAAATACAAATAAAATGGCAAAAAATATTGTTAAAAACACTATTTTAACTGATTTCTTGGGAATTTTGAATGATGAAAAACAAAATAGAAAAGGCAAAATATCACAAGGAAGTATAAAGAAATTTGAAGGATACACTATATCAGTAGAAAAGGATTCGTTATCATATATTGTTATGGTGTCGCCATACTTATCAATGTTAAAAGGTGGAGCAAGCGTTCCGGCAGGTGAATTTGATATAGCAATAGAGAAGTTGGATAATGCGTTAAAGTCAGCAAAAGGATATTATGAATTTGTAGGAACTAAAGGGAAAAGTAAAGTTGTGCTACGATTTAATATCAATTCTCTAAAAAATAACTATAAAATTAATGATTTGTTAAAAATGAACCTAAGTATATATGCAATAAAAGTTGGGACAACAACATTATCACAATTAGATGTAAATAAAGAGTTAGATATTGATTTTTATAGTAGACCTAAGGATAATCCAGATTATACTTCTTCTGAAAAGAAAACATCTGATGATGATACAGATAAAAATAGAAAACTTGATGTTTATGATGTTTTATTAGCGGGAGTTGAGACGAATGATTGATGAAGTAATTGTTTTTACAGGCTCTAAAAGAGATTTTAATAGTTTGTTACAGGAAAGAATAGACACAGAAAATGACGAAGTTGTTTCTTTTATGGAATTAATACAACATTATAATGCTAGAATTCATCCAACAGAATCTGGAGTGAAGGAAATATTTCTGAAAAAAAAGATAGGCGCAAATTGTTTGATATGTAAGGCGGACGATTTTGGTTCGGTATTAGAACATACTTTATTGAATTTTACTAATATAATAAGTTTGAATTATGATGTTGAAAAATTGTTTGTACATAATCCTCCCAAAAAGGTTCTGGAAAATCTACAATCAGAATTTGGAGATGAAATCGAATATTGTAAATCAGAATACGCTAAATTAGATATTCCACGTATTAAGAGAATCTATAATGATTTGAATAAGAATATATTGGGGCAGGAAAAATGCAAGATTGAAATAATTAGTGGTTTATATAGATTGACAAAAGAAAAAAGTCAAAAGCCAGCCGTTTTTATGTTATATGGACCATCTGGAGTTGGCAAAACAGAAACGGCAAAATGTATTAGTGAATCTTTGGGTGGAGCGTTATTAAGAATTCAATTTTCTATGATGCAGACTGGTGAAGCATATAATTATGTATTTGGATCGGAACATTCAAAAGCAAGTTTCGCACGTGATATGATGGGGAGGGAGTCAAATTTAATTTTAATAGATGAGTTTGATAAGGTTAATCCCAATTTCTATAATGCATTTTATGAATTATTTGATGAAGGGAAGTATGTAGATACTAATTATGAAGTGGATCTGAAAAATTCTATTTTTATATGTACCTGTAACTTTATGAGTGAAAATGAAATAAAAAAGATTTTGGGACCTGCTATGTATTCAAGAATAGGAAAGTGTATTGAATATGATGAATTACAGAAAGAGCAGAAGATAAAAATTATTAATAATTGGTATGATGAAATACTGGAAATTTTAGATGATAATGAAAGGCAAGTTATAAAGGAAACAGATATATTAAAATGGTTTCAAGATAATGAAGAACGATATGATAATATACGTTTGTTGAAAAGCAAAATGGAACAGGCAATATATGAAAAATTAGCAACTGTTTTTGTTATAAAAAAGAGCGGAGGAGAAGATGATATTTAAAAAAAATCAAAGTAAAAGGTTTCATATTACTTCAATTATTATAGGCGTATTACTTGTAACAGTGGGTACAATTATATATTCATTATTATATAAAAATAAAGTAGAAGGGTTTTCTTACGAAAATATTACGTATATGACTGCCTGTATTGAAGTTATAATGCTTGGAATAGTATTAGTACTAATTAATTTTGAGAATAATCTACACGGAAAATTAGTGCTGGTTATAACAGGTTTTCTAATAGCGGGTTTTATATTTAATAAATCATTTAGATTTGGAATAATCTTGTTTGTGGGAACAATGTTTGCATATTTTATAACTATGAGATTTAAAAATATTTTTTCGACAGTAGTTACTATGTCAGTCTGTGCTACCATTTTTTTGGTGCTAGCGATCTTTGCTTTGAAGTTGGTAGATGAAAACTATGGCATTTTAGTATTGTATTGTATGTTTTCTTTATTTATAGTAGTCTATCGAATATTAGGAAAAATAATTAATCAATGGTTTATTAATAAAATGTTGGGGTTTGAAGAAGAGAGCAAAACCTATGATGATGAACAACTTAAAAATCAAATCTTATTGATATATATGCTGATATTTGTTTGTCTAAATGTGTGGCTATATCAAGAGAAAATTGATAGTGAAACTTGGAACTTGATAAACAATAGTTTCTTGACAGGGTTAGCAATTATCCAGATGGATTGGAAAAAAATAGTATTTTATTTTAGTAAAACTTCAAATGTAACTGAGAAAGAAAGTTAATTCTATGTAATCAGAGGGTCACAGTCCCTCTACTGAGGGACTAATCGCCTATCGAATAGGGTAATACCAGCATTATGATAACAAGAAAAGAATATAGGTGCAATATATTTATGAAATATTTAGAAACACCAATCCTCATCCATAGCATCAGCCCATGCCTGTAACTCACCATCAAGAGCTAGTGCAGCATATTTGAGTGGTTCATCAATTGCAAGATTATCAATTAGCCTTTGAGAATTAGGCGTAGTATGGAGATCCTTTTCTGATTCAGAACATGAGATAAACAGAAGTACATTGTCATCAAATGCAATGTCGATTCCGTTCTTGTATTGGTTGTAGTAAGCAAAGTATTTTTTCATAATGATTGTCCTTTCTTCAATAGAGTAATGAGTAGTTCTGGGAATGAGTAGGTAGTGCTACGCATACAACAGATATGCAACACTACCATACACAAATCCCCTATTGATGGGCTTTTCACGCTCTCAAAACGTTAGTTTTAGTTCTCAAAGAGATAGGATTTCAACAATCCAGTGCGTCTTACGACGTTTCAGAAAAGTATATTACACCTCAGGACTTTTTGTCCTGGGGTGTTTTTTTGTAAGAACTGTGGTAGAATAAATAAAGAAGATTTTACATATAAAATATTATTGTCATCAGATTATCAGGAGGTAAATAAAAGCCGGAAATTTCTTTATTTTATGGAATTCGAGTTACAATGTATTATGATGATCATAATCCGCCGCATTTTCATGCAGAGTATAATGGAAATAAGGCAATTATTGAAATTGATACAGCTAGATGCATCAAGGGAGCTTTGCCATCAAGACAGTTAAAGTTGATTTTAGCGTGGTGTGTGTTACATCAAGATGAGTTGATGCAAAATTGGGAATTATCAAAAGATGGAAAGCCGTTAAATAGAATTAATCCACTTGTATAGGAGGTGTTTGTCTATGTTTCCGAAGGTAGTTCAGGTAGTACCTATGAAAGACTACACAGTATATGTGTATTTTGAAGATGGAAAAATCGTATGTTATGATATGAAAAATATGTTGGATAAAGAAATTTTTAAACCATTGAAGGATATTTCGGTATTTACTGATACATGTACAGTTATGAATGATACATTAGCATGGGATATAAGTGGAAACAGAGATGCTTGTAAGTGTATTGATATTGATCCGGATACATTATATGAACTTCCCTATTGTAAAGAGAAAATAGCTTAGTGATAAATCTGCATGTTATTGAAATGTTTTATTGCGTAGTATATTTAAGAAGAGTAACAATTGTAAGATTAATAGAGTAATGAGTAGTTCTGGGAATTTGTGGGCTTTTCACGCTCTCAAAGCGTTAGTTTTAGTTCTCAAAGAGATAGGATTTACAACTCAAATGTCTTTACGGCATTTCAGAAAAGTGTATTACACCTCGGGATATTGGTTCCGAGGTGTTTTTTGTGAACTGTGATATTATAATAACATAATAATAAATGAGGTTGTTTGAATGGGGGAATGCTCATGTGACAACTATAAATACAAAAAGTGGCAGAATTATAAAAGCTGTATCCAGGGAAGAAGAGAAAAGTACATTGATGGAATCAGATACTGAAATGAATGAAAGAGCGGTCTTATGTTGAGCATGCAAATGGGGGAAAGAAAGTATGCAGAATAGAAAACCGATGATTAATGTACGTGTAGAGTAACACCATAAGCGGCATCGTGACAATCGCGCACAGCGTGGTCACAACATTGATGGCGCTTGCGTATTTTGCGTCATTTCCATATACCTGGCATATTTGTGTGACCGTGGATGCGGAAGGCGTAATCATTGCCAGAAACACAATGAGCATAATTTTTGGCGCATCGGAAGAAAGTGCCGCAATCCGGCTTAGCTTAATCAGGGCAAGCGCGATGAGCGGAATAACAATCATTCTTAAAGATGAAATAATATATACGCGTTTATTTCCGAAAATTTTTTTGAGATCCATTCCGGCGAAAAGCATTCCGGTCACGATCATACTGGCTGGACCAATCATATTTCCAACGATTGAGAGGGTGTTGTTTAATATTTCAGGCAGATGAATTTGGGCAAAAAATAAAACCGCTCCAAGTGCAATTGAGATCATATTAATATTTAAGATAATTTTTCTCCAGTCGTAGGAAGTCTCCCGGCTTTCACAATGATAAAACCCATTAATATCATGAGAAAAAGCTCCAAAATCTGTTCCATTAAAAGTAAACTTATATGCATAAAATCACCGTACCCTTCTACTATAAATCCCATTGTCTGCTGACTATCATAGAGCTTTCGATGAAAAAATGCAATGTTTCGTTTTGCCGGTTACGACAATCCGGCACAGAGAACGATGATTGATAAAATAATGCTTGACATCCTTAAATGGATTGTGTACAATCTAAACATAAAAAGATTGCGCACAATTAAAAATGAAACAATTTAAACACATTCATTTTTAATGACAAAGAGAAAGGAGGGTAAGAGATGGGCATTTATGATTATTCTGTGGAGCGGCCGGACGGGACAATGCAGCCGTTGTCCACTTATGAGGGAAAGTGGCGAAAGCGGCGGCGATGGGAATAATGCTCCGCAAAATAGATAAGAATTATAAGGAGAATCCCGACATCAAATGGAATTTTACGAAGTTCCTTGTGGACAGGCAGGGCACGGTAGTGGTAAGATTTGAACCAACAGGAGATATGAACGAACTGGAACGACAGATTCTTGCATTATTATAGATGCAGAGCGATATGGGGAATGGAGAACGGTATGGAACGAGTAGATATTGCCATTATTGGAACGGGACCGGCAGGTGTGTCGGCAGCGATTACCGCGAAAGTGAGAAATAAAAGTGTACTGTTAATCGGCAGCAGAGAACTCAGCGAGAAGATGAGCAAGGCGCATCAGATTTTAAACTATCCAGGGCTGCCGGAAGTTTCAGGAGCAGATCTGGTTGCCGGGTACAAGAAGCAGTTAGCAGGTCTTGGCATCGAGGTGACGGAGAAGCGCGTGAACGCGGTCTATGCGATGGGAGATTATTTTGGGATCCAGGCGTCCGGCGAGATTCTTGAGGCGTCCACCGTCATTCTGGCAGCAGGAATCGTCATGGGAAAACCGTTCCCGGGAGAAAACAAGCTGCTTGGAAGCGGCGTCAGCTACTGCGCGACCTGTGATGCGCAGTTCTTCCGCGGAAAGGAAGTTGCGGTGATCGGATACGGCAGGGAGGCAGAGCAGGAAGCAGACTATCTGGCGGAGATTGTCGGAAAGGTGCATTATTTCCCGATGGGAAAAGAGGAGCCGCAGCTGTCGGATGCCGTAGAGGTTGTGCATGAGCGGCCGAAAGCGATCACAGGCACGCAGACGGTAAGTGCGCTTGAGACGGACGCGGGTTCCCATCCGGTGGACGGCGTATTTATCTTAAGAGACGCGATCGCACCGTCACAGCTCGTGCCGGGACTTGCGACGGAGGAGAATCACGTAAAGGTTAATCTCCAGATGGAGACAAACCTTCCGGGACTCTTTGCATGCGGAGACATTACCGGAAAGCCGTATCAGTATATCAAGGCGGCAGGACAGGGAAATGTGGCGGCGCTGTCCGCGGCAGAGTACCTGGATAAGAAAAAAAGAGAGATCTAAGGAGGATTATCATGGTTAAGAAGATTCAGAACAACAATATGGACGAAGCGTTACAGGCAAAGGCAGCAGTGGTGGACTTTTCGGCAGTATGGTGCGGACCGTGCCAGATGCTTGCCCCGGTACTGGAGGAACTGGCGGATGATCTGGACGGTGAGGTGGCATTTTACAATGCAGATACCGATGAGAATACGCAGCTTGCGATCGCAAACGGCATCACAAACATTCCGGCGCTTTTATTCTTAAAGGACGGCAAGGTGGCAGGCAAGAATGTCGGATTCATGCCGAAGCCGGAACTGGAAGCATGGGTAAAAGGATGTATGGAGCAGTAACAGCACACAGAAGATACGGAGTGAACACATATGGGATTTGACGAGGAACATCCGTTAGCGACGATCGTGGAAAGCATGTTAGAGCGCACGCATCTGGATTATAAGGAGACACCGGACATCAAATGGAACTTTACCAAGTTTTTGATTGACAGAGACGGAAACGTGGTGGAGCGTTTTGAGCCGACGGCGGATATGGATGTTGTCCGCGAAAAGATTGAAAACTATTTATAAGCGACAGGTGCCGGAATGAAAGATAAGTATGATGCTTTAAAATTAGAAAATCAACTCTGTTTTCCGCTGTACGCATGCTCCAAGGAGATCGTGCGGCGCTACAAGCCATATCTGGATGAGATTGATCTGACCTACACGCAGTATATTGCGATGATGGTGCTGTGGGAGCATGGCAGGATCAATGTGAAGGATATGGGGGCGCTTTTGTACCTGGATTCGGGGACGCTGACACCGGTGTTAAAGAAGCTGGAGCAGAAGGGCTACCTCACCAGAGAGCGTGATCACGCAGATGAGCGTGTGTTAAATGTGACGATCACGGAGGCGGGAGAGCAGCTAAAGGAGCAGGCGGTCGACATTCCGCGGAAGATGGGCGGCTGTATCGGACTGTCCGGGGAGGATGCGAGGGAGCTGTACCGCATCCTGCACAAGGTGCTTGCGTTGATGGAGCAGGAATGAAAAGGCCACGGTATGAAAACAGTAGACAATATACAAAAAACTGATATAATGAATTCATACTTATTTAAAGGAGAGTTTGTTATGATTGAGAGAAGAAATATTGCGGTGTGTATTGTACTGACACTTGTAACCTGCGGAATTTATGGCATCTACTGGATCGTGTGTCTGACCAATGACGTAAATACGGTTTCTGGTGATGTGAATGGAACATCCGGCGGTATGGTGGTGCTGCTGACGATTGTGACCTGTGGAATTTACGGCATTTACTGGGCATATAAGCAGGGAGAGAAGCTTGACTTTACAAAGAATAACCGTGGAATCCCGTCAAGCAACAGCGGTGTTTTGTATCTGATTCTCCAGATTTTTGGATTTGGAATTATTGCATATGCATTGATGCAGAACGAGCTGAATAAGCTGGCATAACAGATCGGAAATGTAGGATGACGAAAAAAGCACGTTTGAAAAAATTGCTATTATATATGATGTTACTTGGAATGGCGGGACTGCTGTACGGAATATTCGTGTCGTACACAGGGCTCGCCATTCCCTGTCTGTTCCGGAAAGTGACGGGACTGTTGTGTCCGGGCTGCGGTGTGACGGGAATGTGTGTGGCTCTCCTGCATCTTGACTGGAGGGGAGCGTTTTCCTGCCATCCGGTGCTGTTTGTGCTGCTGCTTCCGCTTACGGCAGTATTCATCTGCGGTGCGGCAGGATATGTGCAGAATGGACGATTCCGGTTCGCCCGCTGGCAGAATCTCATTCTTTACGTCAGCGTCGCCGCGCTTGTAATCTTCGGTGTGGTGCGCAATCTGGTGCGTTTTTTGTGAAAAACAGGCGAAAAATAGATTCAGAATAATTTAACGTGGTCAACACATGATCTTCACATTGGCTTTCTATACTAACCCTATCAAAAGAAAACAGACATTGACAGAGTCAGAGAGGAATGAAGATCATGAAATGGAAAAAATTAGTAACATTGGGCTGCGTCGTAGTTATGACGGTATCATCCGTAACAGCATGCGGCAGTAATACAACAGAGAACCAGACGGTAGAAGCAACAGAGCAGAGTGAGGAGAACCAGAGCGATTCTGTGATCGTGCAGGTTACAGCAGTTGAAGGCGATCAGATTACAGCGGATGTAGGAACACTTACAACCGCAAGCGCAGATGCATCCGGAAATGGAGCACCGGGCGGAGAAGCACCGAGCGGAGAAGCACCGGGCGGAGACGACAGTGGAAACGGAGCGCCGGGAGAAGCACCGGGCGGAGAAGCACCGAGCGGAGAAGCACCGGGCGGAGACGACAGTGGAAACGGAGCGCCGGGAGAAGCGCCAAGTGGAGAAGCACCGGGCGGAGAAGCACCGAGCGGAGACAACAGCGGAAACGGAGCGCCGGGGGAAGCACCAAGCGGAGACGCACTGGGTGGTCAGATGCCGGGCGGCAGTAGTTTTGAGGCTTCCGGTGAGAGCATTACCTTTACCCTGACAGACGATACGGCGATCACATTAGAGTATCTGCAGGGAAGCGGCGAGGGAAATGCAGATGACATTGCAGTCGGCAGCGTATTGGAGGTAGTTCTGGACGAAGACAACCAGGCAGTGTCTGTCACTGTGCGCAACTTAAATGCAGGCGGCGGATTTGGCGGAAGCGGTGAGGTGACAAACGGAACTTCTGCAAATACGATTACCGAGGATACCGAGGTGGATAGTGAGACTTACACATCCACCGGTGATGATGAGAACGCACTTCGTGTCGACGGAGCGACTGTTACCTTAAAAGATATCACGATCGAGAAGACAGCCGGCTCCTCATCGAACACAGAGGATGGAGATTTTTACGGACTGAATGCCGGACTTCTGGTGCTAAACGGCGCAACGGCAACGATTACGGGAGCGACGGTCAATACCAGCGTGACAAACGGTAATGGTGTGTTCAGCTATGGCGAGGGCACGGTTGTAAATATTTCGGATTCCACAATCCGCACGACAGAAAATAATTCCGGCGGTATCCAGACGACCGGCGGTGGTACCATGAACGCTGCAAATCTGGATGTCGAGACACAGGGAAATTCCGCAGCCGCAATCCGAAGCGACCGGGGCGGCGGTACGGTCAATGTGGACGGCGGTTCCTATGTGACAAACGGAACGGGAAGCCCGGCAATCTACTGTACAGCAGGTATCAGTGTGTCAGACGCGACTCTGACAGCGAATGCCAGCGAGGGCGTTGTGGTAGAGGGCAAGAATTCCGTTGCACTGACCGACTGTGAAGTGACAGGAAATATGAGCAACACTTATAATGGAGACTCGGACGAAAACATTCACTGCATTATGATTTACCAGAGCATGTCCGGTGATGCAGATGTCGGAGAGGCGACCTTCTCTGCAGAGGGCGGCAGCATTACGGCGAAGACGGGAGATATGTTCTATATTACCAATACGGATTGTGAGATTACACTCAAGGACGTCGCATTTACACTTGCCAATGATGTATTCCTTCGCGTGGAAGGCAACTCTTCCTCCCGCGGATGGGGCACAGAGGGCGCAAACGGCGGAGATGTGACACTGACGGCGGATTCACAGGAGTTTGCAGGCAATATTCTCGTGGATGAGATTTCAAGCCTGGCACTTACCATGAAGAACGGCACCAGCTACGAGGGTGCCATCAATCCGGACGGGGACGGCGGTACGGTTGACGTGACCCTGGATGACGATTCGACATGGACATTGACCGGCGACAGCTATATCACAAGCTTTGACGGTGATACCTCCAATATCACGGCAAACGGATATCATCTGTACGTGAACGGAGAGCAGGTACTGTAACAGATTGGAGAGGCAGTTGAAAAGAGGCTGCCACATATCACAGGTGGCAGTTGATGATAAGTAATATTACAGGAAGCACATGATGCAGATTCCGGGTGGAACTGCATAGGAAACATTCGTTGGAGAAAAATGTGTGTATTTCTTCCAGCCGGATGACTGCATCTGATTCCGTGTCTCTTCCACGTTTGGACACTGACGGGTGCATGTCCGACACACCGGAGACAATGGGCGGACTTTCTGGTGTCCCTAATGGCACCTCTTCACAGACAATATAAAACCGCGCGAACCGAACTCGCCGGCATTTGCTATTGAAAATAGGGCAGATGCCGACTCAGACAGCGGCTTCGCGCGGTTATGTTTTGTTCGACATAAAGGTGGCATTTATGCCAGCTGTTGTCTGGTGCCAATAAGGGACACACACAAAAGTCCTACAAATTGTCTTCCGGAGTGCGGACATGCCCCGTCGGAGTGCTCCAAACTTGGAAAGACACGGATCATCGCAGATGCAGCCACCGGCTGGTTAGAAATGCCGCATTTTTTGAACAGAATGTTCCCTAGGCATTCCACCCGAAATCGTAACGGTATGCTTCTCATAATATTACTTATCTCGTCAAACAGGACGATCTGCTGAATGCGGCAGCTTTTTTTCAAGAGAGAGATTATGTATTTTAGTGGAATTATATCAGACGCTTCGGAAGAATTTCGGATATGTGGAAAAAGGCAGCAAAAGTGTGCTATAGTGAATGAAAAGAATACAATCATACTGGAGGGGAGCAGAGATGGAACTGCTGGATATTGTGGACGAAAAGGGAAATCCGACAGGAGAGACAGTGCCGCGGGAGGTGGCACACCGTGAGGGAATCCGGCACCGTACGGCGCACGTGTGGATTTTTCGCAGACGCGGCGGCGTAGTGCAGATCCTTTTGCAGAAACGGAGCGACAATAAGGATTCAGATCCGGGCTGTTATGACATTTCAAGTGCCGGTCATATTCCTGCGGGGAGTGATTATATTCCTTCCGCGGTGCGGGAGTTGAAGGAAGAACTGGGTGTGGACATGAACGGCGATGAACTGATTTATTGTGGACAACGCCGGTTCCGGTTTGAGAGGGAATTCCACGGCAGCATGTTCCGCGATAACCAGGTCAGCAATGTGTATGCACTCTGGCTTGACCGCGAGGAGGAAGCTTTTGTACTGCAGGAGGAAGAAGTGTCTGAGGTCCGGTGGATGGACTTCGCGGATTGCGTATCTGCTGTCCGGGAGAACCGAATTTCCCACTGCATTTACATGGAAGAACTGGAACTTCTGAAAAATGCACTGCATCTGCATTGATTCGAGGGGAGGCAGGGAAAACGGCTCAGTATTTCCAGCGGAGATCCAGCCGGTAGTGTCCGTCCTTCACTGTGATCGGTAGATAGTCAGAGTATGTCTCCTGTGCCTCCTTGGAGTAATAGCGGATGGTAACTGCGGTTGCCCAGGGGGTGTCGTGATATACGGTAGTTCCCTCCAGCAACGAAAGATCCCCCACATTTTTACGGAAATACACCAGATCATCATGAAAATATTCTTCTGTGTCTTCCGCGGTTACAGGGATATCTCTGCCGTTATAAGAAAGCGCGGCGAGGGAGCCATAATCCTCCTGCTGTAAAAGCGCGCAGACCTGTGCGGCAAAATCATCGGTATCCTCCCGGCAGACATATTTGCCGGTTGAAAATGGGAGAATGTGCCGTCTGGCCGGAATGTACTTCAGGCGTTTTGGATCGGAACTTTTATAGAAAATGGTGCCAAGTACAGACGAGCCGTCTGCACCGGCGCGTGCCACGCGGTTTCCGGTGAAAAATGCCTGACCGAGTGAAAGATCTGCAGTATAGCGCGTTCCATCAACCTCATATTGCACGGTTACCAGGTAATCGGAAAAACGTCTGATGATACCGGAATCGTAGGCACCGATACTCTGGTCATATTCGGTCTGCTCCACATGAAGGACTTCGTAATCATCCGGCGTGAGCCGGCCGGTATAGGCGATACTTAAAAAGATGGTCTGAAAAAGAGTAAAAACGAGCCCGAGTACAACCAGCCACAGGGCGAGATAGAGAATACCGCCATATCTGGATTCGTTGATGAAACGCCCGAGACGGGTCGCACAAAAATGCGAAAAATGGGGGCGGAACCATCGGTTGTGATTGCCCGGGCTGTCTGAAAATGTCGACTTCATAGAAATTCTCCTGAATATAATGAGCTATAAACGGGTTTGTGAAAGCTGTATCAATAGCAGTATAGCAAAAAAAGGCGGAATTTTCCACTATTTGACAGGCGGGAAGAGCTGTATTAAGATAAGGGACAGATTTCTGACAGAGGGAGAAGACAGTTGGAACAGATAAAGTATTATATGGCACCCATGGAAGGTGTCACCGGATATGTCTACCGGAATGCATACGCAAAATATTACGGCGGGATCGAACGCTATTTTACGCCGTTTGTGGCGAATAAAAAGCTTGGACACCGGGAGAAAAATGACGTCTGCCCGGAACACAATGCGGGAATGGCGGTCGTTCCGCAGATACTTACGAACCGCGCAGAAGATTTTCTGGCGATCGCAGAGATTCTGCGGGAGTATGGGTACGATACGGTCAACCTGAACCTCGGCTGCCCGTCGGGCACAGTGGCGGCAAGAGGGCGCGGCGCCGGATTCCTTGCGATGCCGGACGAGCTGGATCATTTTCTGGAAGAGATTTTTGAAAAATGTCCGCTCCGGATCTCCATCAAGACACGGATCGGAAAAGAGAACCCTGCAGAATGGGAGCGGCTGCTTGCCATATATGAAAAATATCCGTTAGAAGAACTGATCGTACACCCGAGGGTGCAGACCGATTTTTATAAGAACCGGGTCAATCTGGAGGCATTTGCACGGGCAGAGAAAAACAGCAGACATTCGCTCTGTTATAATGGCGACATTGTGGACGCAGCGTCCGCGGCGCACATCCGGGAGGGCTTTCCGTCGGTGGATAAGTTCATGATCGGCCGGGGACTGATAAAGCACCCCTGGCTTCTGGAGGAACTTTCCGGCGGCAGACAGGAAAAGCAGGAGCGAAAAGAGCGGTTTTTCCGGTTTCACAATGCGATCCTGGAGGGATACCGGCAGCAGATGTCCGGGGACAAAAATACCTTATTTAAGATGAAGGAACTGTGGGCGTACTGGGGAGAGAACTTTGCGGATGCGGACCAGCGTCTAAAAAAAATCCGAAAATGTGAGCGGGTTGCTGAGTATGAATGTCTGGTGGACGCGCTGTTTCGTGAAAAAGAGCTGTGCGTGTAGGAAAAGAGTGGGGTATGCGGCAATAGATTTGTGTGATATAACAAAAAAGAAGCTTTCCAATCTGTAACATTTATATAAAAAGACGAAAGGGACTTTTTATTTGCTGTAAAAAGTATTATACTGTACTCCGTAGTATGCTTCATGAGAACGATAGGGGAATTGGGGAAGAGGTTTTAAAGAGGGTATATGGAAAGCTATACGTTAGAGGAGAAAGTGCTTCGCAAGGTCATGCGGAATATTCCGATGGGACTGATTGTGAGCAAAGAGGGATTTCGGCGCAAGATTTACTATGTCAACGACACGGCGTGTGAGATTATGGGATACACGCGGGAAGAGTATATCAGAAAGATGCAGGACGGATGGACGGATCTGATGGATGTCGATCTGCGGGAGGTCATCCGCGAGCACAATGAACAGATTCGTTCCGGGACGCCGTTTGAGGTGCTCTCAAGACCGCAGACGAAGAACGGTGGTTACAAGTGGATATTAAGCAGGGTGAATGTGCAGATGCAGGAGGGACCGCTCTGCTATGTCAGCTTTATGGATGTTACCGACCGGATGGAGCGGGAGGAACTGTGCCGGCAGGAGAACGAGGTGCTCAGGGAGCAGGCGATGCAGGACTCCTTTACGAAGCTTCTAAACCGCGGCGCGCTGGAGAAGCATGTCTGCGAGGCGCTTCAGGAGAGAGGCGGCGATGAGGAGGATGCATTCATTCTTCTGGATGTCGATAATTTTAAGCAGATCAATGACATTTACGGTCACGGAGTCGGGGATATGATTCTGATGCGGATGGCGGGAATCTTAAACGAAGTGTTTGGAGACCATTCCTGTATCGGCAGGATGGGCGGCGATGAATTTGCTGTTTTCCTCAGAGACATCGGCGACCGGAGAGAGATTGAAGAGAAGATTCAAAAGCTTCTTACGGAGGTACGCGCCGAAAAAGAACGGATGCACCTGAGCAAGGAACCGACAGCCAGTGTCGGCGTTGCATTTGTGCCGGAATCGGGAAGCACGTTCGTGGATGTGTACCGGGCGGCGGATCAGGCGCTGTATCACGTGAAGAACTCGACGAAGAATGGAATGGCGTTCTATGATTTTGTATAATTTTTCCTATTGAAAAAAATCATCATATACTGTAAGATTAAGATGTTATATGACTGACGGAACAAGTGGAAGAACCACATGGAGTATAACGTATCTAATGCCGACCGTCTGGGCGAATGTACCCGGGCAGTCGGCTTGTTTTGAATCAGGGGCTTTTTATCGGAAAAGTACCCGGGATTCCCATCTCTAAGACAAAAGATGCTTTGGTTCAAAAAGCATAAAATACCCACTGAGAGTAAGACAAGACAAACATGCCTGGCAACAAAACTTGATATTGACAGGGAAAAGTGTGCTGTGCTATAGTCGTAAAGGTTAGCCGCAACTAACTAATATCATGTTTTGGCAATGCTGCCTGCGGGCAGGGAACATAATCACATTACAAAGTAAGCAGGAGGAAGAATCATGCAGAATGAATGGAGAGGCTTTCAGCGGGGAAGCTGGGAGGAAGAGATCAATGTCAGAGATTTTATCCAGAAAAACTATACGCCTTACGACGGGGACGACAGCTTTCTGGAAGGACCGACGCAGGATACGACAGATTTATGGAACGAAGTGTTAGAACTGTCGAAGCAGGAGCGTGAGGCAGGCGGTGTCCTCGATATGGATACCAAGATTATCTCCACGATCACATCCCACGGACCGGGCTATCTGGACAAGAGCAAGGAGAAGATTGTCGGCTTTCAGACAGATAAGCCGTTCAAGCGTTCCCTGCAGCCGTACGGCGGAATCCGCATGGCAGTGAAAGCCTGCGAGGATAACGGCTACCATGTAGATCCGGAAGTGGTGGAATATTTTACCACGCACAGAAAGACACACAACGCCGGTGTATTTGATGCTTACACACCGGAGATGCGCGCATGCCGTTCGGCACACATCATCACGGGACTTCCGGATGCATATGGCCGCGGACGTATTATCGGCGATTACAGAAGACCGGCACTCTACGGTGTGGATCGCCTGATCGAGGACAAGGAAGAACAGCTCGCAACGACCCGTACGATCATGTATTCGGATGTCATCCGTGAGCGTGAGGAGCTTTCCGAGCAGATCCGCGCACTCAAGATGCTGAAAGAGCTTGCAAAGATTTACGGCTGTGACATTTCCAAGCCGGCGAACAACGTGCTGGAAGCGACGCAGGCGGTATATTTTTCTTACCTTGCAGCAGTCAAGGAGCAGAACGGTGCGGCAATGAGCCTTGGACGTACCTCCACATTCCTCGACATCTATGCGGAGCGCGATCTCAAGGAAAGAACGTTCACAGAGAAGGAGATCCAGGAGATCATCGACCAGTTTGTCATGAAGCTGCGCTGCGTGAAGTTTGCACGTACGCCGGAGTACAACTCCATCTTCGCTGGGGATCCGACCTGGGTGACGGAGTCGATCGGCGGAATCGGTGTGGACGGCAGACATATGGTGACGAAGATGTCCTACCGCTACTTAAATACACTCAACAACATCGGAGCAGCGCCGGAGCCGAATATGACCGTGCTCTGGTCGGTACAGCTTCCAGAGAACTTTAAGCGTTTCTGCGCACAGACATCCATCAGGCACTCTGCGATCCAGTACGAGAATGATGACATCATGCGTGTGGTACACGGGGATGATTACGGAATTGCATGCTGTGTATCCTCCATGCGCATCGGTAAGGAGATGCAGTTCTTCGGCGCCCGCGCCAACCTTGCAAAGTGCCTTCTGTACGCGATCAACGGCGGTGTAGATGAGATCAGCGGCAAGCAGGTCGGACCGAAGTACCGCCCGATCACTTCCGAGTACCTGGATTACGACGAGGTGTGGGATAAGTATAAGGATATGATGAAGTGGCTGGCAGGTGTTTATGTCAATGCCTTAAACATCATTCATTATATGCATGACAAATACTGCTACGAGAAGCTGGAGATGGCGCTTCATGACAAGAAGGTGCGCCGCTGGTTCGCGACCGGAATCGCTGGTTTTTCCGTTGTGGCGGATTCCCTGTCTGCCATCAAGTACGCAAAGGTAAAGCCGATCCGCGATGAGAACGGAATCACTGTAGACTTCGAGGTGGAGGGTGACTTCCCGAAATACGGAAATGATGACGACCGCGTCGACGACATTGCAAAGGAAGTGCTTCACACATTCATCGGCTATGTCAAGGGCAACCACACCTACCGCGGCGGAATCCCGACGACATCGATCCTCACGATCACATCCAACGTATCCTACGGCAAGAACACAGGTGCGACACCGGATGGCAGAAAGAAGGGTGTTGCCTTTGCACCGGGCGCAAACCCGATGCACGGACGCGACACGAACGGTGCGGTAGCATCTCTCGCGTCGGTAGCGAAAATGCCGTTTATGGATTCCCAGGATGGTATCTCCAACACGTTTACCATCGTGCCGGATGCACTCGGCAAGGATGAGAAGGGCGAGGAGCAGAACCTTGTGGCGCTGCTGGATGCTTACGTCGAGAAGGGCGGACATCACTTGAACGTCAACGTATTGAACCGCGAGACGCTTTTGGATGCACAGAAACACCCGGAGCAGTATCCGCAGCTCACAATCCGTGTTTCCGGATATGCGGTAAACTTTATCAAGCTGACCAAAGAGCAGCAGGACGAAGTCATTGCAAGAACCTTCCACGAGCGCATGTAATTCATGTGGAAGTGATACAGACAGGATAAATCGCGCGAACCGGAACCGGTGCCCTGCTGCTTTTGCGGCTGGGACACCGGGATAAGCCGGCTCGCGCGATTGCATTATGAATATCAGATGGATGGGATTAAAAAGGAGGACTTTATGGGAAAAATTCATTCGATGGAAAGCTTTGGAACGGTGGATGGACCGGGAGTCCGCTTTGTGGTGTTCTTTGAAGGATGTCCCATGCGCTGCCTGTACTGCCATAATCCCGATACCTGGCATCTGGAGGACGGGCAGGAGATGAGCGCGGAGGAGATCCTTTCGCGCATGGAGCGCAACCGGTCGTTTTACCGGACCGGCGGAATCACTGCGACCGGCGGAGAGCCGATGCTCCAGATTGATTTTTTGACGGAGCTCTTTGCAGGGGCAAAGGAACGCGGGATTCATACCTGTCTGGACACGTCGGGCATTATGTTCCCCGGGTGTGGCGGCACGTCGGAGGAGGAGCGGGAACGCTTAAAGAAGGTGGATCTGCTGCTCTCAGTGACGGATCTTGTGATGCTTGACATCAAACATATGGATGCGGAGGAGCACCGGAAGCTGACCGGACAGGACAATGAGAAGATTCTTGCGTTTGCAAGGTATCTGGATGAAAAACAGATACCGGTCTGGATCCGGCATGTGGTTGTTCCGGGGATCACATTTCAGAGGGAAGAACTGGAGGCTCTGGGCCGGTTTCTTGCGACACTCTCGAATGTGGAAAAGCTGGAGGTGCTTCCGTATCACTCCATGGGTAAAGTGAAATATGACAATCTCGGCATTGATTATGCATTAAAAGATACGCCACAGCTCACCAAGGCGGAGGCGAAAAGTGCGGAGAGCATCATTCTGGAGGCAATGCGTCAGGCGAGAAACGTCTGACTGCCGGAACGGATCGTGCAGGGAATGATAGAGAAAGTGCATGAAGTAAACGATGCCGCGTCCAATATGGCAGCTATCACGGAAGAACAGTCGGCATCCGCGGAGAAGATTGAGGCGACTGCGGTCAGCATTCAGGAACTGGCGGAGATTGTCTCCGAGAACAGTGCAGATGTGCAGAAAGACTCGAAGGAGATGGAAAACACGGCCGAGACGCTGAAGGAACATATTTCCAGGTTTACGATTTAGAACTTGCAGAAGAGGTACTTTCGTATTATAGTGTAGATAGAGACTCAGATTAAGAAAGGAGCATGCATTATGAAGATCAAGAACATCACGGATATCGACGGATTTTTTAAGGTAATAGACTCCTGTCAGGGAAAAGTGGAACTCATTACCGGTGAGGGGGACAGACTGAACCTCAAGTCAAAGCTTTGCCAGTATGTGTCACTTACCAGTATTTTAAAGACGGATGTGGAGATTCCGGAGCTTGAGCTTGTCGCTTACGAGCCGGAAGATACAGAGAAAATTATTAAGTTCTTGATGAAGGGCTGAGAAAAAGAACCGTCAACACAGGTTGGCGGTTCTTTTTTGCCTTTTAAAAATTTAGAATTGAGGTATTTATGAAACCAGAAGAAACAGTATTTCACGAGATAACACTGCAGGATAAGGCATGGATGGATCAGAAGTTCGCGGAGGATGATCGGAATGCCTGCGAATACTCGTTTGCAAATAATTTTATGTGGAGAAATGTCTATCAGGTCAGAGTGGCGGAGCTTCACGGCTGCCTGGTAGTTCGGTTTATAGATGGAGAGATTCACTGCTTTTCATTTCCGGTTGGAAACGGCGACAAAAAAGCGGCGGTGGAGGAGCTGCTTGCGATTTGCCATGAGGAGGGAATCCAGCTGCTGATAGCACCTGCCAGCGAGCAGGACCGCGCGCAGATGCTAGAGTGGTTCCCGGGAAGGTTCTTAATCGAGGGAGACCGGAACGACTATGACTATATCTATGCAAGAGAGAAGCTTGCGACGCTTGCCGGCAAGAAACTGCACGGAAAGCGCAATCACATTGCCCGCTTTAAAGATTCGGGAGACTGGTCTTATGAGCCGATGACAGCTGAAAACATAGAAGAATGCCGCACGATGACGTATACGTGGATTCACATGCGCGAGGAAAAGTGGAATGAGGAGATGAACCAGGAGATCTCGGTACTCCATGAGGCGTTTGATCATATGCAGGAGCTGGGACTTGTCGGCGGAGTGCTCCGGAGAGACGGGCAGATCGTCGCGTTTTCGATCGGGGAGCGGCTGAACTCGGAGACGTTCGTTGTGCACTTTGAAAAGGCGTATCCGGATCTTCAGGGAGCGTATCCGATGATCAACCAGCAGTTTGTCCTGCATGAATGTGAAGGGTATGCGTATGTCAACCGCGAGGAGGACACTGGCGATCCCGGACTCAGAAAGGCAAAGCTTTCCTATTATCCGGATATTCTCCTTCCAAAATACGAACTGGAGGAGAGCGGGGTGGTCTATGCGGACCCCAAGCGGGATGCGCCGTATATTCAGGAAATCTGGCAGAAATGCTTTGGCGACGAGGAAGATTATATTCAGTTTTATCTGAAGCACCGAATGACGAGAGAGAATATGCTCGTGATTTTCCGGGATGGAAGACCGGTAGCGATGGCAAGTTTTCTGCCGGTGCAGTACCTGTGCAACGGAGCGTATGTGGACGCGCGCTATGTGTATGCGGTTGCGACACTGCCGGAATACCGGGGACAGAAGCTTGCGGAACAGATTCTGCGCTTTGCAGAAGAAAAATATCAGGTGCCGCTCATTCTGTCGCCGGCCGAGGAGTCGCTGATCCGTTACTATGAAAATCTGGGATTTAAGAATGCATTCCAGGGAGAACGCAAAAATGTGAGCGGCAGTGACATTACGGCGCTCGAGGTAAAGGACACGGAGCCGGTTGCATGCATGGAGCCTGTCACACCGGAGGAGTATGTACGGATCCGGGATGAAAAGTGCGCGAAGGAAGGGTATGTACACTGGGATGTGGATGCGGTTTCCTATGCGATGGAACTCGCGGCAAGCTGCGGCGGCGGTACGGCGGCAGTCAGCTGTGAGGATAAAAACACACGGAATGAGCAGGAAGATGACAGGGATATTCTGATGTATGATATCCGGGAAAAAGAGCTCGTGATACTGGAGACAACGCTGTCGGACGACGCTCTCTCACAGGTGCTTCCGCAGCTTATGGAAGAGACGGGAACCAGCGCAGCATCGTACGGACGGGAGCGGGGCATGATCTGGCTGCCGAAGACGATGGCAGATCTGCCGGTTGCGGGCGACGGTTATCTCGCACTGACGCTTGGTTGATGAATTTTCAGAAAAAATTATGAAAAATGCATAAATTTTCTTGCTATAAAGCCAAAATATGTTATAATATAACCATGATATATCTTGTATCAAATAAACGGCAAAGGGGTTGGACATCATGAGAATTAAGATTACAGGAAGAAACATCGAATTAACAGAGGGGCTGAAGGCAGCAGTAGAGGACAAGCTGAACAAGCTTGAGAAGTATTTTACACCGGATACCGATGTATATGTGACGCTGAGCGTGGAGAAGGAGAGACAGAAAGCCGAGGTTACAATCCCGGCAAAAGGAAATTATATCCGCTCCGAGCAGGTAAGCAACGATATGTATGTATCCATTGATCTTGTGGAGGAAGTGATTGAGCGTCAGCTTAAGAAATACAGAACCAAGCTGGTGACAAAGCAGCAGAATGCATCCGCTGTATTTAAGCAGGAATTCCTGGATGGAGCCGCAGACGAGGATGAGGAGATCAAGATCATCCGTACCAAGAAGTTCTCCATGAAGCCGATGTATCCAGAAGATGCATGTGTGCAGATGGAACTGCTGGGACATGACTTCTTCGTATTCATCAATGCAGAGACGGAAGATGTCAATGTGGTATATAAGAGAAAAGGCAACACCTACGGACTGATCGAGCCGGAGAATTAAGAGCGTTTGAGATGTGCTGTCTCATAATGAACTGATATATTTACAGAAAGAAGAGGGAGAACCGTATTGCAGATGCGGCACTCCCTCTTCTTTTTGTGGAGAAAAAAGGAGTTTGAGCTGACAGAGGGCGCTTTCTGTAAAATTTTTTGTGCAAAGGGGTGTACAGTTAGTACTAAAGTATCTTATAATTGTAGTTAAGCGTGCCCTGCGTGTGCGAGAGGTAGAAAAGTTAATCATGTGTGAAACAAAAGAAAAGGGCTCAAGTAGGAAAAGCTACGGACATACAAATGTATTGGTGGATATGATGCAGAATTATCCGGGGTTTATGGATTATATTGCATATCAGTACCCATTGGAGGGAGAACGGATTGAATTATTGGAACAGATTCTGACCGCGCTTGCGGTGGGAAGAAAGCTGGAAGCGGAGCAGATGATTTATCATTATGGCAGTATGATTCACGGGAGGGATCTCATTGCGAGGCAGGTTTTTCTGTGGCTTTTGGGGATGGCAGAATACAGCAGACGTGAGTGTATAGCGGAAGAGCGTAGATAAAAAGCAGGAAAGGGGTCGCAGCGCAGGGGCAGAGCTTTGAAAAAACAAGGAATATTCTTGTCATCAGATCGAAAAAGGTATACTATAAAGCGAGAAAAGTTTTGAAAAAGGAGAGACGGATACCATGAAGATAGTTGTTTTGGCAGGGGGGCTCAGCACAGAGAGAGATGTGTCCTTCAAGACAGGAGAGATGGTTACGAAAGCACTCAGAGAGAACGGACATCAGGTAATTTTACTTGATGTTTTTATGGGATATAGCGATAAGGAAGAAGATCTTACCGGAATTTTTGACAGAGCCGAGGCGGTCAGCGTCAAGGTGGCGGCGATTCCGGAGACCGCGCCGGACCTGGAAAAAGTAAAGGCGCAGAGAAAGGATCAGTCGGATAATTTCTTCGGACCGAATGTCATCGAGCTTTGCCGGATGGCGGACATCGTGTTTATGGCGCTTCATGGAGAGAACGGAGAGAACGGTAAGATCCAGGCGGCGTTTGACCTGTTTGGCATCCGCTACACAGGAACCGGATATCTGGGCAGTGCGCTTGCCATGAACAAAGGAATGGCAAAGCAGCTGTTCCTCGAGAATGGAATCCCGACGCCGAGAGGCACGTCCTTAAAGCGTGGCGAGGATGCGGCAAAGATCGAGACCTGTGGAATTCATTTCCCGTGCGTGGTAAAGCCGTGCAGCGGCGGATCAAGCATCGGCGTATCGATCGTGCACGACAAGGCAGAATACGAGCAGGCATTAAAGGAGGCGTTCCGCTGGGAGAATGAGCTGGTCATTGAGGAATATGTAAAAGGAAGAGAATTTTCTGTCGGCGTCATCGATTTTCAGGCGCTTCCGATCATCGAGATCGCGCCGGTGGAAGGCTTCTATGATTATAAGAACAAATACAAAGCGGGAAGTACGGTAGAGACCTGCCCGGCGGAGCTGTCCGAACAGATTACAAAGGAAATGCAGGGCTATGCAGAGAAGGTGGCAGAGGTGCTTGGACTCAACACTTACTCGCGCACAGACTTCCTTCTGGATGCGGAAGATCACATTTTCTGTCTGGAGGCGAACACACTTCCGGGCATGACGCCGACCAGTCTGCTGCCGCAGGAGGCAAAGGTGACCGGCGTGGATTTCAACCAGCTCTGTGAGAAGCTGATCGAGAGTTCCATGCGCAAGTACAAGAATTAAGAATGAAGTCTGAAATGGGAGCCATTATGAAAAATATGACATTGGAGCATATCGCGCAGGCGTGCGGCGGTACATACATCGGGGAAGAATGCGACCGCAAAAAGGAGATTCAGGGGGCGGTGATTGACAGCCGTCTGGTCGGGGAGGGATATCTGTTTATTCCCATCCGCGGAGCGCGCGTCGACGGACATGATTTCATTCCGGCGGTTTTTGAAAAGGGAGCGCTTGCCGTGCTCTCCGAGCAGCGGCTCGAGCATCCGGCAGGACCGTATATTCTGGTTGACTCTACGGAGGAAGCCATGAAGAAGATCGCGGCGTTCTACCGCCGCTCACTCGACATCAAAGTCGTGGGGATCACAGGAAGCGTTGGAAAGACCAGCACAAAAGAGATGATTGCGTCGGTGCTCTCCGAGAAATACCGCGTGTTAAAGACCGAGGGGAATCTGAACAATGAGATTGGACTTCCGCTGACGATCTTTAAGATCCGGGAGGAACATCAGGTGGCGGTGCTCGAGATGGGAATCTCTGAGTTCGGTGAGATGCACCGTCTTGCAGAGATGGCACAGCCGGATATCTGCGTCATTACCAATATCGGCTTATGTCATTTGGAGAACCTCATCACAAGAGACGGCATTTTAAAGGCGAAGACGGAGAGCTTTGAGCATCTGGCACCGGACGGGATCGCCGTATTAAACGGGGATGACGATAAGCTCTGTGACAAAAAGATGGTGAATGGCAGACCGGCGGTGTTCTATGGAATCGGACAGGAAGCAAAGACGGCAGAGACAGAGACCGGCAGCAAACGGCTCGCGGAAAAGGAAGTGTACGCGACCGATGTGGAGGCGATCGGCCTTGAGGGAACGAAGGCGGTCATTCACACGCCGGAGCAGCAGTTTGAGGTGGTGATCCCGATTGCTGGTGAGCACAATGTATACAACGCGCTTGCAGCAGTCTGCGTGGCAAGACGGCTGGGACTTGATGCGGAGGAGATGAAGCTTGGAATTGAGCATGCGCACACGATTGGCGGGCGGAGTAATCTGATCCGGAAAAACGGCATCACAATTATCGACGACTGCTACAATGCGAATCCGGTGTCCATGATGGCTTCCATAGACGTGCTGTCCCAGGCGAAGGGACGAAAGATTGCCGTGCTCGGCGATATGGGAGAACTCGGCAGTGAGGAAAAGAAGCTGCACGGAATGGTCGGCACACACTTTGCGGGGAAGAAGATCGATGCGCTGTTTGTGACCGGAACACTTGCAGGGGAGATTGCGGAGGAGGCGCGGCGTGTAGCGCCGGAGACCAGGGTCTATGCGGAACCGGACAAAGAGGCGCTGGAGGAGGCGCTGCTGGAGTACCGCAGACCGGGGGATACCATTCTGGTAAAGGCGTCCCATTTTATGGGATTTTCGGAGATTGTGAAAAAATTGGAACAGCCACAGTGAATAAGGAAGGTACACATGAAAAAGAATATCATACTGATTGGAATGCCCGGTGTCGGAAAGAGTACCGTTGGCGTGGTTCTTGCAAAAGTGATGGGATACCAGTTCATTGATGCCGATCTGGTGATACAGGAAAAGGAAGGAAAGCTTCTGCGTGAGATTATCGCTGAAGTCGGACCGGAGGGATTCCTTAAGGTGGAGAACCGCATCAACAGCGGGATCGAGGCGGAACATGCCATTATTGCAACCGGCGGGAGCGTGGTGTACGGAGCGGAAGCGATGGAACATCTTGGCCGGATCGGTACGGTGGTTTATCTGAAACTTCCGTACCGGGAATTGGAGCGCAGGCTCTCGGACATCAAGGGAAGAGGGGTTGTCTTAAGAGACGGACAGACACTTCATGATCTCTATGAGGAACGTGTGCCTTTGTACGAGAAATATGCGGATGTGATTGTGGATGAACATCATTTGAACGTGGAACAGACAATTGAGAAAATTATGGAATTGAAGGAACGCTTTCAATGAAGAAACAAACGTTTACAAAACAGGCAGTCTGGCAGGCAGCTGCGGTAGGAGTCCTGGCGGTCGGCGGAGTCCTTTTTTGCCTTTCCGGGCAGATTGGAATCGGACAGACATATCGGCAGGTGCGCGTGGATGACCGCATCATCGGGTATGCGCCGGAGAACACTGATATGGATGACATCGTCCGTCAGGCGAGACAGGAACTGACGCAAAAGACCGGGGAGAGAATCAGCGGCGAAGTCGTATGGAGCAGTGAGGAGTGTAGAAAACCGTTCCAGAAGTTGTTGTCGGAGAATGAATTAAAAGAAGCCGTAGAGAACATACTAAGTGAGAAAAATGCAGAGGAAAAGCAGCGCGTCTATACAGTGGCGATCGATGAATACCGCGCCAACTTTGCGACGATGGACGAGGTGGAGTCTTTTCTGGAAAAAGTGAAGGCTTCTGTGGATGCGGCGGATGAATACGGGGCGGTCATTGCGGATCAGGGCTCCCATGTGAGCGGAATTCTGACAGCGTCTCTTGCCAGAAGGGACGCAGGGGCTGCAGCGGATGAAAAGGTGCTGGAGGAAGCACAGGCTTCTCTGCCGCAGGCAGGAATCAGCGCCTATGTGATCTGTACGCTGGAGGAGGCATTTGCAGATCCAAAAGCCACATATGAGACAGGCATCCTTGATATGGAATTTGTGGAGCGGGTGAATGTGTTCGAGAACTATGTCGATGCCGATCAGATTGCAGATGTGGATGAACAGGTTGCCGAAGTAACAAAAGAGAAAGAATCGAATAAAATATATGTAGTGGAGAGCGGAGACTGTCTCTCCGTGATTGCGATGGATCATGATACGACAGTGTCGTCGATCGTGGCGTTAAACGGGCTGGACAGCGCGGATGCGATGATAAGGGACGGTCAGGAACTCATCATTGCGGTGCCGGAGCCGGATCTGCAGCTTCGGGTAACAAAAGGAGAGGTCTATGAGGAGGACTACATGGAAGAGCCGATCATCATAGACAACGATTCCTGGTATACGACAAAAGAGGTTGTACAGCAGGAGGGAACGACGGGACACCGGGAGCGCAATGACGTTGTGGTCTATGAGAACGGTGTGGAAACAAGCCGCGAGATGATACATCAGAACGTTATGGTGGCGTCACAGGCGGCAGTCATTGAGCGCGGTACCATCATTCCGCCGACCTATATCAAACCGATTTCCGGAGGAAGATATACGTCAGGATTCGGCAGACGATGGGGACGTATGCACAAGGGCGTTGACTGGGCATGCCCGATCGGGACGACGGTGTACGCATCCTGTGCCGGAACGGTAATCTCTGCGTCCTATAATGGCGGCTACGGCAATAACGTGGTCATCAGCCATGCGGATGGCAGACTGACGAGATATGCACACAACAGTAAGCTTCTGGTGAAGGCTGGACAGCATGTTGAGCAGGGAGAGCCGATCGCGTTAAGTGGAAGTACGGGACGTTCTACAGGACCGCATGTTCATTTTGAGATCTATATCAACGGTTCAGCAGTGGATCCGCTCAAATACATCAGCAACTGATGGGAAGAGGACACAGACTGGAAATAGTTGTATGCTGTACAAATGGATGAAATTTATGGTATAATGTACACTATATGGTTGATGAACGAAGAACTTAAGAATTACTTGACAAAAGCATGTAAGCACTAGTATAATTACGTGTTTGTATAAAGCGTTCATAGAGGTGTGATATGGAACAGTATGTGATCAAAGGTGGAAATCCGCTGGTAGGAGAAGTGGAAATCGGAGGCGCTAAGAATGCGGCGCTTGCGATCTTATCTGCTGCAGTTATGACGGATGAGACCGTTACAATAGAAAATGTACCTAATGTCAGAGATACCAACGTTTTACTCAATGCCATCGAGGAGATTGGAGCGCGGGTAGAGCGGCTGGATGCTCACACGGTAAGGATCAATGGATCTTTTATCCGGGATTTTAATGTTGACAATGAATTTATCCGAAAAATACGCGCATCTTATTATCTGATCGGCGCACTGCTCGGCAAATATAAGCGGGCGGAAGTGGCGCTTCCGGGCGGATGCAACATCGGCGGACGGCCGATCGATCTGCACATGAAGGGTTTTAGGGCTCTGGGGGCTGATGTGGATATCAAGTATGGTCTGGTGCGGGCTTATGCAGAAAAGTTAACCGGCACGCACATTTATCTGGATAAGGTGTCTGTCGGGGCAACCATCAATATTATGATGGCGGCGTCCATGGCAGAGGGCAAGACGATTATCGAGAATGCGGCGAAGGAGCCGCATGTGGTTGACGTTGCCAACTTCCTGAACAGCATGGGAGCCAATATCCGCGGTGCCGGTACGGACGTGATCCGGATTGTCGGAGTGGAGAAGCTGCATGCGACAGAGTATTCGATTATTCCGGATCAGATCGAGGCAGGTACCTTTATGCTGGCGGCAGCGGCGACCAAGGGTGACGTTACCGTGAAAAATGTGATCCCGAAACATCTGGAAGCGATCAGCGCAAAGCTGCTTGAGATTGGATGCGAAGTGGAGGAGTTCGACGACGCTGTGCGCGTGGTGGCATCGAAGCCGCTGCGTCATACACAGGTGACGACACTTCCTTACCCGGGTTTCCCGACGGATATGCAGCCGCAGATGACAGTTGTGCTGGGAGTGGCCCAGGGAACGAGTACCGTGACGGAGAGCATTTTCGAGAACCGTTTTAAGTATGTGGATGAATTGACACGCATGGGTGCAAGCATCAAGGTGGAGAGCAACATCGCTATTATCAGCGGTGTGGACCAGTACACCGGTGCCAGAGTCAATGCGCCGGATTTAAGAGCCGGAGCGGCGCTTGTGATTGCCGGACTTGGCGCAGAGGGCATTACTGTTGTGGACGATATTTATTACATTGAGCGCGGCTACGAGGCATTTGATCAGAAGCTGTCACTGCTTGGGGCATTGATTGAGAAAGTTTCCGACGAAAAAGAAATACAGAAGTTTACACTGAAAGTATCATAGAATGGAAGTTTTGAACCATCAGGTCTGCTGCGGGAGGGGATCCCGCAGCAGACATTTTTTATTTCATAGGAAATACTGTGGCACGTTAATACAAGAAAGCAGAACCTTCCTATGAAATAAAAAAACGTTCTTTTGACATGATAGCGCGGAAGACAGACTTGGAGGATAACAATGGAAGCACAGGAAATACAACAGAAAGAGTTACATACTGTGAGAGGAGAACTGGCACTGCTTGTTGCAGTGCTGATTAACAGCTTCGGGGTGGTGCTGATGCTGCACTCCGGCGCGGGAATCTCTGCCATCTCGAGCGTGCCGTTCGCGTTTTCGGAAGTGTTTACGCGGATCTCGCTCGGCACATGGACATACCTGTTCCAGGGCGTCCTGGTGCTTAGCCTGATGATTTTAAGAAAACGGTTTGTGCCGCAGTATCTGTTCAGCTTTGTGGTGGGATTTGTGTTCGGGGAACTTTTGGATGTGCATAAGGCGTGGATCAATCTTCTGCCGCTTACACTTCCGAACCGTATTCTCTATTTTGCAATCAGCTATCTGTTGATCTGCATCGGAATTGCACTGTCGAACCGCTGTGGTCTGCCGATCATACCGACAGATCTGTTCCCGAGGGAACTGGCGGACATTACGGGCGCCGCGTATTCCAACATAAAGGTCTCGTTTGATGTGATCTGTCTGGCGGTGACCGCCGGCATGACGATCTTCTTCCTGGGACATCTGGATGGACTTGGAATCGGAACAATTCTGGCAGCGTTTACGATGGGAAAGGTGATCGGGGCGATCGGGAAATGGATGGACGGGCGTTTGCGGTTCGTGTCGGTTCTGACTCCTAAAACGGCAAAGCCGTGTTAGAAAGCCCCCAGCAACCGGGAAAGTGTACAGGAGATAAGCTGTAGACAAAAAATGAGGGAACCATAACGTTCCAATGTAACCGGCAGCGGCGGATTCTTTGGAGTAAAATCCAGGTAGTTCTTCCGTGCCGCGTCCGGCATCGAATGCTGTGTCTTTCCACGTTTGGACAGTCCCCGGAGTGTGTCCGGCAACTCGCAGACAATGGGCGGACTTCCTAGACCTGTTAAGAGATGTCAACACAATTTTTGATTTTTTTGCATAAGAAATAGGCCTGATTATTCAGGCTTTTTTCTTATGCAACTATACTATATTCTTATATATTTCCATTACTCTTGCATAATAGATTTGCAAAAACTTATTTAAACCGGCTATTTTGGCTTGTTTCTTACTTTTTCCTTCATTCTCTTTTTTAATTATAAAATCATAGACACGAGTATCTGTTTTGGGCGGATGGGATTTCAGACTTTTCATAACCTCATAACCGGTTTTCCTTAATGCACTGTTTCCGCGTTTGCTTATTCTACGTTTGGTGCCGGTATATTGTCCTGATTGATAAGGCGGAGCATCAATTCCCGCATAAGCAACTAATGCTTTGCCATTATGGAAACGTCGAACGTCTCCAATGTCAGCTATAAACCTTACACATAACTTTTCACCCATGCCTCCCATTTGGCGTATCGTTTGATATTCTGGTAAAGTCTTTGCAAGATTTTGCATTTGTGATAATATTTGTTCTAGAGCATAACCTAATTGGCTTACTTGCTCTGTTGCTACTTCCATACAGAGTCTGGTTGAAGGGAACTCTGTTGGTAGTGTAGGGATACCGTCTTCCGCCAAGTGAAAAAGCTCGTCTGCCTTTTCTGATTGGAAACGGTATCCTTTTTCTTTACACCATTGCTTATAATTCTCTCGAAAAATTTCTTTTCCCATGCTTTTTATCATATCAACATGATAGAATTCTTTGGCAAAATCCACATATTTCACTTTTGAGAATTGAACACTGCTTGCTGTATCCAGCGCTTCTTTGAAACCAGGAAGCATCTCATCCATCAAATGTATTACATTCTGTTTAGCAACAATCAAAAGCTTTATGTATGTCTGATACTGCTTGGATAATAGACTTAATTCTGTGTAGCAGCTTGGATGAAATTTATATGGTTTCAGTTCACTCCAGTATGCCAAACCGTACTTTGCTAATTTTTTTGCATCAAGCGGATCTGTTTTTGCGCCATGCAGCATAATGCGTGAAAATTGTCGTATAATATATGCATTTTCAACACATACAAAAAAGCCTTTTTGATACAGAAATTGTGCAACCGGAAGATGATAATGCCCTGTTGATTCCATTACAATACGAATTTCTCCATCAAGTGATCCGATGTAATCAGCTAACATTGACATTTCTTCTACGGTATGCAAAACTTCAAACGATTCCTTAATAATCGTATTAGGATGTATCATGGCACAGACAGTGCTTTTCCCTTTTGATACATCGATTCCTACACTTACTATTTGTTTCATGCAAATCCTCCTTTTCTCCGCCAGACTTATTACCATTCAGACTTGTTCGTTACACGGATGTATTTAATCCAACCTGTTTAAACGAATGCTTATAATAAGAGGCGGAATAAACTCTAAAAAACGGGAGCTATGTCCCACCGCACTAGCCTTATCCGCCTTTTATTATAATAAAAATAAGCATGCGGATACATACATAATGTATCTACATGCTTATAGTACAAGCAGCACTAGCCGTGCTGCACGTAAGTCCTAAAATTGTCTGCAGGTTGCGGACACGCCGCGTGGAATGTTCCAAACTTGGAAAGACACAGCTCATCCAGGATGCCGGACGCGGCATGGTTAGAAATACCGGATTTTACGATCAGAATCGTCGCTGCCGGTTGCATTTGGAACGTTGCGTTTCTCTAACTTCCCAGTCTACAGCTTATCTTCTGCCGGCTATCGCAGGCGCTGGGTGCTTTCGGACACGGCTTTGCCGGTTTAGAGAACCGCCTGAATATGCAGATCGCCCGCAGTTGACAGATCAATACAGGAACCGTCGTCCAACTGCACGATCGGTCTGGAAAGCTGCTTGTCGTTGAGCATGACAATGTTGGCACTACGACCATCACTTAAGAGGATGCGGTGGTTCTGGTAGGTGCCGGCGATCCGGTTGAGGAATGCGAGAACACATTTGGTATCGTATTTCTGCAGACCGTCGCGCTCAAAGTTGGCGATAACCTGAAAAGCGCACAGGGGAGCACGGTAAGAGCGGGCGGTCGTCATGGCATCATAAACATCCGCGATCGCAACAACGCGTGCATAAGGATCAATATCGTTCGTCGTAAGACCGTTTGGATAACCGGTGCCGTCACAGCGCTCATGATGAGAGAGTGCGGCGAGCTTGATGTGTGCATCCAGCGGAAGCGGCTTTAACAGTTCGTAACCGTACTGGGTGTGCAGCCTGACCTGCGCGAACTCTTCGTCGGTGTATTTGCCCGGTTTGTTGAGAAGCTCTGTTGGAATCTTGAGCTTGCCGATGTCGTGAAGCAGTCCGGCGAGCGTCAGCATGTCTAAAGTGGCGTCGTCTGCCTTGATCCATTTTCCGATCTGCCGGCAGATCAGCGAGACATTCAGGGAATGTACATAGACGCTGTCGTCTGAGGAATGCATGTTATGTAACATATTAAACAATTCCAGAGAAGTCTTGCAGGACTGGAACAATTCGACGACCTTCGACAGGAGCGCTGATGTGTCTAACGGCTTGCCCTCGTTCACGTAGCCCTCAAAGCTGACACGGATCTGACTGAGCACGATCGTGTGATCCACCTGGAAAGACTGAAACTTCTGCGAAGTCTTGATTTTCTGCGAATAGGACTTGGGAGCCGCCTGCTTTTCTTCCCCGTCCACAATGCAGGCCGACTTGATATTATAAAAGGAAAGGCGCAGGATCGACTGCTTCGTAAGTTCTTTTCCTTTTTCAAGAACCACCTGTCCGCTGGGGGTAGTGATGTCTTTTGCAAGAACCATGCCCTCTTTTAAATTGTACAGTGCCAATTCTTTCATTTGCTTACCCCTTCTACCTATATTTACTACAACTACTTTCAGTATAGAAGTTTGAAAAAAGAAAGTCAATAAAAAGCTTGACATAGCGGAGAAAGGGGTGTAACGTATCAGACGTAGATTTGAAAATTCAATATTGTGTGTAAATTTTCTTATTCAGAGTGATGGAGATACATAGGATCTGTGAAGTCACGGCAACCCCTCTACGGAAGGTGCCAACCTGAGCGAGCAAATACTGTTATGGATGAGCGCTGTCAGAAGCGATATCCGCGATAGTTCGAACAATAAGAGGATTTGATTATCTATACGTCACTTCCACTTGTTTTTCGCAAGTGGTTTTTTTGTGTCATTTTACATGATGAGAAAGGGAGTAATAAGGAATGGAAAAGAGATTATTTACATCTGAGTCCGTCACAGAAGGACACCCGGACAAAGTCTGCGATGCAATTTCCGACGCGATTCTGGATGCGTGCATGGCAGAGGATCCAATGAGCCGTGTGGCTTGTGAGACGGCAAGCTGTACCGGATTTGTACTGGTAACCGGAGAGATTACCACAAAGGCAAAGCTGGATATTCCGGCGATCGTGAGACAGACAGTCAACGAGATCGGTTACAACGATGCGAAGACCGGATTTGACGGAAATACATGTGCAGTTATGGTAGCGCTCGATCAGCAGTCACCGGATATTGCCATGGGTGTAGACAAGGCACTCGAGGCAAAAGAGGGCGGGTTAAAGGATGAACTGGATACCGGTGCAGGAGATCAGGGTATGATGTTCGGTTATGCGACAAACGAGACACCGGAGCTTATGCCGTATCCGATTTCTCTCGCACACAAGCTGGCATTACAGCTGACCAGGGTGCGCAAGGACGGCACACTTTCCTATCTGAGACCGGACGGAAAGACACAGGTTTCCGTTGAGTATGATGAGAATGGAAAGCCGCTTCGTCTGGAAGCTGTCGTACTGTCCACACAGCATGATGATGATGTTACACAGGAGCAGATCCATGAGGATATCAAGAAATACGTGTTTGATCCGATCCTGCCGAAGGAACTGGTAGATGCACAGACAAAGTTCTTCATCAACCCGACCGGACGTTTTGTTATCGGCGGACCGCACGGAGATGCAGGTCTGACTGGGCGTAAGATTATCGTAGACACCTACGGCGGATATGCACGTCACGGCGGCGGCGCTTTTTCCGGTAAGGACTGCACCAAGGTAGACCGCTCCGCAGCTTACGCGGCACGTTATGTGGCAAAGAACATCGTTGCCGCAGGTCTTGCAGAAAAATGCGAGATTCAGCTTTCCTATGCGATCGGTGTTGCCCAGCCGACATCGGTTATGGTAGACACCTTCGGAACCGGAAAGCTTTCTGACGAGAAACTGGTGGAAATCGTTCGTGAAAACTTCGATCTCCGTCCGGCAGGAATCATCAAGATGCTGGATCTAAGAAGACCGATTTACCGTCAGACAGCGGCATACGGACATTTTGGACGCGCCGATCTGAACCTTCCGTGGGAGGCAGTCGATAAGGTGGAGACATTAAAGAAATATTTGTAGAGTTTTATGAAAAGTTTAGACAATTTTACATAAAATAAATAGGTTTTTGGATGTTTCGTGTTATAATGGGTCATAGAATTACAGTTCTATGACCCGTTTTTTTGCGGGAATTTGCGGGGTGGACAAAGCAGACATGAAGTTCAAAAATAAAATTATCATTTCATTTTGTATTATCATATTTATCCCCATTCTTCTTGCGGTGGCGGTGCTTTTCGGATTCCAGAAGATCCAGCTGAAGTCGATTGAACAGACATACGGCGTGGAGAGTGACGATTACAGTTATTTTTCTAATTCCATGCAGCTGCTCAGCCGTTTTACGCGCGAGTCCTTTGAGACGCTTCTGGATCTTTCAAAGCAGGATCCGGATAAGCTGGAGGATAAGGCGTTTCTGGAGCAGATGAATGACACTCTGCGCGAGAAGTATTCGTATCTTGTCGTGCGCAGGGGAGACGAGCTGATCTATGTGGGAGATGATAAGGAGGCGTCGCTGCTGACGGATCTGCCGGCCTACGGAGGGGAAGAGTCCGGGGCAGACACCGGCATCTATGTCGACGGAGACAAGCAGGCGCTGATCAAGCAGATTGATTTTGTGTATACGGACGGAAGCCAGGGCAGTGTTTTTATTATCACGATCCTCGAGGAGACCGTGCCGGAGTTGAAGAGCCTGATGGCGGATGTGGGGATCTCGATTATCCTGATCTTAATCCTGACAGCATGTATGCTGACCGTATGGATTTATACGAGTTTTATCAACCCGATCAAGAAGCTGCAGGTGGCGGCGCAGAACATTAAGGACGGTAATCTGGATTTTACGGTGGATGTGGAGACGAATGACGAGATCGGGGAGCTCTGCCGCAATTTCGAGGAGATGCGGCAGCGGCTGAAGGATAACGCAGAGGAAAAGCTTTCCGGTGAGCGTGAGAACAAGGCGCTGATCAGCAATATTGCCCATGATTTAAAGACGCCGATCACAGCTGTGAAGGGGTATGCGGAGGGACTTATCGACGGTGTGGCGGATACACCGGAAAAGCGTGACAAGTACATCCGGACGATTTATAATAAGGCGAATGAGATGGATACGCTCATCAATGAACTGACATTGTATGCGAAGATCGATACCAACCGCATTCCGTACAATTTTGCAAAGCTGAATGTGGCGGAGTATTTCAATGACTGCATTGAGGAGATCGGGCTCGATCTCGAGGCGAAAAACATCGGACTGGCATATTTTAATTATGCGGACGAGGATGTCCAGATTATTGCAGACCCGGAGCAGCTAAAGCGCGTGGTTAACAATATCGTGGGGAATTCGGTCAAATATCTGGACAAGCAGAAGGGATTTATCAATATCCGGATCAAGGATGTCGGTGATTTTATCCAGGTCGAGATTGAAGATAACGGCAGAGGAATTGCCGCGCGCGATCTGCCTTACATTTTTGACCGGTTTTACCGTGCGGATGCGTCGCGCAATTCTGCGACGGGAGGCAGCGGTATCGGATTATCGATTGTGAAGAAGATTATTGAAGACCACGGCGGTAAGATCTGGGCGACAAGCAAGGAGTCCATCGGAACCGTGATGTATTTTGTATTACGAAAATATCAGGAGGTGCCATATGAGCAGAGTATTGATCATTGAGGATGAGGTGGAGATTGCAGACCTTGAGAAGGATTATCTGGAACTCAGCGGATTTGAGGTGGAGATAGAGAATGACGGAACCGTCGGCCTGAAACGGGCGTTGACGGAAGATTTTGATATGTACATCCTGGATCTGATGCTCCCGGGCATTGACGGTTTTGAGATCTGTAAGCAGATCCGGGAGGAGAAAAACACGCCGATTCTGATGGTGTCGGCGAAGAAGGATGACATCGATAAAATTCGCGGCCTGGGACTGGGAGCGGATGACTATATTACCAAGCCATTTTCGCCGAGCGAGCTGGTGGCGCGCGTGAAGGCACATCTGGCGCGCTATGAGCGGCTGATCGGTAGCAATACGCCTGAGAATGATACGGTCGAGATCCGTGGAATCCGCATCGATAAGACGGCGAGACGTGTCTGGGTCAATGGCGAGGAGAAGCAGTTCACGACAAAGGAGTTTGACCTACTGACATTTCTTGCGGAGAATCCGAATCATGTATTTACGAAGGAAGAACTGTTCCGCCAGATCTGGGATATGGAATCCATCGGGGACATTGCGACGGTGACGGTACACATCAAAAAGATCCGCGAAAAGATCGAGATGAACACCAACAAACCGCAGTACATAGAAACAATCTGGGGAGTAGGGTACAGATTTAAGCTGTAGAGCTTAAATCGTAAGGATGTGTAAAGGTGTGCAAGGCAGGCGCTCCACAGCGAAGCTGTACTGAAATGAGCGCCTGCGCTGCGAAGCAGTAACAATCTGGGGAGTAGGGTACAGATTTAAGCTGTATAGCTTAAATCGTAAGGATGTGTAAAGGTGTGCAAGGCAGGCGCTCCACAGCGAAGCTGTACCGGAATGAGCGCCTGCGCTGCGAAGCAGCAACAATCTGGGGAGTAGGGTACAGATTTAAGCTGTAGAGCTTAAATCGTAAGGATGTGTAAAGGCGTGCAAGGCAGGCGCTCCACAGCGAAGCTGTACTGAAATGAGCGCCTGCGCTGCGAAGCAGCAACAATCTGGGGAGTAGGGTACCGGTTTAAGCTGTAATTTATAATTTGGAAGGAGTGCAGGAAAATGAAAAAGTATGTAAAACCAGAAGTTGTGGAGACAAAAGAGTATGCGGAGGGCGTATATCTGGCGAGCGGCGGTTCGACAGATAATTCGTCGGGACCGGAAGAAACTGTCTGTCGATTTGGCAGAAAGGAAGCAAACGCGGGTTCGGACACCTGCCAAGAGTGCTCTAAGAGCGGCGGGCAGAGAAATACGCCGCTTCCGGGCGAGGAGTCTGCGCGCGAAGCAGATTTTACCGGATGTATCGACGGCAGACCGGTAAAGAGATCATAGGCAGTAGGATGACAGAGCGGGCGAAGGAGAGCACAGATGAGTGGGAAAAAAATTGCAATCATATACAAAAGTCTGACAGGGAATACCAGACAGGTGGCAGAAGCAATACGGGATGCGCTTGGCGGTGAAGAGATTGTATACTTCGGTGAGCCGAAGCCGGACATTGTGGCGGATCTTTATTTTGTAGGATCCTGGACGGACAAGGGAAGCTGTGATGGAACGGTTGGTGAGTATTTGAAGCAGCTGGAAGGAAAAAAACTGGCGGTTTTCGGCACTGCCGGTTATGGTGGCTCCAGAGAATACTATCAGAAGCTGGCGTGCCGGGTAACGGAGTGCGTTCCGGATACCAGTGAGGTGCTCGGAAGCTTTTACTGCCAGGGGAAAATGCCGATCGGAGTGAGAAACCGCTATGTGGCGATGCTGCGGGAGCACCCAGAAGATCAGAAGTTGAATGCGAGCGTAAAAAATTTTGACGAGGCGCTTTCACATCCGGATGAGAAAGATTTTGCGGATGCACGCCAGTGGGCACAGACTATGGTGGATGCGGTTTAGAATATGGAGATCAGAATTTTATTTGAAGATGAGCAGATCATTGTCTGTGAAAAGCCGGCAGGCGTGGCAGTACAGACGAAAAGGCTCGGACAGGCGGATATGGAGAGCCTGCTCAAAAACAGGCGGGCGGGGAAGGGCGAGCCGCCGTACATCGGAGTGGTGCACCGGCTGGATCAGCCGGTATGCGGCGTGATGGTGTTCGCAAAGACGAAGGAGTCGGCGGCCGCACTCAGCCGGCAGATTGCGTCGGGGCTGGCGGACAAGTTTTACTATGCCGTGACAGACGGGGTGCCGGAAGCCGGAAAGGGGCAGTTTACAGATTATCTTCTGCGTGACGGCAGAACCAATACGTCTGCGGTTGTAGAAAGTAGTACGCCGGGAGCAAAGAGGGCAGAGCTTTCCTACGAGGTTTTAGAGCAGAAAAACGGGCGCGCCGTTCTTCGGATTCAGCTGGGAACCGGCAGACATCATCAGATCCGCGTGCAGCTGGCACATGCAGGGATGCCGATTGTGGGAGACCGGAAGTACAATTTTAAAGAGAATATGAAGCCGTCGGGGGAACCGCTCTGCCTCTGTTCGTACAAAATCGGGTTCAGACACCCGAAAACACGCAGAAATCTTGCGTTTGAAATTGACAACCCTTTCCATTTATCATAAAATCATTAGTTGTGCAGGAGCTGCACACAGACAACCTTGAAGCTGCTTGCAACGGCAGTAAGAGCTATGAAAAGGAGATAGATGATGGCAAAGGACAACAAGAAATTAGTAGAAGCGATCACATCGATGGATGTTGATTTCGCACAATGGTACACGGACGTGGTAAAAAAGGCGGAGCTGATCGATTATTCCGCGGTAAAGGGATGTATGATCATCCGTCCGGCAGGCTATGCGATCTGGGAGAATATCCAGAAAGAGCTTGACCGCAGATTCAAAGAGACCGGCGTGGAGAATGTATACATGCCGCTTTTTATTCCGGAGAGCCTGCTCGAAAAAGAGAAGGATCACGTGGAGGGATTTGCACCGGAGGTTGCATGGGTAACCTACGGCGGATTGAACCCGTTGCCGGAGCGTCTCTGTGTCAGACCTACATCTGAGACGCTGTTCTGCGATTTTTATAAAAATATTATTCACTCCTACCGTGACCTTCCGAAGGTATACAATCAGTGGTGCTCGGTAGTACGCTGGGAGAAGGAGACGAGACCGTTCCTCCGTTCCAGGGAATTCCTGTGGCAGGAGGGACACACCGCGCATGCGACCGCAGAGGAAGCCGAGCAGCGCACGATCCAGATGTTGAATCTGTACGCGGACTTCTGCGAGGAGGTACTGGCAATGCCGGTCATCCGCGGACGCAAGACCGAGAAGGAGAAGTTTGCGGGCGCGGAGGCTACCTATACGATTGAGGCGCTGATGCATGACGGAAAGGCACTGCAGTCCGGTACCAGCCATAACTTCGGCGACGGATTCGCAAAGGCGTTCGGTGTCCAGTATACCGATAAAGATAATAAGCTTCAGTATGTACATCAGACTTCCTGGGGTATGACCACACGTCTTATCGGTGCGATCATCATGGTACACGGCGATGATTCGGGTCTGGTTCTGCCGCCGAGAATTGCACCGGTACAGGCGATGGTGATTCCGATCCAGCAGTACAAAGACGGCGTCATGGATGCTGCAAAGAGCGTCTGCGAGCGCCTTGGAAAAGTATGCCGCGCGAAGCTGGATGACTCGGACAAGAGCCCGGGCTGGAAGTTCTCCGAGCAGGAGATGCGCGGAATTCCGGTTCGTATCGAACTTGGACCGAAGGACATCGAGGCAGGCAAGTGCGTGGTAGTGCGCAGAGATACCAGAGAGAAGATCGAGGTCGCACTGGAGGATCTGGAGCAGAAGATTCCGGAGATTTTAGAGACTATCCAGAAAGAGATGTTCGAGCGTGCAAAGGCACACCGCGACGCGCATATCTGGGATGCCCACAATTATGAAGAATTAAAGGACATCGCGGCAAACAAACCGGGATTTATCCGCGGTATGTGGTGCGAGGATCAGGCGTGCGAGGACAAGATCAAAGAGGAGCTTGCCGTGACATCCCGCTGTATCCCGTTCCATGATCAGGAGCAGATTTCCGGAACCTGCGTATGCTGCGGCAGACCGGCGCACAAGCTGGTATACTGGGGCAAGGCATATTAAGGAGAAGTGCGTGGATAAAAATGCAAAGATCAGCCTGCCTGCGAAGGTTGCGAGGATTCTGAATACCTTAGGCGAGCACGGATATGAAGCGTATGCGGTCGGAGGCTGCGTGCGCGATTCCCTGCTCGGGAGAACGCCGCAGGACTGGGACATTACGACCTCGGCGAGACCGGAGCAGGTCAAGGCTCTTTTCCGGCACACGATTGATACCGGGATCCAGCATGGGACGGTGACGGTCATGCTGGAGCATGAGGGATTCGAGGTCACAACCTACCGGATTGACGGAGAATACGAGGATGCGAGGCATCCAAAGGAAGTAGCGTTTACCGCGAATCTTCTGGAGGATCTGAAACGCCGCGATTTTACGATCAATGCGATGGCCTACAATGAAGTGACCGGACTGGTGGATGCCTTTGACGGAATCGGCGATCTGGAGAGAGGCGTGATCCGCTGTGTGGGAAATGCCATGGAGCGGTTTTCGGAGGATGCCCTTCGCATGCTCCGGGCGGTCCGTTTTGCGGCGCAGCTTGGTTTTTCGATTGAACAGGAGACACAGGAAGCCATTGCCGGACTGGCGGGCAATATAAAAAAGGTCAGTGCGGAACGGATTCAGGTCGAACTGGTAAAGCTTTTGACTTCGCCGAATCCGGGAGAGCTGAAAGTGGCATATCGCATGGGACTTACGGCTGTTTTTCTGCCGGAGTTTGACGTGATGATGGAGACGCCGCAGAACAATCCGCATCACTGCTGCAGTGTGGGAGAACATACGCTAAAGGCGATCGAAGCGGTGCCGGCGGATAAGGTGCTCCGGCTTACGATGCTGCTGCATGACATTGCAAAGCCTGCCTGCAGGACGACGGACAAAAAAGGTGTGGATCATTTTTACGGACATCCGGTGCGCGGAAGCGAGATGGCGCGTGGAATTCTGCGCCGGCTGAAGTTCGACAACGATACCACCGACCGGGTGTGCCGGCTGGTGCACTGGCACGATGATAATCCGGAGCTTTCCGGGAAGGCGGTCCGCAGGGCGGTGCACAGGATCGGCGTGGAACAGTATCCGGCATTGTTTGCGGTCAAGCGCGCGGATATTCTGGCGCAGAGCGGGTACCGGCGCGCGGAAAAGCTGGCGTATGTGGACGCATATGAACAGCTGTATCGGGAGTGCATGGAGAAAAAAGAGTGTCTTACGATCCGGCAACTGGCGGTTTCCGGTCAGGATCTGATTGCAGCCGGAATGCAGCCGGGAAAGCAGATCGGGGAGATGCTGAATGAACTGCTGGAACGGGTACTGGAAGATCCCGGGCTGAATACGAAGGAACAATTATTAAAAATTGTGACAGGAAAGATTTCTGATCAAAACAGGTCATGAAATAAAAACCCCTCACATATGATGAAGAGACACGGCAGAGCAGCCGCAGATCAATCATATGGAGGGGTTTTTGTGTATAATCGACCGGAGCAGGTATTGGAGCAGTACGACCTGGAAGTGAGAGCGGTTTCCAAAGGGCGTGAAAGTTATATTTGTGATACAACACAGGGGCAGTTACTTTTAAAAGAATACAAAGGCTCGGCGGAGCGGGCAGAGTTTCTCTCTGCCATACTCGGGCATCTGGGTGGACAGGGACTCTTAACGGAGCAGGTCGTGCGGACGAAGGAGGACGCCCCGATTGCCGTCGCGGAGGATGAGACAAAGTATATGGTATTGACGGCTGTTTCCGGGAGCGAGTGTGACACCAGAAACCGGGCGGACATGATCGCGGGGGCGGAGAAACTGGCAATGCTGCACAATGCGGCGGAAACTTATTCGGAGACGGTTCCGGAGTTTGTCTGCAACGACCCGAATGAACTGCAGGAACTGTATGAGAAGCATAACCGGGAACTGGTCAAAGTCCGGAATTACATACGGTCCAAGAAGAAAAAGAATGATTTTGAAGTGCTCTTTTACGGGCAGTATGAGCGCTTTATGGAAAAAGCAAGGCAGGTGGCACAGGAACTTTCGGCGATGGGACAGGGCGGGCAGAGCGCCGGGTTTTGTCACGGCGATTATAACCAGCACAATATTCTGTTTTCCAAAACCGGAATCGGCATTGTCCATTTTGAGTGCTTTTCCTACCAGATACAGGTCAGCGATCTGGCGAACTACATGCGGAAAATGCTGGAAAAAAACAACTGGAACACCGGACTTGGCATGGATCTCATCTGTGCGTATGACCATGTGCGCCGGCTGACTGCCGTGGAACTAAACTATCTGTATCTGTATATGGCATATCCGGAAAAATTCTGGAAAATTGCGAACCGCTACTATAACACACACAAGGCATGGGTGTCCGGACGCAATATTGAAAAGCTGGAAAAATTCATACGGCAGGAGGATGAGCGGGAACGATTCCTGGAAATGATGCGCCATTTCACCTTGCAGCCGCCCGCGTCCTGAGATAAAAGTTCCGCTGAGTTGTTTAATATGATATAATGAATCTTGACAGATTCATATTAGAAGTTCCGGTGGAACTTCGGATGCGCAGAAAGCAGCGCAAAAAAGAGGATATAATCAATCTGGCGGTACTTTTGCCGTAGAATTGTGTACACGATAAAGGAGCAGATATACTTGAAGAAGAAAATAGTTCGATGGATCCTGCCGGTCTGCATGATGCTGTTACTGGCAGGATGCGGAAAAAGCAGCAATACAGTTGTGACAGGAACTTACTATAATCCGTCAAAGGATGCGGAAAACACAGCACAGACCGTCGGGACGGAGGCGGATGCGAACGACGTGCTGGATGCAATGGAACAGGGGACGGAGCAGGAAGGCACGTCGATCGGAGCAGACCTGTTTTTAATCACTAACAATGATATGCAGGCGGAGTGTCTGATTTTAACACAGTTGAACTCCGGCAAGCAGTATATGTATAATTACACGATTGCTACCCGGTTCCTTGACAAATATGGCAGCCGGATGCCGGTGTCTGGATTTGACGCGGGTCGCATTATCCGTGTCGGGGAAAAAGATAAGCAGGGCAGGCTTGTGGAAGCGCAGATCTCCGATCTGGCGTGGGAATACCCGGATGTGACCAGATACAGTGTAGATGAGGAGCACGGTGCATTTAAGATTGCGGATACAAATTATTCGTATGATGAGGATCTGTTTGTGGTTTCGGACGGAAGTCCCCTCCAGCTTTCAGATCTGACGGCACTGGATACGCTTCGGGTGGTCGGAATTGACAAGAAAATATATTCCATCTCGGTGACCACCGGGCACGGTTCGTTAAAGCTGGTCAATACCAGTGTCTTTGATGGAAGTTACATTCAGGTGGGAAGCAAGGTGTTTGCCCAGATTACCGGAGAGATGACGATTGAGATTCCTGAGGGAACATACACGGCAGCTGTCGCGAATAACGGATACGGCGGAAGTACGGAGATTACGATCACGAGAGGTCAGGAGACGGTTCTGGATCTTGAGACGTTAAAGGGCGAGGGACCGAAGTACGGAAGCATTCTCTTCGCAGTCAATGTTGAGGGCGCATGGCTTCAGGTAGACGGGCAGCTGGTGGATTACAGCCAGCCGGTGGAACTACAGTATGGAGTGCATACGCTCACCGTGACGGCGGACGGTTATGATACATACAGCAAAAAGCTGTTTGTGAATTCACCGGAGGCAACGATCGCCATCGGAATGACAGGAGAATCGGGAAGCTCGTCGACTACGACCGGAAGTGAGACGCAGTCATCGGAGGCAGACAGCAGTACATCCACAGGAGAGAGCGCAGACGGACAGGCGGGAAGTCTCGCGGGAAGCCTGGCAGGAAGTCACTCGGACAGCAGTTCCTCGGGTTCATCTTCAAGTTCGTCTTCTACATCGACGGGAACATCGGACACGACGAGTGACGCTGCGCTGGATGCCATCGTAAACGAGATTCTGGACAAGAATGGAGACAGCTCCAGCAGCAGTTCCAACAGTAGCAGCACTTCGGATTATCTTTCCACCCTTACGTCCCTGCTCAATGCGCTTAAGGGAAATAATTGAGAGAATTGTATCAATTTATGACAGGAATGGTACTTGAAAAAGCAAAACAGGAAAGATAAGATAGGCTTAGAAAAAAAGCAGGAGGAATCTGAGATGGGATATAGAGAAACATATGAGTCATGGCTGAACAATCCGTATTTTGACGAGGCGACCAGAGCGGAGCTTCAGGCGATCGCTGGGAATGAGAAGGAGATTGAAGAGCGCTTTTACATGGATCTGGAGTTCGGTACTGCCGGACTGCGCGGCGTGATCGGAGCGGGAACCAACCGCATGAATATCTACACGGTGCGCAAAGCGACACAGGGACTGGCGAATTATATCTGCAAAGTGGGAGCACAGGCAAAAGGTGTTGCCATCGCGTATGATTCCAGACATATGTCCCCGGAGTTCGCCGACGAGGCGGCGCTTTGTCTTGCAGCGAACGGCATTAAGGCATATGTATTTGAATCGTTAAGACCGACGCCGGAGCTTTCCTATGCGGTGCGCAAGCTTGGCTGTACGGCGGGCATCAACATCACGGCAAGCCATAATCCGCCGGAATACAATGGATACAAAGTATACTGGGAGGACGGCGCGCAGATCACACCTCCGCATGACACAGGGATTATGGATGAAGTGAGAAACGTGACGGATTATGCTTCTGTGAAGACGATGCCGCTTGAAGAGGCAAAGGCAGACGGTCTGTATCAGACGATCGGTGCGGATATTGACGATCCGTATATTGCGGAACTGAAAAAACTGGTGCTTCATCAGGACTGCATTGACAAAGTTGCATCCGAGTTAAAGATTGTATACACACCGCTTCACGGAACCGGCAACCTTCCGGTACGCCGTGTGCTCAAAGAGCTTGGATTCACGAATGTCTACGTTGTGCCGGAGCAGGAACTGCCGGACGGCGATTTCCCGACGGTAAGCTATCCGAATCCGGAGGCGGCAGAGGCATTTGCATTAGGACTTGCACTGGGCAAAAAAGTAGATGCCGACCTGATTCTTGCGACAGATCCGGACGCGGATCGTCTGGGTGTTTATGTGAAGGATGCACAGACCGGAGAATACCACAGCCTGACCGGAAATATGTCCGGATGCCTGATTGGCGACTATGTGATCGGACAGCGCAAGGAGCTCTTCGGACTGCCGGAGGACGGCGCATTTATCCGTTCGATCGTATCCACGAATATGGCAGATGCGATTGCGGCATACTACGAAATAGATCTGATCGAGGTGCTGACCGGATTTAAGTTTATCGGACAGAAGATTTTAGAGTTTGAGGAGACAGGAAAGGGCACATACCTCTTTGGTATGGAGGAGAGCTATGGCTGCCTGCCGGGAACTTACGCGAGAGATAAGGATGCCGTTGCAGCATCGATGATGCTGTGCGAGGCGGCGGCTTACTATAAGACGAAGAACATGACACTCTGGGATGCAATGCTTGCCATGTATGAGCGTTATGGCTACTACAAGGATGATGTGACTTCCATCACATTAAAGGGAATCGAAGGACTGGCGAAGATCCAGGAGATTATGAATACGCTCCGTGAAAATGCTCCGGCAGAGATCGGTGGATACAAAGTGACGGCGGTGCGGGATTATAAGCTGGACACCATCACGGATACGGCAGCGGGTGCAGTGCGGCCGACAGGTCTGCCGAAGTCGAATGTTCTTTATTACGAGATGACCGACGGGGCATGGGTGTGCGTCAGACCGTCCGGAACCGAACCGAAAGTCAAATTTTATCTCGGCGTAAAGGGGACATCGCTCGCGGATGCGGACGCAAAATCAGAAGCGCTCTCAAAAGCGGTTCACGCATTGATCGACACCATGATGTAAACGCTTCCCAAACGTAAAAAAGCTCGGAAAATCCCCATATTTTGGGGATTTTTCTTGACAAAGAAAGAAAAAACAAGTATAAATATGAAGTAGGTATTTTGAGAACCTCGAATATTATTTATATTGAAAATCCAGAGGAGGAATTTTTAACATGAACAAAGCAGAGTTAGTTGCAGCAATGGCTGAGAAGACTGAGTTAAGCAAGAAGGACGCAGAGGCAGCATTAAAGGCATTTACAGATGTTGTTGCTGAGGAATTAAAGAAGGGTGAGAAGATCCAGTTAGTAGGATTCGGTACATTTGAGGTATCTGAGAGAGCAGAGAGAACAGGAAGAAATCCGCAGACTGGTAAAGAGATGACAATCGCAGCTTCCAAGGCTCCGAAGTTCAAGGCTGGTAAGGCTTTAAAGGATATGATCAACGCCTAAGTGATATAGAGATAGCAGAGTGGATTTTGCGGTTGCAGAATCCACTTTTTTGCTTTCAAGGAAAAGGAGCCTTTGGAAGCAGGAACGCTCCGCAGGCATAAGGAGAAGAAGATGAGACTGGATAAATTTTTAAAAGTGTCCCGGCTGATCAAGAGACGCACAGTGGCGAATGAAGCTTGTGACGCCGGCCGTGTGATGGTCAACGGCAAACCGGCGAAGGCTTCCGTGAATGTAAAAGTCGGCGACATTATTGAGATCGGTTTTGGAACGAAGACCGTGAAAGTTCGCGTGCTGGATCTGCAGGATACGACGAAAAAGGAAGAAGCCAAGGATTTGTTTGAATATGTATCATAATATGAAAAACCTCCCATATACTTTCTAATAGAAAAGGAAAGCGGGAGGTTTTTTTATGGAGGAAAAGAATTATAATAATACGGCAAAATCACATAAGGTCCTGCTGGTAAACCGGGGAAACGGCGCGTTTTCCGGTGTTGTGGATGTGCTGTCTTTTGATGTGGCGGAGATTCTGCTCGAGACGGAACTGGGGATGCTGCTCATCAAGGGACAGGATCTGCACGTGAACCGACTGAGCCTGGAAAAAGGGGAAGTGGATATTGAGGGACGGATTGATTCCCTGACCTATTCGGATGTCAAAACGGCGGGAAAACAGGCGGAATCTCTTCTGGGAAGGCTGTTCCGGTAGATGGCGGTAAGCACATCAATCTATCAGGAACTGCTGTTTCTCGGGAGCTCTGTGCTGGTAGGAATGGGACTTTTCTTTCTCTATGATATCCTGCGCATTTTCCGCCGGATTCTTCCGCACGGAAATATCTGGATCGGCGTGGAGGATTTTCTGTACTGGATCATTTTTACAGGCGTGGTCTTTGTCCTTTTATACCGGGAAAATGACGGCATGGTGCGCGGGTTTGCGTTTGGCGGTCTGCTGGTCGGAATGGCGTGTTATTATCTGCTGCTCAGCCGCCTGATCGTGCACTGTCAGGTGTGGATCTGGAAAAAAATACTGGGAATTATTGGAAAAGTGCTGGGATTTTTCGTGCGTCCGGTGTGGAAAACCTTAAAAAAAGTTGGGGCATTTTGTGGAAAACGATTGAAAAAGTTTGTGAGAGCGGTTAAAATAGGTTTATGTAAACTGTAAATTGCTACACAGATGCAGGAAATGAGGGACAGGAATGGCAGCAAAGAAGAGAAAATCAAATCGGAATAACAGGGCGGGCAAGATCTGTATCAGCATGATTCTGGTTGTATTTGCAGCGGCAATGTCTGTCCAGATTGTAAAAGCTTATCAGAAAGATCAGGAGTACGCCAGAAAGCAGGAACAGCTGGAGGTGCAGCTTCAGGATGAGACGGCAAGGCAGGAGGAACTTCAGAATTACCAGTCCTATACACAGTCCCAGGAGTATGTGGAGGATATTGCGAAGAGCAAACTGGGACTAGCCTATGACAATGAGATTATATTTAAGGAAGAACCTTAAGAACATAAGAATGACAGAATAAAAGGAGCCTTACCCGGAGAGATCATCCCGGATAAGGCTTCTTTTTTGGCTGTTAAAGTGTAATCTGATCGATCGCGTCGAGTTCTTCTGGCGTAAAGGAAGTATGTCCGACAATGGCGATATTGTCGAGAATCTGTTCCGGGCGGGAAGCACCAATCAGCACGCTGGTCACGTCACCGTCCTTTAAGATCCAGCTTAATGCCATCTCCGCGAGCGTCTGTCCACGCTTTTTGGCAAGCTCATTGAGAGCGCGGATCTGTGAGAGACGCTCCGGCGTAAGTGCGGTCTCCTTGAGGAAACGTCCGTCGGTCGCGATGCGGCTGTCAGCCGGAATACCGTTTAAATAGCGGTCGGTGAGCATGCCCTGTGCCAGCGGTGAAAAGGCGATAATGCCTCTTTGCAGCCTTCTGGCAGTATCTTTCAAACCGTTTTTCTCGATCGTGCGGTCAAAGATGGAGTAGCGGTTCTGGTTGATGATAAACGGGCACTTCAAGTCGTTTAGAATCGCACATGCACGTTCCAGTGTCGGACCGTCATAGTTGGACAGACCGACATAGAGTGCCTTTCCGCTTTTGACAATGGAATCGAGAGCGCCCATCGTCTCTTCGAGCGGTGTCTCAGGATCCATGCGGTGATGATAAAAAATATCCACATAATCCAGCCCCAGGCGCTTTAAGCTGGCGTCCAGGCTTGCGATGAGGTACTTGCGGCTGCCCCAGTTGCCGTAAGGTCCCGGCCACATATCGTAGCCGGCTTTGGTGCTGATTAGAAGCTCGTCCCGGTACGCAGAAAAGTCGTCCCGCAGGATTTGTCCCAGGTTGCGCTCTGCGCTGCCGTAAGCGGGACCGTAATTGTTCGCAAGATCAAAATGCGTGATACCGTTATCAAAAGCGGTGCGGCACATTGCCTTCATGTTGTCATAATGTCCGGTGTCCCCAAAATTGTGCCAGAAACCGAGAGAAACCATTGGAAGCTTTAAACCGCTGGCGCCGCAGCGATTGTACTGCATGGTATCATAGCGGCTTTCTTTTGCCATATAACCCATAAGAAAATCTCCTTTCATATCATGGTGGCTATGCTTTTGCGTACATTATAACACCGGCATGAAAAAATGTGGTAGAGGAATATTTCTGGATGAACTTCCTAAAAGGCACGAAGCGCTTCAAAGTCCATGAAACAGACAATGGAACCGATATTTTGGCGAAAAGTTTTTCAAAAGGGGTCCTTCCTTTGACAAAGATTTTCCGGGAACAACCCTATAATCGATGTCACCCGCGAAAAACACCGGGACAGACCGGAGGCGGGAATGGAGGTAGGCGATGAAAAAAATGAATGCAAGACAAATGATGCTCTGTATGGCGGGAAGTGTAATGTGCAGTGTGGGCGTGATGGGGTGTTACCCTCTGGTGCCGGCGTATTTTGCGGCGCTGTATCTGGAGCGGGTCAGCGGGCCGGTGCTGCTCGGTATGATGTACATAGGAATGTTTGTGTTTATGCCGACGGCGGCAGCAGTAAAGTATGCGGTGGCGCTTGTCGTGGTGATGGGAGCAATCCGGCTCGTGGAATGGGCCAACGAGGGATGCCCCTCCTATATGGCGGGCAGTATGGCAGCGATTATTACCATGATCCTGTCGGTGGCGGGGGGACTTCTTGAATGGAAGGATCAGCCCGGAATTCTGGCGGCGGCGCTGGAGGGCGCGTTTATATTGGGAGCCGTGATTCTTTTTAACCGTGCCCTGCATATGATATTACACTGGGGAAGAAAGGCGGGGGTGCCGGAGCGGCCGGATGGAGGAAGAGAGGAGCGGCTGCTGGGGTATGCGGAATCGTTTCAGGGCTTGTCCCAGGTTTTTCACAGTATGAGTGCCGCACATCAGAACGGTGCGGCGGAGGAACTGGGACAGATACAGAACGAGCTGACTGGAAAGATCTGCGCGTCGTGTGACGCGTGTGCAGTCTGCTGGGAGAGAGATCCTGCACCCTTATACGGCGCGCTGTCGGGGATCCTTTCCGCGATCTGGAACGGAGAGACTCCCGGGGAGGAGAAAAAGCAGGAGCTTGTACAGTATTGCAGGCACAGCAGCGATATGGTGGAGGAGGCGGTGCGCGTCTTTGAGCGCGTCAGCTTAAACCGGGCATGGTACCAGAGACTGGTGGAGAACCGGGAGGTGATAGCGGAACAGCTGGATGCGATGGCGTATATCATGCAGGACTGCGCCAGGGAGGAAAAAATTCTGGACGTGGGGGAACGCCATGTCCTCTCGGAGATTCAATACCGTGCGAAGGAGCAGGGGATTGTGGTGGAAGAACTGCACCTGATCGAGGCGGTGGACGGAAGGATCCGGATTGACGCAGTGCTAAAAAGCCGGCTGGGAGGCTGTGTCGCGGTGAAGACATTTCTGACGCTCTCCGGCGCCGTGCTTGGAAAAAAGCTCCGGACAACCGCGGATGCGCGGACGTTTATTGCAAAGGAGCCGTTCCGGTTCCTGATCTACGAGGACACCGCATACCGGAGCGTGCAGGGAATTGCGCGGGTGAAGAAGGATGAGGCAAAAATTTCAGGCGACAACTTTTCTTTTCTGGAACTCGAGCGAGGGGAAATGCTGCTTGGACTGTCGGACGGCATGGGCTCCGGGAGCAGTGCCTGCAAGGAGAGCGAGATGGTGCTGGATCTTGTGGAACGTTTTCTGGAAGCAGGGTTTTCCCTGGAGACGGCAATACGCATGATGAATTCGGCGATGGTGATGAAAGGGGAAAATGACATCTACTCCACGTTAGACCTCTGCATGGTGAACCTGTACAGCGGTATGGCACGCCTGTACAAGGTGGGAGCGGCGGCTGCATTTATCCGGCGGGAGGATGAGGTGGAGTGCATTGCATCGGAAAATCTGCCGGTGGGGGCGCGTGCGCACCTGGATGCAAAACCGAGGGAGATACAGCTGAACGACGGTGATTTTATTGTCATGGTGACGGATGGTGTGTTAGAATACTTACATGTTCCGAAGCCGGAGGAGACGATGCGGGAAATGATTCTCAGTATCAAAACCAACAATCCGGGAATTCTGGCAAAAAAGATTATGGACAGAGTGATGCTTTTTACCGGCGGGCGCGCACAGGACGATATGACGGTACTTGCGGCGTGCATCTGGAAAAAGGCATAGAATAGAATGTGAAACGATAGAGGAAATGCGATGCAGAAGAAAGGAATGGAACTGGAGGGGCTTGTTAAATCCGGGGATGTGGTGCTTGCGGGCGTCTCCGGAGGAGCGGACTCGGTATGTCTGCTGCTTATGCTGCTTGAGTACCGGAAGCACTGCGATTTTCTCCTGGAGGCGGTGCACGTGGAACACGGGATCCGGGGAGAGGCCAGCAGGAGAGACGCCGCGTTTGTTAAAAGGCTTTGCGAAAAGCGGGGCGTTTGCTGCAGGATTTATCCGGTGGATGTCCCGGCGTATGCCAAGGGACACGGCCTCGGCGTTGAGGAGGCGGCGAGGAAGCTCCGCTATGAGTGCTTCAGGGAGGCAGCAGAGGACTATGACGGCAGACCGGTGAAGATCGCGCTCGCGCATCATGCGGATGATAATGCGGAGACCATGCTGTTCCGGCTGATCCGGGGGAGCGGAATCCACGGACTCTACGGTATGCGCCCGGCGCGCAGGCTCGCGGAGGGTGTCACGGTGATCCGTCCGCTGCTTGGAATGGAGAGAGCGGAGATCGAGGCGTATCTTAAGGCACAGGGACAGCCTTACTGCCGGGATGCGACCAATGAGGATACCGACTACAGCAGAAACCGGATTCGCCATAAGGTGATGCCGGAATTAAAAGCGGTGAATACGGGGGCGGTGCATCATATGATGCAGAGCGCACAGATGTTAATGGAATTGTCGGATTACCTGGAGGAAGAGACGCGCCGGGCGACGGAGCGTGTGTGCCGTGACACCCCGGATGCCTGTGTGATCGATGCGGTTCTTTTTTCAGAATATCCCGCACTTTTAATCCGGGAAGTACTGCTTGTGACGCTGCAAAAAGTGGCGGGCAGCAACCGTGACATCGGAAGTGTGCATGTAGAAGAACTGTGCACACTGTATACAAGACAGGTCGGCCGTGTGATCTGCCTGCCCTACGGCGTGCGTGCGGAGCGTGTGTATGAGGGAATCCGGCTGTACAGGGAAGAGCCGGCGGTTGATATGGAACGGGAGAGCATTGAGGTTACCGGGGAGATGCTTTCGCGCGCAGAAAAGGAAGAGGTGGTGCTTGCGCTGCCGGATGGCAGACTGCACCTGCGGATACGTGATTTTTCGGGGAATATGCAGGAAATCCCGAAAAAAACATATACGAAATGGTTTGATTATGGTAAAATAAAATCTGGTCTGCGGCTGCGCAGAAGAGAGAGCGGCGATTACCTGATGATAGATGCTGCCGGACATACCAAGAAGCTGAAGGAATATTTTGTCAATGAGAAGATTCCGGCGGCGAAGAGAGACGCTATATGGCTTCTGGCAACGGGATCCGAGATCCTGTGGGTGGCAGGCGGGCGCATCGGCGCCGGCTGCAAAGTCGGAGAGAATACAGAAAAGATATTAGAAGTACGGTTAAGTGGAGGAAACGATTGTGAAGATCAAGAAAATTAACGTTCATCTCACAGAGGAACAGATTGAGCAGAGAGTAAGAGAGTTGGGAGCCGAGATCAGCAAGGTGTACGGAGATGAGCCGGTATGTCTGATCTGTATTTTGAAGGGATCGGTATTTTTTACCTGCGAACTGGCAAAGCGTATTACTTCACCGGTTGAGATAGAGTTTATGTCGGTATCCAGCTATGGATCAGGCACAAGTTCCAGCGGCGTGGTGCGTATCGTAAATGATCTTGGAACCAGTATTGAAGGCAAGAATGTGCTGGTAATTGAGGACATCATCGATTCCGGCAGAACTTTAAGCTATTTGTTGGAGAATTTGAAGACAAGAAATCCGAAGACACTCAGACTGTGTACGCTTCTGGATAAGCCGGACCGGAGAGTGGTGGATGTCAATGTGGATTATGTGGGATTTGTCATTCCGGATGAATTTGTGGTAGGATACGGTCTCGACTATGACCAGAAGTACCGCAATCTGCCGTATATCGGATTTGTTGAGATAGAGGAATAAAGGAGAAATCGATTGAATAGTAAGAGAAGCAGTTACAGAGGATTTGGCATCTATCTGCTCCTGATACTTGCCATCATAGGTATCTGGTATTGGATGGACGGAAACACGTCAACCAACAGTTACACGCGGGCACAGTTTGAGACTGCGGTTGCAGATGGAAATGTTGCACAGCTGAAGATTGTACCGAACCGCGGCGAGGTGCCGACCGGTAATGTATACATTACATTTAAGGACTCCTCGACACAGGTTCTGGCGGTAAACGATGTAAATGATATAGAAGATTATCTGCGCGATCAGCAGTTTACGTCTTACACCGTGGAGAATCCGCCGGAGCAGAGCTGGATCGTGACGATACTTCCGTATCTGATTATTTTTGCGGCGATGTTCATTTTCTTCATGATTATGACCAATCAGGCGGCTGCCAATTCCGGCGGCGGCGGTAAGATGATGAACTTCGGCAAGAGCCGCGCAAAGCTCATGACAGATGACCCGGCAAAGCGGGTGACATTTGCCAATGTGGCAGGTCTGAAAGAGGAAAAGGAAGAGCTTGAGGAGATCGTGGATTTCCTGCGTGCCCCGAAGAAGTATACCAAGCTTGGCGCGCGTATTCCAAAGGGTGTTCTTCTCGTGGGACCTCCGGGAACCGGTAAGACACTTCTGGCAAAGGCGATTGCCGGTGAGGCAGGCGTGCCGTTCTTTAGTATTTCCGGTTCGGATTTTGTGGAGATGTTTGTTGGCGTCGGCGCTTCGCGTGTCCGTGATCTGTTTGAGGAAGCCAAGAAAAATGCGCCGTGTATCGTGTTTATCGATGAGATCGATGCTGTCGCAAGACGGCGTGGTACCGGTATGGGCGGCGGTCACGATGAGCGCGAGCAGACATTGAACCAGATGCTCGTTGAGATGGACGGTTTCGGTGTCAATGAGGGAATTATCGTTATGGCGGCGACGAACCGTGTGGATATTTTGGACCCGGCGATCATGCGTCCGGGACGTTTCGACCGGAAGGTGCATGTGGGACGTCCGGATGTCGGCGGAAGAGAGGAGATTCTTTCCGTTCATGCGAAGAACAAGCCGCTCGGGGATGATGTCGACTTAAAACAGATCGCACAGACGACTGCGGGCTTTACCGGCGCGGATCTTGAGAATCTTCTGAATGAGGCGGCTATTATCGCAGCGAAGGAAGACCGTGCGTATATTACACAGGCGGACATCAAGAAGGCGTTTGTGAAGGTGGGAATCGGCGCGGAGAAAAAGAGCCGCGTGATCTCCGAGAAGGAAAAGCGTATCACCGCATTCCACGAATCCGGTCATGCGATTCTGTTCCATCTGCTTCCGGATGTCGGTCCGGTCTATTCCGTATCGATCATTCCGACGGGAGCGGGAGCTGCCGGTTACACGATGCCGCTGCCGGAGCGTGACGACATGTTCAACACGAAAGGCAAGATGCTGCAGGATATTATCGTATCTCTGGGAGGACGTGTGGCGGAGGAACTTGTATTTGATGACATCACGACAGGGGCATCTCAGGACATCAAGCAGGCGACCCGGATGGCAAAGGATATGGTCACAAAATACGGAATGTCAGAGAACATTGGTCTGATCTGCTACGACAATGACGACGATGAGGTATTTATCGGCAGAGACCTGGCGCACACGAGAGGCTATGGAGAGGGCGTTGCGACCACCATTGACCTGGAAGTGAAGCGGATCATTGACGAATGTTATGAAAAAGCGAAGCAGATGATTGCGGAGCACCGCGACGTGCTGGATGCCTGCGCGAATCTTCTGCTGGAGAAGGAAAAAATCAGCCAGCAGGAGTTTGAGGAATTGTTTGAGCAGTAATTGTGCATAACGGCAATGAAAAAAGAAAAACCGGGCAGAAGGTACTATACAAAATGAATAAAAACGTGCACACAAAATTGTGAAGTTTGTGCACACTTATCTGGCGGGGCATGCTATTATAATAACCGTAAAAACCCCCCAATACATTATATATAGTTTTTGCTATACCCCATAGTAAAAATACCTTCTCCTAAAAAGACAGCAGTTCGACAGGCTGTCTTTTTTTTACCTTCTAATAAAAATATTTGAAATGGGATATGTTTTATTATAAGAAACAGAGACTATCACGTTCCAGATGCAACCGGGGGCGGCAATTCTAATCGCAAAATCCAGTATTTCTAACCATGCCGCGTCGGACATCCCTGATCATCTGTGTTTTTCCAAGTTTGGAACATTCCTCGTGGTGTGTCCGCAAACCACAGACAATTTAAGGACTTTTGTGCGTGCCCCTTCGTGGCACCAGCAAACAGAACATAACCGCGCGAAGCCGCTGTCTGAGTTGTCATCTGCCCTGTTTTCAATAGCAGATGATAACGAGTTCGGTTCGCGCGGTTTTATATTGTCTGTGAAGCGGTGCCACTAGGGGCACCAGAAAGTCCGCTCATTGTCTGCGGTTTTGCCGGACACACCACGGGGACTGTCCAAACTTGGAAAGACACAGAACCCGATGCCCGACGCAGCACGGAAGAAATCCTCGGATTTTGCTTCAAAGAATTGCCGCCCCGGTTACATTCTGGAACTTCATATTTTCTGATATTCTCATAATAAAACGTATCCCATTTATTGTCTTTTCTTGCGGAGATTCACAAACGTGAGATAGATATCATAGTAGATATTTTCACGGTTCTGCTCCGTAAGCATCTTTAAATCGTTATATAATTCCCGGTCGCTTAGAATCACATCCACCATATCAGGATTGTACTCGGTGCCGCGCCCTGCTTTCAGTTCGTTCAATACCACATCGAACGGTTTCGCGCGGTGGTAATTGCGGCTTAAGTAATCGGTCGCTGCATCCAGACAGTCACAGATGTGGATCAGGTCGATGGCGTCCCGGTACGGCGAGGCGGTATTGTCAAAACTGAGCGGATAACCGCGGGTACCGTCGTAGGAGCGGTGATGTCCGAGCGCAACCGGCTGGTAGATTAAAAAGTCCGGATCGGACGACAGATAGTCGGAGCCCTTCTGCGGATGTGTCTGAATAATGTTAAATTCGTAGTCATTTAACTTGCGGTGCTGCGTGTTGATGATCGGGATCATGCCGTTTTTCCCAATATCGTGGAATAAAGCTGCGGGAACGATATAGTCCAGTACTTCCGCGGGGGAGGCATAGACATTTCCCTCCAGATAGGAGGACGGAATCCGCAAAAGCTCCGGCCGTGCGGCTAAAATATGCTTTCCGATCGCTTCTGCAAGATAGGAAACCATAACGGAGTGTGTGAATGTCGTGAGATGTCTGGTTACGACCAGATCTACGATAAAGTTCATTTTTTCCATACGGTTCTGGAAAGTCCCGAGGATCAGCGGGTGAAACGCCACCAGCTGGACACCGTTGTTTAACGTGTAGGAATTGAGACTGGCAGGCTGATTCATCAGATAGCTGGTAATCAGATTGCGGTAGCGCCGGTAAGTTGCCTGCTTAAACTCTTCCTTGAAATGCGTATGCCCCAGCACGTCGATCAGGTTGAGCGGCAGATTGGTATAAAAAGCAAGCAGGTCAGGCGAGGAAACCTGACCGATGGTCTGCATCTTGTGGACATAATAATCGTCCAGGATCTGCCAGGCGGCTTCCCAGGTGATTGTACCATTGCGTGCCTGCACATAGTGGTAATTAAATACTGTGAATGCAGGGCACTCATAGATGGAACCATGCTCGTGCAATATCTCGGAGTAATAGATCTGCGTCATATTCTCCAGAGAGGACAGGATCGCGGATGGTGCAATAACACGTTCAACGTTAAGAACAGCGCCGTACGCGCGGAAATCGTTGATTGCACAGTCACAGAGCTGCGGAATCCGTGGATTGGTGGTATCGTACTGACAGAATTTGGGCATGGTACGGATCTGACAGAGCTCCTCCCAGAGCCGGTAAGCGGTCTCAATGTCTAAGATGCCAAGACCCGGCGCCACCCGGATCAGATTGTAATAGGCAATAAAAATATAGTCGCGGCTTGCAGCTGATTCAAAGAATTCAATCTGATCGCGGTAAGAGAGCACTTTGGTGTAGAAATATATAGTCTTATCACGAGAGGTGGGCTCTCCGGTTCGTGAGAGCTCCATGTATGAAAAGCCGGCGCAGATGTAGAGAAAAAGCAGGCTTTCCGTATCGCTGCGGTCTTCATAATGTGGAAGCAGGATATCAATAATGCGGATCAGCAGAGCCGGTTCGGTATAGTTGCTGTAGTAAAAATCACGGCAAAAAGAAAGTAAAAGATCATATCCCTCATCGGACAGAAGAGCAGGATTGCTGCTTAGCGGATAGAGATACTGCTCAAGCAGTATCTGATTGTCCGCACAGCGCTGCTGCTGGTCGTCTGCACATGCGCGAAGCGTTGCCAGCCATTCCTCACGGCTGGCAGGCTCCAGAAGGTGATCCTCCCAGGCGAGACTGTGCATGAAGTTGTCATAGTAAGTATCAAAAAAGTAACGGATATCCGTGTTGCTGATCATGTATTCCTCCGCCTGCGCATTCAAATATGTGTGAAAACCACCCAATTTGTCCATAAGCGCAAATATAATAATATTATAACAAATAGATCATAAATGTATATAGTAATTTGGATGTGCAGGTGGTCAAAAACGTGCATTAACGGCTAAAAAAGAATTAAGAAAATTTAGAAATTCTTTATTTGCCCATACCTGCGAGGAGGAATACAATAAAGGTGCGGACGGTAAGATCCGTTGCCGCAAGAACGGAACAGGGAGGCAGCCATGTCCAACACGACAAAACTTGCACTGGAGGCATCACTTAAAAAGCTTTTGCTTAAGAAGCCGGTGGATAAGATTACGATCAACGATCTGACGGAGGACTGCGGGATCAGCCGCATGGCGTTTTACTATCACTTCAAGGATATTTACGACCTGATTGAGTGGGCGTGCCTGGAGGACGGAAAGCGTGCACTTGCGGATAAGAAAACTTACAGTACGTGGAGTGAAGGACTGGAGCAGATCTTTGAGGCGGTATTGGAGAACAAGCCGTTTATTTTGAATGTTTATCACTCGGTCAGCCAGAAGAAGATCGAGAGCTATCTCTATAAGCTGACCTATGATCTGCTCGCAGATGTGGTAGAGGAAGAATGCCGCGATGCGGCTGTCAGCGGGGAGGACAAGGCACTGATTGCGGAGTTCTACAAATACGGCTTTGTAGGTATGATGCTGCACTGGATCGACGGCGGTATGAAGGCGGATTACAGAGAGCTTGTGCAGCGGCTGAGTACGATGCTGCACGGCAGTATCTTAAATGCCGCCCGGAATTTTGAACAGAAGCAATCCGCAAGCTTATCAAAAGAGACGGAATGATAAGTTTTTTATCATTTTGATCTTTTTGTAAATTGTGTCATTCATCTGGGCAGACTAAGATAAGGACACAAAGAATTTACAGCATAAGTGGAAAGGTGGTAGTTACGATGGGAAAAGGAAAACATATAGGACTTGGCGTGGCTGCGCTGGCAGCCGGAGCGGGTGTGGCGGCACTGGCGGCAGGCAGCCATAAGAACAGCAGCGAGCGTGCGCAGAAGAAAGCAATCGAGGAGAAGGCGAGAGCGGAATACCGCAATACCGAGCGCGGCAAGCATGAGAAGAACAGCAAGGGTATTTACTATACCAACGGTAATTACGAGGCTTTTGCGAGACCGAGAAAGCCGGAGGGTGTGGATGAGAAGAGCGCCTATATTGTCGGAAGCGGACTGGCCTCTCTGGCAGCAGCCTGCTTCCTGGTAAGAGACGGTCAGATGGAAGGTTCCCACATTCACATTCTTGAGGCGATGGACATCGCGGGAGGCGCCTGCGACGGTATCAATGATCCGACCAGAGGCTATGTGATGCGCGGCGGTCGTGAGATGGAGAACCATTTTGAGTGCCTGTGGGATTTGTTCCGCAGCATTCCGTCGATTGAGACGCCGGGCGTCTCCGTTCTGGACGAGTATTACTGGCTGAACAAGGAAGACCCGAACTATTCCCTGTGCCGTGCCACAGAGGAGCGCGGCAAGGATGCGCACACAGACGGCAAGTTCAATCTGAGCCAGAAGGGCTGCATGGAGATCATGAAGCTGTTCATGACAAAGGATGAGGATCTCTACGACAAGACGATCGAGGATGTGTTCGACGACGAGGTATTCAATTCTACGTTCTGGCTGTACTGGCGCACGATGTTTGCTTTTGAGAACTGGCACAGTGCACTGGAGATGAAGCTCTATTTCCAGCGTTTCATCCATCACATCGCGGGACTGCCGGATTTCAGCGCTTTGAAGTTCACGAAGTACAATCAGTATGAGTCGCTGATTCTGCCGATGCAGAGATACCTTGAGGAAGCCGGTGTTGACTTCCAGTTTAACACCGAGGTAACGAATGTCATTTTCGACATCAAAGATGACAAGAAGGTTGCCAAGGCGCTCGAGTGCAAGGTCAACGGTGTGGAGAAAGGTATTGTGCTTACGGAGAATGATCTCGTGTTCGTGACAAACGGAAGCTGTACCGAGGGTACGATTTACGGTGATCAGAACCATGCGCCGAACGGGGACGCGGAAGTGCGCACGAGCGGCTGCTGGAGCCTGTGGAAGAATATTGCAAAGCAGGATCCGTCTTTTGGACATCCGGAGAAGTTCTGCTCGGATGTAGCGAAGACGAACTGGGAATCTGCAACCGTGACCACGTTGGACGACAAGATCATTCCGTACATCACGAATATCTGCAAGCGTGATCCGAGAAGCGGAAAAGTTGTGACCGGAGGTATCGTAAGCTGTAAGGATTCCAGCTGGCTGCTCAGCTGGACGATCAACCGCCAGGGACAGTTCAAGGATCAGGATAAGGATAAAGTATGCGTGTGGGTATACGGTCTGTTCACCGATGTGCCGGGCGATTATGTGAAGAAGCCGATGAAGGAGTGTACCGGTAAGGAGATCACCGAGGAGTGGCTGTATCATCTGGGTGTTCCGGTGGAGGAGATCCCGGATCTGGCAGAGAACAGCGCCGTATGTGTACCGACGATGATGCCGTACATCACAGCGTTCTTTATGCCGAGAACCAAGGGCGACCGCCCGGACGTCATCCCGGATGGCTGTGTGAACTTTGCGTTCCTCGGACAGTTCGCGGACACACCGCGTGATACGGTCTTCACGACGGAATATTCGGTCAGAACCGCAATGGAGGCGGTATACGGACTGCTCGGTGTAGACAGAGGCGTTCCTGAGGTATGGGGAAGTGTCTATGATGTCAGAGAGCTGCTCGACAGCAGTGTGAAGCTGATGGATGGAAAGTCTCCGCTTGAGATCGAACTGCCGGGACCGCTCAATGTATTGAAGAAGCCGCTGCTTCGTGTGGTCAAGGGAACCGTCGTGGAGAAGCTGCTCCGGGATCATGATGTGATCAAGGATGGTATGTTATAGGGAATCCTGATGTGTAGAAAACTCTGATTTCCTGAATGAACGGCAACGCCCGGAAAGCCTTTGGTTTTCCGGGCATTTATTGAAAATAGGTGACACTTTTTAAATTTATAACTTGCATATCTGCTTAGGCTGTGATATAATTTACCTCTGTCAGGACACATTGACAAATGGGCAGATTCCCGAGTGGCCAAAGGGGACAGACTGTAAATCTGCTGCAAATTGCTTCGGTGGTTCGAATCCACCTCTGCCCATGAATTGTTGAAAGAACCATTGCCGTAAGGTAGTGGTTCTTTTTTTTGCACAGCTCGCAAAAAGCAGCTGAAAAGCGAAAATGGATTTTGAAAAAAGGCTTGCACTGCGGAACAACTTATGGTATGATTTTGCAGATTAGTCACGACTAACCAACAAAACATAACAAAGGAGTCAGAGATTGAAGATTAAAAAATATTTTTTCGCAGCCGCCGGGTGTATCAGCCTTGCGCTGGGCTGTATCGGTATTGTGCTTCCGATTCTGCCGACGGTTCCATTTTTTCTGTTGACGCTTTTTTGCTTTTCACAAAGTTCAACGCGCCTTCATGACTGGTTTACCGGTACCGATCTTTACAAAAAGAATCTGGAATCCTATGTGAGAAAAGAAGGTATGCAGATGAAAACCAAGGTCAGTATTGTCGCCACTGTGACGCTTCTTATGGCGATCGGATTTATCTGTATGAAAAATGTGCCCGTCGGACGGATTGTTTTATCCGTTGTGTGGGTATGTCATGTCATCTACTTTTTTTGCTTTGTAAAGACACTTCCGGAAGAAAAAACAGGAAGCGGGGGAATCGAATATGAAGAATAAACGCAGCCTGCATTTTTGTAATCCTGCTGGTGGCGCATATGATCCAGCACAGAATGTCTGGCACTGCATCATAATACATGCAGGAGAGGAGTGCTTATAAAAACCAGATTTTCTCGTTTGTGGAGGAGATACTGGTCGCGCCTGCATCCAAAAGAGCGAGGATGTCTTCCTTTTCGGAGACCAGCCCGCCGGCAATGACCGGTGTGGAGGTGGACTGACAGACTTTGGCGATGACCTTGGGCATCAGTGCCGGCAGGATTTCGATCAGATCCGGGCGGGAGGATTTGACCTGGCGGTCGATGTTCTCGTATGCCATGGAGTCAATCAGAAACAGCCGGAGGATTGTAAAGAGCCCCAGCTCCTTGGCGCGTTTGATAAGTGTCGGCTTCGTTGTGATAATGCCGTCGGCATTCGTGTATTTTTGAAGAAAGTCGACTGCCACTTCTTTGGAACTCAGTCCGTTGATGAGATCCAGATGGACGATCGCAAGCTTTCCGGCGGATTTGACGGTCTCCACGATGTCACTGATGGTGACGATGTCGCCGTATAAGATAAAGATAATGCGGCTGTCGCTGGTCAGGCATCTGGAAAGACCTTCGTCGTCTTTGACCGCTGCAATGATGGGAGAATCCTCCAGGGCTTCTTTAAATAATTTCTTCATGACAATCTCCTGTATTCGGTGAATCAATAAGGTCATCATGCCGATCGCATGATGACCTTATTATATAATAAAGTGAGATTCTTTGAAAGCGCTTATTTTGCAGGAACATTTCTGGCGGCAATGATGTCGACACCAGTTCCGGCAACGTCGGATAAGACCACATCGCCGATCTTAAGCGGTGCATTGACGGTGATATCCTTTAAGGCGTTGACACAGTCGAAAATCCTGCCTTTCGGAATGTCGGAGGCTGTTTTCACGTTTGCCATTGGGTAGATGCCTCCGTTCACCCGGACCGTCGATGTTACGATACGGGTCGGATTCGTAACTTCCTTTCTGGCGTAGGCATCGCCTCTCGGACAGGTATTGCCGGTGACGGCGGTGACGGTAGATCCGTCCATGGTAACTGTGATGGCGCACCCGAGCGGGCAGCCGATACAGGTCAATTCTCTTGTGCTCATGATGATTCCTCCATTCTATTTATGAATTTTCTTCAATGCGGATTGTGATTCTGGACAGATCCGGGAATTCAGCAAGTTTTTTCTTGTCGAGAATTACCTGCTCCATCTCGCCGGGAGCCATAACCGGACGTTTGCGCTTGCTGATTAAGGTGTCATCAAAGTAAGTCGCAATCGAGCAGTTCTTGTATACCGCGCCCACACGGAAGCGGACGGTTAAAGTGTCGTCCATCTCGGTCGGACGGACATATTTCGGAACGGTGTAGCGCACGCCGTCCACCGGGAAAATCTCGACGGATGCGGCATCTTTGCTGGAGCCGTTTTGGATATAAGCGGCGGCATTTTTCCCGGCTGCGGTTGCTTCCTGGGAAACATAGTCCACAAGGTCATGTACATGAAGGACATTTCCACAGGCGAACACGCCGTCGATGCTGGTCTCTAAGCTGTCATTGACGATTGGACCGGAGGTGACAGGATTGATGGCAACGCCTGCGCTGCGGCTCAGTTCGTTCTCAGGGATCAGTCCGCAGGAGAGAAGCAGGGTGTCGCAGGTGTAGCGCTCCTCGGTTCCCGGAATCGGTTTGCGGTCCGGACCGACTTCTGCAATCGTGACAGCCTCGACACGGTTTTTGCCCTCAATGTCGATGACGGTGTGGCTGAGCTTCAACGGGATGCCGAAATCATCCAGACACTGTACGATGTTTCGCTTCAGACCGCCGGAGTAAGGCATCAGTTCGGCAACTACCTTGACCTTCGCGCCTTCCAGCGTCATGCGGCGTGCCATGATCAGACCAATGTCACCGGAACCTAAGATGACAACTTCGCGGCCCGGCATATAGCCTTCCATGTTGACCAGACGCTGTGCCGTACCTGCGGAAAAAATACCGGCCGGACGATAGCCCGGAATATTTAAGGCACCTCTGGAACGCTCGCGGCAGCCCATGGCGAGAATGACCGCTTTTGTGTGGATCTCAAACATGCCGTCCTCGCGGTTCATGGCGGTTACTTTTTTTGTGATTACGTTTCCGGACGGGGCATCGGCAGCGATGTCCATGACCATGGTATTTAATTTGTACTCGATGCCGCGCTCTGCCACCTGCTCGATGAAGCGGGAAGCGTATTCCGGTCCGGTCAGCTCCTCCTTGAAGGTATGTAAGCCGAAACCGTTGTGGATGCACTGGTTTAAGATACCGCCGAGCTCTTTGTCTCTCTCGATGATTAAGATGCTCTCGATGCCGTGGTCTCTTGCGGATACAGCGGCTGCAAGTCCGGCAGGACCTCCGCCGACGATGACTAAATCATAGTTTTTCATAGTAGAATCCCCCTTTAAATCTCTTTGTTGATGCCGATGACGATATTGCCGCCGACGCCGTTTTTGGTAATATCAAACATACTCATTGGTACTTCTCGCTCTAAGATCTCCATGGTACGCGGGGAGCAGAAACCTGCCTGACAGCGCCCCATGCCGGCTCTTGTGCGGCGTTTTACTCCGTCGAGGGAGCGGGCACCGAGCGGACGGTGAATGGCGTCCATGATCTCGCCCTCGCTGATCATCTCGCAGCGGCAGATGATGTTGCCATATTCCGGATGCTCTTTGATCAGCTGATTGCGCTCCTCCATGGAAAGTGTCTCCGGTCTTAAGATGCCTTTTCTTGTGGAGATAAAATCTGTTTTTTTCGTAAGGGAAAGAAGATCAGCGGCGATACCTGCGACCATCTCTCCGATTGCCGGTGCGGAGGAGAGTCCCGGAGATTCAATGCCGGCTGCGTTGATAAAACCTTTCGCGTCTTCCGCTTCCCCAATGATGAAATCGTTGCCGTCTTCGTGTGCGCGCAGACCTGCAAATGAGGTGATAACCTGGCGCATCGGAACATTTTTGACGCTCAAAGCAGCAGTCTTTGCGAGGGAATCCAGTCCGTCCTGTGTGGTGTTGACTGCTTCCTTATTCGTGACATCCACTGCGGTTGGGCCGACTAAGAGGTTGCCGTGTACGGTAGGAGTGACAAGCACGCCTTTTCCCATTTTGGATGGAAGCTGGAAAATCGTGTGCGATACATGCGTTCCGGCTTCTTTGTCGAGCAGGCAGTATTCGCCTTTGCGGGCGGTAATATGAAGCTTGTGTTCACTTACCATATTGTTAAATTCGTCAGCGTGAACGCCGGCGGCATTGATGATGACCTTCGCCTCAAAGGTTTCCGGTGTATCCGTGTCGGTGTGGATGGTCTCTAACGTGTAACTGCCGTCTTTTTTCCGAATGGAAGTGACTTTGGTATTTAAGAAAAAGGAAACACCGTTGGTGTATGCGTTTTCCGCAAATGCCATGGTCATGTGGAACGGGCAGACGATGCCGCCGGTCGGGGCATACAGACCGCAGGTCACGTCGTCGCTTAAATTCGGCTCCATCTGAAGCAGCTCTTCGCGCTCTAAGATGCGAAGACCAGGTACTCCGTTTTTCTCACCCTTTTCTAAAAGGGCATCAAGACCGCTGCGGTCCTGATCTTTGGTACATACGACGAGGGAACCGTTTCTCTTAAACGGAATGTCGAGGTCTTTTGAGAGGGCATCCATCATCTCGTTGCCGCGGACATTTAACTTTGCCTTTAAGGAACCCGGGGCTGCGTCGAAGCCTGCGTGGATGATGGCACTGTTGGCTTTGGAGGTGCCGTCACAGACATCCTCTTCGCGCTCGATGACACAGACGTTCGCCTGGTATCTGGATAATTCTCTTGCGATTGCACTGCCGATGACTCCGGCACCGATAATTGCTACATCATACATAATACATTCTCCTTTTCTTTGAAATACAAAAAGAGCAAGGCAAACAAAAACGATCTCATCGTCTCTGCTCTTACCTTGCTCATGTCTCTCGGTAATTCTTATGAACTTAACTATATTATAACACGAAATGAACAGGATGCAAGACCTGATTGAAAAAACAGACATTGCACCTGGCTTTGCAAGAAAGTGCCCCATATCATCACGAATTAGGGTATAATGTGAATAAGCAATGAGCAGTGCAGACAGGAGAAGTGGCGCGTTCTGTGCTGGCACAGAGAACGCGCCGCTGCGAGTGGCTGATAGTGCGAATGCACGTCAGCGTGAAAAAAGCGAAGCGTTTTCACGCGGCACTGCGAAACCGAGGTGGACGAATTTGCTCCATATGAACGCGCCAGCGAGCCGGGGAAACCGGAGGTTTTCCCGGCTTTTGGTTTGCGCGCCATGGGCGCGCTCTAACGGGTGAAAGTCCCGAACACGCCTAGGCAACGAGGAAGTGTATAGCCGAACAGCAAGGGTGTCTATCGTGAGGTGGAATCTGAAGGAAGCTGTAAGCAAACTCTTGGTCCGACGGACAGAAATCACATATAAGGCTCGGAAATAGGGATAAGTCTGCCAAAAGAGATGAAGTCCAAAAGTTGCTGGAAGTACGAGTAGATGTGGCGGATAGGTGAGAGGAAAGAGCGTGCACCTTAAGCGTGGAGGTCTCACAGAGGTTTCATTAGCCTAGTAACAACAAACTGTGAGAAGTCAGCCGAGCCCATAGTAGTGAGGAAGTCTCTGTAATGGAGATGGAGCGAAGGGGCGAACAATCAACAAGTTTGAGTATGTCTTGAATTGCAGAAGAGATAACATCTGCCGTAACTAATCGGGCAAAAGATGGTCAAATCAAGCGAGACGGAAGGAAAAGAACGCATGGAGACAAGTAGTCTAATGGAGCAGATACTATCCAGCGATAACCTCAACAGAGCATATCTGCAAGTCGTACGAAATAAAGGTGCCGAGGGAGTGGACGGAATGAAGTACACAGAACTTAAAGAACATCTTACAAAGAACGGCGAAATCATCAAGGAACAGTTGAGGACAAGAAAATATAAACCTCAGCCAGTACGAAGAGTGGAGATACCAAAGCCTGGTGGCGGTGTCAGAAACCTGGGAGTACCAACAGTAACAGACAGATTTATACAACAAGCCATTGCGCAGATATTAACACCAATCTATGAGGAGCAGTTTCATGACCATAGTTACGGATTCAGACCGAATAGATGTGCACAGCAGGCAATCCTGACAGCACTCGATATAATGAATGATGGTAATGACTGGATTGTAGACATTGACTTGGAAAAGTTCTTTGACACAGTAAATCATGACAAACTGATGACGATTATTGGAAGAACAATTAAAGATGGAGATGTTATCTCTATTATTAGAAAATATCTTGTCAGTGGAATCATGATTGACGACGAATATGAGGATTCTATTGTGGGAACACCACAAGGCGGAAATCTCTCGCCACTATTGGCGAATATTATGCTGAATGAACTAGATAAGGAAATGGAGAAGCGAGGACTCAACTTTGTGCGATATGCGGATGACTGTATTATCATGGTCGGAAGTGAAATGTCTGCGAATAGAGTTATGAGAAATATCTCACGATTCATAGAGGAGAAACTAGGACTTAAGGTCAACATGACTAAAAGCAAAGTAGATAGACCGCAAGGGTTAAAATGCCTTGGGTTTGGATTCTACTACGATACAAGTGCACAGCAATTCAAGGCAAAACCACATGCAAAATCAGTAGCCAAGTTTAAGAAGAGAATGAGGGAACTCACTTGCCGTAGCTGGGGCGTTAGCAACAGCTATAAAGTGGGGAAACTTAATCAGCTTATCAGAGGATGGATAAACTACTTTAAGATAGGTAGTATGAAAACTCTCTGTAGAGAACTTGATGGAAACATTAGATATAGACTACGCATGTGTATTTGGAAACATTGGAAAACACCACAAAACAAAGAGAAGAATTTAGTTAAGCTCGGTGTTCCAAGATGGGCGGCACATAAAGTGGCAAATACAGGAAATCGTTATGCACACATGTGTCATAATGGATGGATACAAAAGGCTATAAGCATAAAGAGACTAACCTCATTCGGATTAGTCTCAATGTTAGATTACTACACCGAAAGGTGTACAACTTGTTAAGTTGATTGAACCGCCGTGTACCGAACGGTACGCACGGTGGTGTGAGAGGTCGGAATTTCTTATTTAAGAGAAATTCCTCCTACTCGATCCGGAGCGTGATATGCAGTGCGAAGAATATACGAGTGGCTGATAGTGCGAATGCCTGTCATCACGCGGCACTGCGAAGAAATGCCGGACACCTGCGTGGAAAGGACAACATGTCATGGGAAGAGGAAGAAGCGAGAAGCAGAAACAGAAGCTGCTTTACATGGCGCAGCTTTTATATGAGAGAACGGACGAGGATCATCCTGTGACGACGCAGGAGGTGATCGACTATCTGGAGGCGAACGGAATCCGTTCGGAGCGCAAGACAGTGTACACCGATATGGAGGAACTGGAAGATTTCGGGCTGGATATTATACGGGTGAAGGAGCGACCCGGCGGATATTATCTTGCCAGCCGCAAATTTGAACTGGCGGAGTTAAAACTTCTCGTGGATGCCGTGCAGGCGTCGAAGTTCATCACGACGAAGAAGTCGAGAGAGCTGATTGCCAAGCTGGAGACGCTTTGCGGCAGGGAACAGGCAAAGCAGCTCCACAGGCAGGTCGTGGTGACCAACCGCAGCAAGGCGGTCAATGAAAACATTTATTATAATGTAGATATGATTTACAATGCCATCGCGGAAAATGTGAAGATCCGTTTTCAGTATTTTGAATGGACGGTCAATAAAGAGATGAAACTGCGGCGGGACGGCAGTTACTATGAAGTGAGTCCCTGGCTGCTCTCGTGGGATGACGAAAACTATTATCTGATCGCCTACGACGACAGAAGCCGCGACATCCGCCATTACCGTGTGGATAAAATGCTAAAGATCGAACTTACGGCGGAAAGCAGAGAGGGGAAGGAGCAGTTCGGGAGCTTTGACGTGGCGGCATATTCCCGAAAAACGTTCGGCATGTTCGCGGGGGAGGACGAGACTGTGACCTTAATCTGCGAAGACGCCCTCACGGGAGTCATGATCGACCGTTTCGGCAAGGAGGTCGCGATGCGCCGGTATGATGAGACAAGAATCCGGGTGCGGGTGAGTGTCGCGGTCAGCCGCCAGTTTTTCGGCTGGCTGGCTGGACTTGGCGCGGCAGTGCGGATCGAGTCGCCGGAATCTGTTGTGCGGGAATACCGCGAGTATCTGGAAACTATTTTGAAAACATACGGGGAGCAGGAACTATGAGAGAGCGCACTTATGAGATAAAGATAGAGGGCGTGCCGATCATTGTCACGAAAAAACGGATGAAAAACATGTATCTGCGCATCAGTAAAGAGGACGGTACAGTGCGGATCTCAGCGCCGCATCAGATGAGTGATGCGCGGATTGCGGCATTTGCCAGAGAACGGATCGAATGGATACGGAAATATCAGCAGAAATACAAAGAAGCCGGAGAGCGCCGTTCGGAAAAACGGGAGCTGGATGCGGCAGAAATCGCGCGCAGAAAGAAACAGTTAAAGCGTGAGGTGGAGCGTCTTGTGGCAAAATGGGAGCCGGTGATGAGGGTGAAAGTCTCCGGAATCACCATCCGGCAGATGAAGACGAGATGGGGGTCCTGCAATGTGCAGACACATCACATCAACATCAATCTGGCGCTCTTGTCCAAGCCTCCGGAGTGCCTCGAGTATGTCGTGGTACATGAGATGACACATATTCTGGAGGCGAGCCACAATCAGCGCTTCTGGGGATTCATGACGAAGTTTTACCCGGACTGGAAGCGCGTGCGAAAATATCTAAGTGACGAGACTGTGGATTAGCGTGCCGGAAGAAGCGGGGCTGACGGATCAGATAAACTGATTGGTCGCCGGATCGTACTCGTAGTCTATATTTTTTAATGCAGAGATAACCTCTGTAGCATCAATCTGGTAGGTTGCGGCAAATTCTTCCAGCGACGGGTAGTGGTCACGAAGCTGTGTGTTGACAAAGCTTAAGAGCATGACGGGATCTTTGGGAAGTGTATTCATGGTATGGGTTCCTCTTTTCTTAATTTTATGTTAAAATAGCACGGCACACGAGAAATTGCAAGAGGTGAAACGAATGGGACAGAAGATAGACAAGGAAGTATTTGATAAATTTTTTAAAGAGAGTTACTGCACCGTCGAATATGAGACGGTCAAGGAAGAGTTTGAGCGGATCGCATCGATCGGGAACGATCTGTTTACGGGAAGCTATGAGGCGAGAAACCTGAACCGGGAGAATTTTATCCTATATCTGACCAGTGACAGCTATTGTGATTTTGAGGCTGCCGTGCAGGAGGCGATGGATGATCTGAACCCGGAGATTCTGGATGCGGTGATGGATGTGACGGAAGCGCAGGAGGACGGTGATGAGATCACGGAGGTCTACTGGGATACACAGAGGGAATTGCTGCACGATTTTCTGTTGCGGCTGTACGATGAAGTGATTTCAACATGGAAATAGAACAGAAATGCGAAAAGGAGGACGTCTTATGGCGAAGGCAAGCTGTGACAGCTGTGTATACAATGTGTACGATGAAGATGACGAGACCTACTACTGTGAAGTGGATATGGATGAGGATGATGCGGCGAGACTGATGCAGGGACATTACAGAGAATGTCCGTATTATCAGCTGGACGATGAATATGCGGTGGTAAGACACCAGATGTAAAAAGGGAAGGGCGCAACTTTAAAGCTGCGCTCCCTTCCTTTTTTATCTATCTTATTTCTCGCTGCACCGAATCGAAGCTTCCACAAAGCCTTTAAAGAGCGGATGCGGACGGTTCGGTCTGGACTTTAACTCCGGATGAGCCTGTGTGGCAACGAACCACGGATGCTCCGGAATCTCAATCATCTCTACGATTCTGCCGTCCGGAGAGGTACCGCAGAGCTTCATGCCGCTCTCGGTGAGAGAAGCGCGGAAGTCGTTGTTGACCTCATAACGGTGTCTGTGTCTCTCATGGATCTCCTCAGCACCGTATACCTCGTATGCCTTGGAGGTCTTGTCCAGAATACACGGATAAGAACCAAGACGTAAGGTTCCGCCGATGTCCTCGATGCCGTTCTGATCCGGCATGAGTGCGATGACCGGATGCGTGGTGTTTGGATCAAGCTCGATGCTGTGCGCATCGTTGAAGCCGCAGACATGTCTTGCGTACTCGATGATCGCAACCTGCATGCCGAGGCACAGACCAAGGTACGGAATCTGATGCTCACGTGCGTATTTTGCGGCAAGGATCATTCCCTCGACACCGCGGGAACCGAATCCACCCGGTACGAGAATACCGGATACATCGGATAAGATCTCGTCCACGTTCTCTGTTGTGACGTCCTCAGAATCCACCCACTTGATATTCACGGTTGCGCGCTCCGCAATGCCGCCGTGCTTCAACGCCTCCACAACGGAGATATAAGCGTCGTGAAGTGCGGTATATTTTCCAACTAATGCGACAGTCACTTCCTTGTTCGGATGACGGAGTGCGTCGACCATTGCCTCCCAGTCCTTTAAATCCGGTTCCGGACAGTCCAGATGAAGCGCTTCGCAGGCAACCTTGGCGAGATTCTCCTTCTCCATGGCAAGCGGCGCCTCATAGAGATATTCAACGTCAAGATTCTGAAGTACATTGCGGTTCGGCACGTTACAGAACAGCGCGATCTTGTCCTTGAGACTCTGATCGAGCGGATGCTCGGAACGGCAGACGATGATATCCGGCTGGATACCCATTCCCTGCAGCTCTTTGACGCTCGCCTGTGTCGGCTTTGTCTTAAGCTCGCCGGATGCCTTGATATATGGAATCAATGTTACATGAATGAGGATGGCATTCTCGTGCCCTACTTCGTGCTGGAACTGACGGATTGCCTCGAGGAACGGCTGGCTCTCGATGTCGCCGACGGTACCGCCGACTTCAATGATGGCAATGTGTGTCTCCTCGGAAGTAAAGTTCCGGTAAAAGCGGCTCTTGATCTCGTTTGTGATGTGAGGGATGACCTGTACGGTACCTCCGCCGAAATCGCCGCGGCGCTCCTTCTGAAGAACAGACCAGTATACCTTACCGGTTGTAACGTTGGAATTCTTGGTCAGGCTCTCGTCGATGAAACGCTCATAATGTCCTAAGTCCAGGTCTGTTTCTGCACCGTCATCGGTCACAAATACCTCGCCGTGCTGGATCGGGTTCATGGTTCCGGGATCGATGTTGATGTACGGGTCGAATTTCTGCATGGTCACTTTGTAGCCACGGGCTTTTAAAAGTCTTCCCAGAGAAGCAGCCGTGATACCTTTCCCAAGGCCGGAAACGACACCACCGGTGACAAAGACATATTTTACAGGCATAGGGTTTTCCTCCTCATATAAAAGTACAGTTGTGTGAATAATAGTAATACGATCTATATAACCCATACAGTATACAACTAAGTGTCCGGAAAATCCAGCACAATTTCAAAAACACAGAAAATAGTATGCCGGGAAATTTTAGAATTATTTTAGAAATGACAGGAAAACTTCACGAAGAACGTATTGCTTTTAAATTCCATTTTCAATATAATATAGAAGATATACGATAAGAATCCAGACTCTGAACTGGCGGAGCCTGTTGGAAAGGATAAATACTTCAATGGACAATCAGGGATCGAATAACAATTACAATAACGGTAATTCAAACGGAGGGAATAACGGAGACGGCGGCAAAGGGAATCACAATGGTCAGATTTTGATGGCATTTATACTGATTTCACTGATTGCGCTGTTTATTATGAGTCTTGTAACCAATCAGTTCAACCAGATGAGCACGCAGGAGGTGTCTTACTCGGAGTTTCTCGACATGGTGAACGGCACTGGCAAATGGGAAGGCAGAAGCGTGAAGTCAGTGGAGATCGGTTCGTACCAGATCGACATCACACTGAATTCCGATGAGAAAACACCTTACGAGGTGACTTACTACTGCGGGCGTGTGGCGGATGATGAGCTGATTCCGTTACTTAAGGAAAAGGGCGTGGATATCAGCGGAGTGATTCCGGATAACACATCCACCTGGATTTACAGTATTTTAAGCTACCTGATTCCGCTGGTGCTGATCTGGGTTGTGCTCGGCGTGGTGATGCGCCGGATGGGCGGCGGCGCTATGGGCGTCGGCAAGAGCAACGCCAAGGTTTATGTGGAGAAGCAGACCGGCGTGACGTTCAAGGATGTTGCGGGACAGGATGAGGCGAAGGAATCGCTGCAGGAGGTTGTCGATTTCCTGCACAACCCGAAAAAGTACCGCGACATCGGTGCGAAGCTGCCGAAGGGTGCACTTCTTGTGGGACCTCCGGGAACCGGTAAGACGCTCCTTGCCAAGGCAGTGGCGGGCGAGGCGAAGGTACCGTTTTTCTCGCTGGCAGGTTCGGATTTTGTGGAGATGTTCGTCGGTGTCGGAGCTTCCCGTGTGAGGGATCTGTTTAAGGAAGCACAGAAGCAGGCACCGTGTATCATCTTTATCGATGAGATCGATGCGATCGGTAAGAGCCGTGACACCCGTTACGGCGGCAACGACGAGAGAGAGCAGACATTGAACCAGCTCCTTGCGGAGATGGACGGCTTTGACACGTCCAAGGGAATTCTGATTCTCGCTGCAACCAACCGTCCGGAGGTACTGGACAAGGCGTTGCTCCGTCCGGGACGTTTTGACCGCCGGATCATTGTCGACAAGCCGGATCTGAAGGGACGTCTGGAGACACTCAAGGTACATTCCAAGGACGTCATGATGGATGAGACCGTGGATCTGGATGCACTGGCACTTGCGACGGCAGGTCTGGTGGGTTCCGATCTTGCCAATATGATCAATGAGGCAGCAATCAATGCCGTCAAGAACGGCAGAAAGTTTGTCAACCAGTCCGATCTGTTTGACGCGTTTGAACTTGTGGCAGTCGGCGGCAAGGAGAAGAAGGACCGCGTGATGAGTGACAAGGAGCGCAAGATCGTGTCCTACCATGAGGTCGGACACGCGATGGTGACGGCGCTTCAGAAGAACACCGAGCCGGTACAGAAGATCACGATTGTTCCGCGTACGATGGGAGCGCTCGGCTACACGCTGCAGACGCCGGAGGAGGAGAAGTATCTCCAGACCAAGGATGAACTTTTAGCGAAGATTACCACTTACATGGCAGGACGTGCAGCGGAGGTGCTGGTATTCCAGTCGGCAACCAGCGGTGCGGCGAACGATATTGAGCAGGCGACGGCGATTGCCAGGGCAATGGTAACGCAGTACGGTATGTCCGATAAGTTCGGTATGATGTGCCTGGCGACGGTGGAGAACCAGTATCTGGACAACCGCGCAGGACTGATCTGCGGTGAGGACACGGCGGCGCAGATTGATAAGGAGGTACTTGCCATTATCAATCACGCATATGATGAGGCGATACGTCTCCTCACGGAGAACCGGGAGGTGCTCGATCATATCGCAGAATACCTCTACGAGCATGAGACGATTACCGGTAAGGAATTCATGAAGATTTTCCGTGAACTGAAAGGAATCCCGGAGCCGGAGGACGAGGCAGAGAAGAAGACGTTCTTCGAGCAGGCGGAGGAAGCCCGTCAGGAACTCGAGGAGGGAAAAACTGCCGCAGAGAGTCAGAACATGGATGATGTATTGCTGCGCAATACGCAGGATCATGAGGAACAGTAATGTTTGTAATTGAAGAAGAACTTAAAAAACTCCCGGATCAGCCGGGAGTTTATATTATGCATGACAGCCGTGATGCCATTATCTACATTGGCAAGGCGGTCAGTCTGCGCAAGCGGGTGCACCAGTATTTTCAGCCAAGCCATGATGAGGGTATCAAAAAAGCGCAGATGGTAAAACAGATTGCGCGGTTTGAGTACATTGTGACGGATTCCGAACTGGAGGCGCTGGTACTGGAATGTAATCTGATCAAAGAACATCGGCCGAAGTACAACACCATGCTGCGGGACGATAAGACATATCCGTACATCAGAGTGACTCTCGGGGAAGATTTTCCGAGAGTTCTCTTTTCCCGCCAGCAGAAAAAAGACAAATCGCGGTACTTTGGTCCTTACACGAGCGCGGGAGCAGTCAAGGATACGATCGAGCTGGTGAACAAGATCTATCAGCTGCGCACCTGCAACCGGAACCTGCCGCGCGACACGGGAAAGGACCGCCCGTGTCTGAATTATCACATTCATCAGTGCACGGCGCCCTGCCAGGGATATATCACAAAGGAAGCGTACCGTGAGCGCGTGGATGCGGTGGTGGAATTTTTAAATGGCAATTATGCGCCGGTGCTAAAGTCTCTGGAAGAGAAGATGAATACGGCGTCGGCCAATCTGGAATTTGAAAAGGCGATTGAGTACCGGGAGCTTTTAAACAGTGTCAGACAGATCGCACAGAAGCAGAAGATTACGCACACGGACGGCGAGGACAAGGACATTATTGCGCTGGCGGCGGATGACCGCGACGCGGTGGTGCAGGTATTTTTTATCCGTGATGGCAAGCTGATCGGCAGAGACCATTTTTATGTGAAGATCGGAACGGAGGACACCAAAGCCCAGATCCTTACCACATTCTTAAAGCAGTTCTATTCGGGAACGCCGTTCATTCCGAGAGAGATTATGCTGCCGCAGGAGATCGAGGAGCAGGAGGTGCTTGCCGACTGGCTTGGCGAGAAGCGGGGCAGCAAGGTTTACATCCGGGTACCGCAGAAGGGCATGAAAGAAAAGCTGGTGGAACTCGCACAGAAGAATGCCAAGATGGTTCTTGCGCAGGATCGCGAGAAGATCAAGCGCGAGGAAGGCAGGACGATCGGCGCGTTAAAGGAGATTGAACAGCTTTTAGATATGAAAGGATTAAACCGCGTGGAGGCGTACGATATCTCAAATACGAGCGGTTTTGAGTCGGTCGGTTCCATGATTGTGTATGAGAAAGGCAAGCCAAAGCGGAGTGACTACCGGAAGTTCAAGCTGCGGACGGTGTCGGGACCGGATGACTATGCCTCCATGTATGAGGTGCTGACGAGAAGATTTACGCATGGCATGCGTGAGATGGAGGAGATGGAAGAAAAGGACCTGTCGGAGGAGTACGGCAGTTTCACAAGATTTCCGGATCTGATCATGATGGACGGCGGCCGCGGGCAGGTGAACATTGCGCTCAAAGTGCTGGAGGAGCTGCATCTTAATATTCCGGTCTGTGGAATGGTCAAAGATGATAATCACCGCACGCGCGGGCTATACTATCATAATGTAGAGATACCCATCGACCGTGGAAGCGAGGGATTTAAGCTGATTACGCGAATTCAGGACGAGGCGCACCGTTTTGCGATTGAGTACCACCGGTCGCTCCGGAGCAAGGAGCAGGTACATTCCGTGCTGGATGACATTCCGGATATCGGACCGGCAAGGCGCAAGGCGCTGATGAAAAAATATCAGTCGCTGGAGGCAATCCGGGAGGCGACGGAGGAAGACCTCGCACAGACGGACAGCATGAGCCCGCAGGCAGCGCGCTCGGTTTATCGGTTTTTCCGGGAGAAAGAACGGGAAAACCAGCCGTCCGATTAGTTGAAGATTCCATGTGCCTATGGTATAATTTGCACAAAAGTAAATCACATACAAAGGAGCGTAAGGGATGAGTGGTGTTGGTGTAGCAAAAGTGGCGCAGATTCTCGATCTGTGCAATTTTATTCCGCAGATGGAATTAAAAGGACATCGGATCATGATCCGTGATGTCAACCGTCCGGCATTGCAGCTGAGCGGCTATTTCGAGCATTTTGAGCAGTCTCGTGTGCAGATCATTGGTACCGTGGAATACACGTATCTGCAACAGCTGGATGAGAAGAAAAAAGAAGCGATTTACCGGGAGTTTATGGCTTACGATATTCCGTGCGTCATTTTCTGCCGTGATTTAAAGCCGGACGAGATGTTCCTCAAAATTGCGGAGGAGAGCAACCTGCCGGTATTCGGAACCAAGCGAAGCACATCCGAGTTCATGGCGGAGCTGATCTACTGCCTGAGCGAGCAGCTGGCACCGTGCATCACCATTCACGGCGTGCTTGTAGATGTCTACGGCGAGGGACTTCTGATTATGGGAGAGAGCGGTATCGGTAAGAGCGAGGCAGCACTCGAGCTTGTGCGCAGAGGACATCGTCTGGTAACCGATGATGTCGTGGAGATCCGCAAGATCAACGAGCATACGCTGATCGGTACTTCACCGGACATCACACGTTACTTTATCGAGCTGCGCGGAATCGGCATCATTGATGTGAAGACGCTGTTCGGTGTCGAGGGCGTCAAGGAGAAGCAGCAGATCGATCTGGTCATCAAGCTGGAAGACTGGAAGAAGGATAATGAGTATGACCGTCTGGGACTTGAGGAGGAGTACACAGAGTTCCTCGGCAATAAAGTCGTATGTCATTCGCTTCCGATCCGCGCCGGACGTAACCTTGCAGTCATCTGTGAGGCAGCGGCAGTCAACCACAGACAGAAGAAGATGGGTTACAATGCCGCACAGGAGCTGTACCGCCGTGTACAAGAGAACCTGACGAAGAAGTCCGACGATGAGGAAGACGAATAGATCAATAAAGACGAATAGATCAATATAGGTTAGGAGAAACAACAGCAATGGAAAGAAAGAATGCATGGGAGAAATACCCGGAAGGAAAAAAGAGAGACGAAGTTTTTGATTTTGCGGAGGAGTACCGTAAGTTTTTGTCAGACTGCAAGACGGAGCGCGAGTGCGTGACCTATTTTGCCAAGAAAGCAGAGAAGGCGGGATTCGTAAATCTGGATACCGTGCTGGAGAAGGGTACAAAGCTTGCAGCCGGAGATAAAGTATATGCAAACAATATGGGAAAAGGACTTGCCCTGTTCGTAATCGGTGAGAAGAGCATGGAGCACGGCATGAATATTCTCGGCGCACATATTGATTCCCCGCGCATGGACTTAAAGCAGGACCCGCTGTATGAAGACACGGATTTCGCGATGCTGGATACCCACTATTACGGCGGTATCAAGAAGTACCAGTGGGTGACACTGCCGCTGGCTCTGCACGGCGTCATTGCGAAAAAGGACGGCACCGTGGTCAAAGTGAGTGTCGGAGACAAGCCGGGTGATCCGGTATTCGGCGTGAGCGATCTTTTGATCCACCTTTCCGGAGAGCAGATGGAGAAAAAGGCAGCCAAGGTCATTGAGGGAGAAAACCTCGATCTGATCATCGGCAGCATTCCGGCGGAAGCGGATGAAAAAGACGACGTCAAGGAAAAGGTAAAAGCCAATATCATGAAGATCCTTGCAAAGGAATATGATATAGAGGAAGAGGATTTCCTCTCTGCGGAGATTGAGGTCGTACCGGCCGGCGAAGCGAGAGACTACGGCTTTGACAGAAGCATGATTATGGGCTACGGACACGATGACAGAGTGTGCGCATATCCTTCCTTTGAGGCGATTGCGGCGATGGAGAAGCCGGAGATCACAAGTGTATGCCTTCTGGTAGACAAGGAAGAGATCGGAAGTGTCGGTGCGAGCGGTATGCAGTCCCGTTTCTTCGAGAATACGGTCGCAGAGGTGATGAATGCGGCAGGAACGTATTCTGAACTGGCACTCAGACGTGCACTGAAGAACTCGAGCGTTCTCTCTTCGGATGTATCGGCGGCATTTGACCCGAACTTCCCGTCCGTGATGACGAAGCGCAACGCAGCATATTTTGGAAGAGGACTTGTGTTTAACAAATATACCGGAGCCAGAGGCAAATCCGGATCGAACGATGCGAATGCAGAGTACGTGGGAGCACTCCGCGCGATCATGGACCGCAACGAGGTGTCATTCCAGACGGCAGAACTCGGCAAGGTAGACCAGGGCGGCGGCGGAACGATCGCCTACATTCTTGCCAACTATGGCATGCGTGTGATTGACAGCGGTGTGGCAGTGCTGAACATGCATGCACCGTGGGAGATCATCAGCAAGGTGGATCTGTATGAGGCATATCGCGGCTATATTGCATTTTTAAAGGAACAGGCATGAAACAACAGTTATTGGATACGTTAGAACAGATCGCAGGAAAAGAAAATATTCATCCGAACGAGCCGATGAGCCGCCACACGACCTTTCGTGTGGGCGGTCCGGCGGATGTGCTGGTGACGCCGGAAGCGGAGAAACTTGCAGCAGTTACCGGTGCATGCCGGGAGGCGGGAGAGCCATATTACATTGTCGGAAACGGCAGTAACCTCCTGGTGGGAGATGGTGGTATCCGTGGGGTGGTCATTCTTACCAGAGACGGGATGGATGAGATTTCGGCAGACGGCGTGCGGATTACGGCGGGAGCGGGAGCACTCCTGTCACGCACGGCGTCGCTTGCTGCGTCACATGCGCTGACCGGGATGGAATTTGCAGCCGGGATTCCGGGAACGATCGGCGGTGCAGTTGTGATGAATGCGGGAGCTTACGGCGGAGAGATGCGGGACATCATAGAGACTGTGACCGTGCTCGATGAGACGGGAGTACAGCATGTGCTGTCCGTGGAGGAGCTGGAGCTTGGCTACCGCACGAGCTGCATTTTAAAGAAGCACTATATTGTCACACAGGCGGTATTGAAGCTTGCAGCGGGAGAGGAGCAGGCCATCCGGGCACGGATGAAGGAACTTGCCACGCAGCGCGCCGAAAAGCAGCCGCTCGAATATCCGAGTGCGGGAAGCACATTTAAACGGCCGGAGGGATATTTTGCCGGAAAGCTGATCATGGATGCGGGATTGCGCGGATACCGGGTCGGCGGAGCACAGGTATCGCAGAAACACTGCGGATTTGTGGTCAACACAGGGAATGCGACCGCACAGGATGTGAGGACGCTGATTGCGGATGTGAGCGCAGAGGTGGACAGACAGTTTCAGGTGAAGCTGGAACCGGAGATTAAGATGCTTGGCGAATTTTAGCCCGATAGACAAAGATAACAGCAGGATACGCAGGAATGGAGAGTGACTGGCATGAAGTTCGTGATTTTGACCGGAATGTCCGGAGCCGGAAAGAGTACGGCAATTAAGATGATGGAAGATATCGGATACTACTGTGTGGATAATCTTCCGATTGCATTGCTTGAAAAGTTCGTGGAGCTGTCGAGCCTGCAGGAAAATGCAGAACTGCAGAAAGTGGCGGTCGGTATTGACATCCGGAACGGCCAGGCACTGGAAGAGATACGCGACGTGCTTGCGCGGATCAAAAAAAAGAAGGTTCACTACGAGATTCTGTTTCTGGATGCAGAGGATTCTGTATTGGTCAAGCGCTACAAGGAGACCAGAAGAAACCATCCGCTGTCCGGCGGAGACCGGGTGGACAAGGGCATTGAAGAAGAGAGAAAGCGTCTGGCATTTTTGAAAGAGAGTGCAGACTATATTATAGATACCAGCCAGCTTCTGACCAGGGAGCTGAAAGCGGAGCTGGATAAGATTTTTGTGCAGAATCAGGACTATAAGAATCTGTTTATCACGATTCTGTCGTTTGGATTTAAGTATGGGATTCCGGCGGACTCCGATCTGGTCTTTGACGTGCGTTTTCTGCCGAATCCGTATTATGTGGAAGGATTGCGGGCAAAGACGGGCAATGACAAGGAGATTCAGGACTATGTGTTCCAGTATGAGGAGGCGCATACGTTTTTGGACAAGCTCGAGGATATGCTGAACTTCCTGATTCCGAATTATATTGCAGAAGGGAAGAACCAGCTTGTAATCTCCATTGGCTGCACCGGAGGAAAGCACCGGTCGGTCACGCTCGCCAATGCGCTGTATGAACGGCTTTCCGGACAAAAGGGATACGGACTGAAAATAGAGCACCGCGACATCGGTAAAGATGCGCTCCGCGGGAAATAGACCCCGCAGACAAAAGGAAGAGCCGATGGACGCGAGGGACGGTTGGAGTAAGCTATGTCATTTTCAAGTGAGGTAAAAACGGAACTGGCAAAACATCTGGGAAAAAGCAGACATTGCCAGATTGCAGAGCTGGCGGCGCTGATTGCATTTGAGGGAAGAATCCCTGCGGCGGAATCGGAGAACCGGCTGCTGATGCAAAAATATCAGCTGCTGTTAGCAGAACTGTTTCATATAGAAGAAATCCATACCGAGGAGGAGGCGCGCAGCGTTTTTTCCACGGTTAAAATGTACAACGATGCCACGGGGGAGGCGGAGCCGGAAGATACGGTCAAGGGACTCCTCATTCAGCAGAACTGCTGCAAGAGGGCGTACATAAGAGGGGCGTTTCTGGCGGGAGGATCGATCAGCGATCCCAACAAATCCTACCATTTTGAGATTGTATGCCGCAGTATCCCACAGGCCGAACAGCTTCGGGATGTAATCAACAGCTTTGACATGGACGCCAAGATTGTGGCACGCAAAAAATATCAGGTTGTGTACTTGAAGGAAGGCTCGCAGATTGTAGATATTCTAAACATTATGGAGGCGCATGTTGCGCTCATGAATCTGGAGAATGTGCGGATTCTGAAGGAAATGCGTAATTCGGTGAACCGCAAGGTGAACTGCGAGACAGCGAATATCAGCAAGACGGTAAACGCTGCAGTCAAACAGCTTGCGGACATTGAATATATAAGAGAGACGGCCGGCTTGTCATATCTGCCGGAGAATCTCAAAGAGATGGCACTGCTTCGGCTGGAATACCCGGATGCGCCGCTTGCAGAACTGGGAACCTACCTGAATCCTCCTGTGGGAAAATCAGGTGTGAATCACAGGCTTCGCAGAATCAGCGAGATGGCAGACAGCCTCCGGCAGCAGACAGTGTAAGGTGTAAGTTAAAAAGCGAGGATGGGAGGATGCAATGAAAAAGAGTGTGGTAGTAAAGATGCAGCAGGATTTTGAGGCAAGACCGATCGCAAATCTCGTGCAGGTGGCAAACCGGTATGAAAGCAAAATCTATCTGGAACATGGTGACAGCCGTGTCAATGCGAAGAGCATTATGGGGATGATGAGTCTGGCGTTGTTAAACGGTGAGGAGATTCTTGTGGATGCAGAGGGAGCGGACGAAGCGGAAGCCGTTGCAGCGATTGAGGAATTCCTCGTCTCATAGAAAGAAATAAGATAAGGGTGTATAAATAATGGGTACAAAGAAAAAGTTACTGTTTGTGTTTAATCCGTTTTCAGGCAAGGCACAGATCAAGAATCAGCTGTTGGATATTGTGGATGTGATGGTGAAGGCGGATTATGAGGTCACCATCTATCCGACACAGGCACAGGGAGACGCGATACATAAGATCGAGATGGAAGCCGGCGATTATGATCTCGTCGTGTGCAGCGGCGGGGACGGTACGCTGGATGAAGTGGTGACGGGGATGATGCACCGTGAGAAAAAGGTACCGCTCGGCTATATTGCGGCGGGCAGCACGAATGATTTTGCCACATCGCTCGGCATTCCGAAAAATATGGTCAAGGCGGCGGAGACAGCCGTTGCAGGTCGGGCGTTCCCGTGTGATATCGGGGCGTTTAACGGGGACTTCTTCGTGTACGTGGCGGCATTTGGGCTGTTTACGGAAGTCTCCTACAAGACGAGTCAGGAGTGGAAGAATGTGCTGGGACATGCGGCTTACATCTTAGAGGGCGCGAAGTGCCTGCACGACATCCCGTCGTTCCTCATGCAGGTAGAGTACGACAATGTGCGTCTTCAGGACGAGTTCATCTACGGGATGATCAGCAATTCCACCTCCGTGGGCGGATTTAAGGGGATGACCGGAAAGGACGTCCTGCTGGATGACGGAGTCTTCGAGGTCACACTCATCAAAAAGCCGAAGAACCCGATCGAGTTAAACGAGATCATCGCATCGTTGATCAATCTTGTGGACGATACGGACATGATTTATTCGTTTAAGACCAGCGAAGTGCGGTTCACGGCGAAGAACACAATCCCGTGGACGCTGGATGGAGAATTCGGCGGCGACCATGAGGAGGTCGTGGTGAAGAACCTGTGCAAGGCAGTCGAGATTATGGTGCCGCAGGGCGAGTGAGAGACCTTGTCGGGAAGTATGTTTTGTTAAAAATTTAACTTTATTTTTTACAGGAAGTAATATATAATAGCGGTAGGGTAAAAACAACTGCCGCATTGCGGCAAATTGATTAAGTTATGGAGGAATTCATTATGTTAGTATCTGCAAAAGAAATGTTAGAAAAAGCAAAAGCTGGTCACTATGCAGTAGGTCAGTTCAACATCAACAACCTTGAGTGGACAAAGTCTGTTCTCCTGACAGCAGAAGAGTTACAGTCTCCGGTAATCCTTGGTGTTTCCGAGGGCGCTGGTAAGTATATGACCGGTTTCGGTACAGTTGCAGCGATGGTAAAGGCAATGCATGATGAGCTCGGTATCACAGTTCCGGTTGCACTTCATCTGGATCATGGTACATACGAAGGATGCTACAAGTGCATCAAGGCTGGATTCACATCCATCATGTTCGACGGTTCCCACTATCCGATCGACGAGAACGTTGAGAAGACCAAGGAGCTGGTTCAGGTTGCACATGCAATGGGAATGTCCATCGAGGCTGAGGTTGGTTCCATCGGCGGCGAGGAAGACGGCGTTGTCGGCATGGGCGAGTGCGCAGATCCGGACGAGTGCAAGCGTGTAGCTGATCTTGGTGTAGATATGCTTGCAGCAGGTATCGGTAACATTCACGGAAAATATCCGGCAAACTGGAAGGGCTTAAGCTTTGAGACTCTGGATGCAATCCAGCAGAAGACAGGCGTTATGCCGTTAGTTCTTCACGGTGGTACAGGTATCCCGGCTGACATGATCAAGAAAGCAATCTCTCTCGGTGTTGCAAAGATCAACGTAAACACAGAGTGCCAGTTATCTTTCGCAGATGCTACACGTAAATATATCGAGGCTGGCAAGGATCTGGAAGGCAAGGGCTTTGACCCGCGTAAACTTCTTGCTCCTGGCGCAGAGGCAATCAAGGCAACTGTAAAAGAGAAGATGGAGCTGTTCGGTTCCGTAGGTAAGGCAAACGACTAATTCTTTATGGAATGAAGTTGTTTTGTCGGACAACAGAATTTTTTCACAATAATTTGACTAGAACTTTATTATTTTTGTTAGAAGTGTAAAAATTAAAAATATATAAAGTTTTCGCTTGCATTTCGTTTTAAAAAGTATTATCTTAATACCAACAAAACAATGTGAGCGATGAACAAGGGTGTTCCAATAGACTTGGAATGCCCTTTTTTCTGTATACAGAACTTTACATGAAGTTCTGGTTGAAATCCGACAGGAAATCGCGTACATTAGAATAAGCAAGTCTGGTCTTAGGGGATTGGATTAGTGAGAAGAAAGGATGTAGAAGATGAGCGAAACAGGATACCTTAATGCAGCAGAGATTTTCGGTGAAAACGTATTCAACGATGCAGTAATGCAGGAACGTCTTCCGAAGAAAGTCTACAAGAAGTTAAAGGAAGTAATCAACGAGGGAAAAGAACTGGATCTCGAGACAGCGGATGTTGTCGCACATGAGATGAAAGAGTGGGCGATTGAAAAAGGCGCTACCCATTACACACACTGGTTCCAGCCGCTGACAGGCGTGACCGCAGAGAAGCACGATGCATTTATCACAGCTCCGATGGAGAATGGTAAAGTGCTGATGAGCTTTTCCGGTAAGGAATTGATCAAGGGCGAGCCGGATGCTTCTTCTTTCCCGTCAGGAGGTCTTAGAGCAACATTTGAAGCCAGAGGCTATACCGCATGGGATTGTACATCACCGGCATTCGTGAGACAGGATGCAGCAGGTGCAACCCTTTGTATTCCAACCGCGTTCTGTTCTTACACAGGTGAGGCACTTGACCAGAAGACGCCGCTTCTCCGCTCTATGGAAGCAATCAATGAGCAGTCACTTCGCTTATTAAAATTATTCGGAAATACTACATCAAAGAAAGTAACACCGTCCGTTGGACCGGAGCAGGAATACTTTATCGTAGACCGCGAGAAGTATTTACAGAGAAAGGATCTCATCTTTACCGGACGTACCTTATTCGGAGCAATGCCGCCGAAGGGACAGGAGATGGACGATCACTATTTCGGATCAATTCGTGAGCGCATCGGTGCATACATGAAGGACGTCAATGAGGAACTCTGGAAGCTTGGCGTTACGGCAAAGACACAGCACAACGAGGTGGCCCCGGCACAGCATGAGCTTGCTCCGATCTACGCAGAGGCGAACGTGGCAGTCGATCACAACCAGCTCGTTATGGAGACATTGAAGAAAGTTGCCGGCCGTCATGGTTTACAGTGTCTGCTTCATGAGAAGCCATTCGCAGGTGTGAACGGTTCCGGTAAGCACAACAACTGGTCGATCACGACAGACGATGGCATCAACCTCTTAGAGCCGGGCAAGACACCGCATGAGAACATCCAGTTCCTGTTAGTCCTTACCTGCATCTTAAAAGCAGTAGATAGGCATGCAGATCTCTTGAGAGAGGCAGCAGCAGATGTCGGAAACGATCACAGATTAGGAGCAAACGAGGCACCGCCAGCAATCGTATCCATATATCTTGGTGAGCAGCTGCAGGATGTGCTTTCACAGCTGATCAGCACTGGTGAGGCAACACACAGTATCTCCGGCAAGAAGTTAGAGACCGGTGTTAAGACGCTTCCGGATTTCATGAAGGATGCAACCGACCGTAACCGTACATCACCGTTTGCATTCACAGGCAATAAATTCGAGTTCCGTATGGTAGGTTCCCAGGATTCCATCGCCCAGTCGAACGTGGTACTCAACACGATCGTGGCAGAGGCATTTGCAGAGGCATGCGACGTCTTAGAGAAGGCAGATGACTTTGACATGGCAGTACATGATCTGATCAAGGAGTATGCAACCGAGCATCAGAGAATCGTATTCAACGGCAACGGATATTCAGACGAGTGGGTAGCAGAGGCAGAGAAGCGCGGTCTTCCGAACATCCGCTCCATGGTAGATGCGATCCCGGCACTCAACACAGAGAAGGCAGTGACACTGTTTGAGAAGTTCAAGGTATTTACCAAGGCTGAGCTGGATTCCCGTGTGGAGATCGAGTATGAGACCTATGCAAAAGAGATCAATATCGAGGCAAAGGCAATGATCGACATTGCTGCAAAGCAGATCATTCCGGCAGTTATCAAATATACAACGGTACTGGCACAGTCCATCAATGCCGTAAAGAGTGCATGCGGCGCAGATATCAGCGCGCAGACAGAGATCCTCACAGAGGTATCCGATCTTCTGGCAGACGCACAGAATGCTCTCGACAAGTTAAAGGATGTGACAGAGAAAGCATCTGCAATGGATGAGGGCAGAGAGCAGGCTGTATACTACAGAGATACGGTAAAGACAGCGATGGATGAACTCAGAGCGCCGGTAGATAAGCTGGAGATGTTAGTTGATAAGTCAATGTGGCCGATGCCGTCCTATGGAGATTTGATTTTCGAGGTATAGTTGCTACCATCAACCTCCTAAATAAAAAATCCCCCCTAAAGGGAGAAAAAACTCCCCGAAAGGGGAGGATTGCCAGGTGACAACCGTCACCTGGCAGATTATGAAAAAGTTTTGTGGGTAGTAACAAATACTGATAACTATCATTTGTATGGTTATAGTATATGGAGCAGAAATGAAAATTTCATGTTTACAGGATGAAAGATTTTTGAATCTTAAATGAATAAACTGTGAACAGCAGAGGGATGGGAGTAGCGCTTTCGCTAAAACTGAATATAAAGGAGGAGCTTGGCATGAAAAAACTGGAAATTATTATTAAGCCGGAAAAACTGGAAGACTTAAAGGGCGTGCTGGATACCGAGGAAGTAAACGGTTTGAATATCGTCAACAGCATGGGCTATGGTAACCAGAAGGGAATTATTAAGAACTACCGCGGTGCAGAGTATTCCGTGAATCTGCTTCCGAAGATCAAAGTCGAGACGGTTGTGGCAGACGAAGTTGCACCGAAGCTGATTGACAAGATCGTAGATGAGATTAACACCGGACATTTCGGAGATGGTAAGATCTTCGTGTATGATGTCGAAGATGCAATCCGTATTCGTACAGGTGAGCATGGCACGAAAGCATTGTAAGCCTGTTTGAGGAGTGCTGTTATAGGAGGAATTGAGGAGCCTGCTATAGGAGCGATGAAGGAGCACTACAGATTATTATGAAAAAATCAAATATTGTAACATATTATCAAAGGGGATAATAGAGAACACAGGAATGTCTGTGCTCGCTGTTATCCTCTTTTTTTGCAGGAGGATAAGCTTATGGATATGAGTGTATGGTTCCTTATGGGAGCAGCGTTAGTCTTTTTTATGCAATGTGGATTCGCCATGGTAGAGGCAGGATTTACGAGAGCAAAGAACGTCGGAAATATCACGATGAAGAACCTGATGGATTTCTGTATCGGAACCGTGGCGTTTTATCTGCTCGGTTACAACCTTTTGTGCGGCGATGGAAAATTTGTCGGCTGGGGACTGAACCCGTTTACGAATTTCGGCGAGACCGACTGGTCGGCGTTTGTGTTTAACCTGGTATTTTGTGCAACCGCTGCAACGATTGTATCCGGTGCCATGGCAGAGAGAACAAAGTTCATTACCTACTGTATCTACAGTTTTATCATCAGCTTATGTGTGTACCCGATCGAAGCTCACTGGGTATGGGGCGGTACACCGTGGCTGACCGACATGGGATTTACAGATTTCGCGGGCTCTGCCTGCATCCATATGGTTGGCGGTATCACTGCTTTCATCGGTGCGGCAATGTTGGGACCGCGTATTGGAAAATATGACAAGAACGGCAAGCCGAAGCCTATTCTCGGTCACAACCTGTTGATCGGTGCCCTTGGCGTATTTATTCTCTGGTTCGGCTGGTACGGCTTCAACGGCGCAGCAGCAACCGACACCATGCAGCTGTCACAGATTTTTGCAACCACAACGATTGCACCGGCAGTTGCAACCGTAACCGCAATGCTTTATACCTGGATCAGAAACGGAAAACCGGATGTGTCCATGTCCTTAAACGGTTCGCTGGCAGGCCTTGTGGCAATCACAGCCGGATGCTCGAACGTAGATGCAATCGGAGCTTTTGTTATCGGAGCAGTCGCAGGTGTGCTTGTCTGCGTGGCAGTATACTTTATTGAGGATAAACTGAAAGTAGATGATCCGGTCGGTGCAGTGGCAGTACACGGCTGCAACGGTATCTGGGGTACCCTCGCGGTAGGATTCTTTGATTACAAGGACGGACTGTTCTACGGCGGCGGTGTACATCACCTTGCCATCCAGTGCCTGGGAATCCTCTGCATCGCAGGATGGACGATCATCACAATGACAATCGTGTTTACCGTATTAAAGAAAACGATCGGTCTCAGAGTCACCGCAGAGGAGGAGATCGAGGGTCTTGACTCGACAGAGCATGGATTAGAGTCCGGCTATCCGGATTTCGTATCCAGAGAGTTACACTAATATGCACTAATCTAATTTGATTAGATTGGTGAATCTAATCCCCTTAGTTAGTATATACATCAACGCGGGAACGCCCGGCAGATTGCCGGGCGCTTTCGCGTTTTTGACTGTAAAGGCCATAAATTGTGATTGTACAGTAAATACGAAGAAAAAATCTGCGAAGGCAGTTTTGCGGATAGAATATCTGAGGGAGAAAGTGGAGAAGAAGTCTATTGAATAGTTGGGGACATTCCATTATAATTCAAGATAAGAAAATAAACGAAAAGTAGTGTGGGAAATATCAGCAGATATATAGGGTTGGAAAAATAATTTGAGACCTGTGGAAGAAGTAAAGGCAACGACATAGGAGGAATGTGATATGGGACAGGACGATACAAAGCATAATCTGCTGTTCATCAGCAAGTATCCCCAGATCATTCATGAATTTACAGATGCGATGAAGGATCGGGATATTGAGATTGAGACGGCGATAAACGGCATAGAGGCGGCGGCAAAGATCAAGAAAAAGAATTACGACATCGTGATAACGGGACTATCCCTGGAGGGGTACAACGGGGAGCAGATCATAACGTATCTGAACAAGACGGCACCCAGTACCGTTTGTATCATCTATACGACCACAATCAGTTCGGCGCAGCTTCATTTCTTCATCAACGAGCGGAATGTATTCCGTGTATTTTTACGTCCGGTAGACTTCCGTGGAGCATTCTGGGAGGCGCTTGAGGAGGCGTATGAATATCATGCCGTGCAGGTCAAAAATGAGGAGGATACAGGCGCGCGGAGACAGGAGCAGGAAAAGCAGGAGCGCGAGATTGAGATCATGGATCAGCGCATGCGCAGTCAGCGCCAGGCCAGAGAGACGACGAATCGTTATATGAAGCGGCTGGCAGGACTTACGATCAAAGAATACACGCCGGAGGCACTCAGCGCGGAGGCCAGAGGGCATCTGGAGCGTATTGAGGCGAGAACCATCGATTTTTGCAGTGAGCAGGGAGAACATGCAGCGGAATCGCTGGACAAGGCGGAGGAGGTACTGCAGACGGTAAGATCCTTTACAGAGAATTAAAACATGACAGATAAAAAAATGCGCCCGGGTTTTGAGAGTTTCAAAACCCGGGCGCATCTTTTTATTGACTGCCGTCGGCGTTGCCGCCGGTATTCTCAGCAGAGCCGCCGGTATTGTCACCGGTGGTCTGATTCTCACCCGTCGATGTGCCGCTGTCACCCGGGGAGGTGCTGTTGTCTGTGGTTCCGGTATTGGTATCCTGCGACGGGAGATCCGTCACGCCCGGAACAGGTGTGTACGGCGTCGACTCATACGGTGTGGACGGTGCATTGTGCATCGTACAGGTATTGGCGAGAGCCTCTTCGGTCAGAAGATAAGGAGCATCCTCTGTGTTCGCAGAGCCGCCAATCACGTATACGCCGGTTGCGTAGGTGTTCGGACAATTTGCGCCGGCGAGTTGTCCGGAATCCGCACAGATGTTGGCCAGAATATGGTGGTCACAGTAATCGGTCGGTGCCGTGCCGGTTGCAAAATATTCGGTATATGCCATGTTGCCGCGCGGATCGTTCGTACATACGCCGTCGATGGCAAGCTTTCCGGATTCTTTGCAGACGGTAGCAGTGACGATGCCGTCCGGTTTTTCAAAGTCCGCATAAGGAAGATCCTCGTGAATCCGGCTCATGACCGCTTTCCAGATCTTCTTCGGATAGGTGGTCTGTCCGCTGTTCTGAACCGCATTGTCGTCGTAACCGCCCCATACCACGCAGGTGTAATAAGGTGTGAATCCGGCAAACAGGGCATCACGGTTCTTGGTGGTGGTACCGGATTTTCCTGCCTGCGCCATACTGCTTCCGAAGTAGGCCGGCGTACCGGTTCCCTGTGTCATGACGTCCTTCATGGCGTCGGTCAGAAGCCATGCAGTGGTCTCCTTCAGGACGGTGTGCGATTCCGGTGCCGTATTGTCAAGCAGTACATTTCCGTCATGGTCCAGAATTCTTGTATAGAATTTTGGCTTGATGTAGGTTCCGCTGTTGGCGATGGTGGCGTAAGCGGCGGTCAGCTCCAGGTTGGTGACACCGTTGGTGAGACCTCCGAGTGCCAGTGTCTCGTTGCCGCTCTCGTCGATGCCGACGGTGGTAAAACCAAAGTTGCGGATGTAATCGTAACCCAGGGAAGGACCGATCTGCGCCAGCGTCTTAACCGCTACGACGTTGATGGAATCAATGATACCTTCGCGCAGTGTGGTGAAACCGCGGTAGCGCTTGTCGTAGTTATTTACCGCTCCGCCCTGTCCGGAACCGTAATTGTACGGCGCATCATCCTGGACATCGGCAAGTGTGAGACCTCCCGCGTCCAGTGCAGGTGCATAGGCAGCGATAATCTTAAAGGTAGAACCCGGCTGTCTTGTGGTGTCCGTTGCACGGTTTAACGTCTTGTTGGCCGTCTTGTCGCCGCGTCCGCCGACGAGTGCCTTCACTTCTCCTGTGGACTGATCCATGACGGTTAAAGCAGCCTGCGGTTGGACGGTAAAGGTAAGCGTCTCGCTGCCATCCACAACGACGTCTCCGTCCTGCATAAGATCCATCTTATACTGCTCGATCGCTGCGCGGGCGTCATCCTCGCTGGCAAAGTTGATGCTGTAGTTCTTGTTTGACTTCTGATAATAGGAAAGCATCGTCTGCTGGCTGTAATTTGAGATGGTGCCGTCCGGGGACTGGATCGATACGCGGTAGGAGAAGGATACCTTCGGATCGGTCGGGTAGTTCTCCAGATTGTTGACCTCTTCATCGCAGATATTCTGGATATCCGGGTCCTGCGTGGACTCGATGGTAAGTCCGCCCTGATAGAGAGCTTTGTAAGCCTGCGTCTCCGTGTAGCCCAGACGGTCGATCATATCCTGAACGATCTGATCCGTCATTTCATCTACAAAATAGGAATTGATATTCTCATCCTGCGACTCTACATTGACGACCTGAATCCGGTCGTACACATTGTCTGCAACGGCCTCATCATACTCGGTCTGTGAGATATAGCCCTGATCAAGCATGTTGTTCAAGACTTTCTGCCGGCGTTCTTTGTTGTGATCCGGGTGTGTGATCGGGTTGTAGTAGCTCGGGCTCTGGGTAATCGCCGCGAGCACGGCACATTCGGAAAGTGTCAGCTCCGAGACATCTTTTCCGAAATAGCGCTCCGATGCGACGCCGACGCCCAGCGTATTCTGACCAAGATTGATAGCGTTTAAGTAATTTTCCAGAATCCAGTCCTTGTCCACAACCTTTTCCAGCTGGAGAGCCAGGTACTGTTCCTGGAATTTTCGCTCGAACTTGTCCGCCATGGACTGTTCGCTTGTCCACTGGGTAAACACGGTATTTTTGAGCAGCTGCTGTGTGATGGTACTTGCGCCTTCCGAAAAATGAAAACCGGATGCGACGCCTTTTAATCCTGCACGCAGAATACCCTGCAGATCGATACCGTTGTGATCGTAAAAACGCTCATCCTCGATCGCAACAAAAGCATGCTGCAGATTGATCGGAATCTCGTTGATCGTCACGTATTTACGGTTGGAACCGGATGCAACGAGCGTTGCGGTCTGGTTGCCCTGGTTGTCCAACACGGTCGTAAGGTATCCAGTCGGGGTTGCATCGATATCTTCGATTGAGGGAGCGGAAGCAATAATTCCGGAGATCACTCCGAACGCGGAGCATCCGCCGACAATCACGACTGCAAAAAAGCATATAAGCAATGCCTTACAAAAAATTACGTTGAATTTTTTGCGAATCATGGTACCCTTGGAAGCAAGTTCATGCTCGCGCTTCCGAGTACGTTTCTTTCCATAATTCATAGTAGGCCTCCTTTTCTGATTCACCATCAATGTATTATACCAAAGAACTGTGTCAGAATAAAGAAAAAACTGAAAATACGGACATTCTTCACAGTTTCTTAAGGATTCGTATTGCAAAAAAGAAAGCTGCCGTGTTACTATTTGAAAAGAGTGGAAAGCGAAGGGAAAGGACCCGGGTGGCGGGATTGTGGATCATATGAAGACAGTGTATATCGGCGGCGAGGGTGAGATTGTAGAAAAGAAGTCCAGATTTATAGCGACGGTCCGGCCGGTTGCCTCGGAGGAGGAGGCGGTGGCATTCATCGCGGAGATGAAGAAAAAATACTGGGACGCCAGACACAACTGTTCCGCATTTGTGATCGGAGACCGGCAGGAGTTAAGTCGCTGTTCGGATGACGGTGAGCCGGCGCAGACGGCGGGCAGACCGATGCTTGATGTGCTGCTGCGGGAGGAGATTCACAACGTGGCGGTCGTGGTTACACGGTATTTCGGCGGCGTGCTGCTCGGCACCGGCGGTCTGGTGCGGGCGTATCAGGGAGCCGTGCAGGCGGGGCTTGCGTCGAGTACCATTATAGATAAGAAGGAAGGCATACAGCTTACGGTAGGCACGGACTATACCGGGCTTGGAAAGCTGCAGTATCTGATCGCGCAGCAGAACCTCACGCTGATCGACACCGTGTATACAGAAAAAGTGAAACTTCAGCTTATGGTTCCGGCAGAACAGCAGCAGGAAGTGGAAAAAGAAATTGTGGAGGCGACGAACGGAAGCGCCCGGATTTCCTGGGGTGAGAAGGTGTTGTACGCACTCGTAGACAAAAAAATCGAAATTTTTGAAAAAAACACTTGATTTTTTCTGCCGACCTGTTATAATAGCTTTTGTTGACAGCACTTAGGGCTATCGCCAAATGGTAAGGCAACGGACTCTGACTCCGTCATTTCAAGGTTCGAATCCTTGTAGCCCTGCTTCTAAGACCTCATGAACATCGTTCATGAGGTCTTTTCTTTATCCGGCATCTGCTTCCTGTCATTGAAAAACCTGTTCCCCTGTGTTACTATTACTACGATAATAACAGACACAGGCATTGAAAGAAGGGACTCCATGTATCAGTTTGAAAGTCGCGTACGTTACAGTGAAGTGGACAGCGAACGGCATTTGACACTGCCGGCGGTGATGGATTATCTGCAGGATTGCTGCACGTTCCAGTCGGAAGATATGGACATCGGCGTGGAATATCTGGCAGAGCAGAAGCAGGCGTGGGTATTGTCTTCCTGGGAGATTAAGATCAGACGCTACCCGGTTATGGGAGAGAAAATCTGCGTGGAGACATGGCCGTATGCATTTAAGGGATTTTATGGATACCGCAACTTCCGGATCACGAACGGACAGGGAGAGGAACTGGTGCTGGCGAATTCTGTCTGGGTATACATGGATATGGAGCGGATGCGCCCGATGCGCATCCCGGAGAAAGTGGCGGATGCCTACCGGCCGGAGATCGGAGAAGAACTGCCGGGCGAGTGGGGCGCGAGAAAGCTATCGGTTCCGGAGGGCGGAACTGCGATGCAGCCGGTTCCGGTGGCGGGATTTTTTATTGACACCAACCACCACATGAACAACGGGAAATACATTCTGGTGGCAAAGGAATCTGTGCCGGAGGATTTTGCAATCGGCGGCGTGCGGGCAGAGTACCGACGTGCGGCAATGCTGGGCGACGTGCTGCATCCGGTTGTTGCGGTGGCAGAGGAAAAGATAACGGTGGTGCTGACTGACGGCGGAGACCAGATCTATGCGATCGTGGAATTTGCGGCGGCAGAGAAGAATTGATGGAAAATGAGGATCGAGATGAAATTAGGCGAATATCAGAAGTTAAAAGTGATCAAAAAAGTAGAATTTGGAGTCTATCTGGCGGAGCATGAGGGAGATGAGACGCGTGTGCTTCTGCCGCAGAAGCAGGTGCCGGCGGACGCAAAGCTCGGGGATGAGATCGAAGTATTCCTGTACAAGGATTCCAAGGACCGCATCATTGCGACGACCAACCAGCCGAAACTTACGCTTGGCGGACTGGCGGTGCTTGAGGTTGCCGAGATTGGAAAAATCGGTGCGTTCCTGGACTGGGGACTGGAAAAAGACCTGTTTCTTCCATATAAAGAGATGACGAAAAAGGTGCAGCCGGGGGATGAGGTTCTGGTGACGCTCTACATCGATAAGAGCCGCAGACTCTGTGCAAGCATGAAAAAGCTGTACGACCTGATGCGCACGGATTCTCCTTATAAAAAAGGAGACACGGTAAACGGACGGATCTACGAGTTCGGTCATGATTTCGGAACGTTTGTGGCAGTGGATGATTGCTACTCGGCGATGATACCGGCACATGAGGACTGCAGCCATCTTCAGATCGGCGATGTGATTGAGGCGAAGGTCACCGGGGTGAAGCCGGACGGCAAGCTTGACATCACGATGCGGGAAAAGGCGTATCTGCAGATGGATGCGGACGCCGAGAAGGTCATGGAAGTGATTGAGGAATTCGCGGGCGTGCTTCCGTTTACGGACAAGGCTTCACCGGAAGTCATCATGCGTGAGACGGGGCTGAGCAAAAATGCATTCAAGCGTGCGGTCGGCAGACTGTACAAGGAGCGCCGCATCGAGATTACGGAGCGCGCAATCCGCAAATTATAGTAGCATCGCTGTTTCAGGTGTGCTATGATAGATGAAACCGACAGACTATAAGAAAGAAGGAATACAGCATGAAAAATGTAATCAGCACGGACAAGGCACCGGCAGCGATCGGACCATATTCCCAGGCGATTGAGGTAAACGGCATGGTATACACATCCGGTATTATTCCGGTTGTACCGGCAACAGGCGAGATCCCGGAGGGATCTGTGGCGCAGGCAAAGCAGGCGCTGACGAACCTGTCCCATCTGCTTGAGGCAGCAGGCACCAGCATGGCGAACGTGGTAAAAACAACCGTATTTATTAAGGAAATGAATGATTTCGCAGCGATCAACGAAGTATATGCGACATTTTTTGAGGGCGCGTACCCGGCGAGAAGCTGCGTTGAGGTGGCACGTCTTCCGAAGGACGTTATGCTCGAGATCGAAGCGATTGCTACCAAATAATTGCTGCGACAGGAACAGGAATACCTGAGACTGCCGGAGGAGATCCGGAACATAAAAAGACGCGGCACACTGTTACATCGTGTGCCGCGTCTTTTCTTTTCAGAGAGCATCTGTTACATGATCCCTATACGTACATATCGATATTGCCGCCGAGCTCCGGGTTCACCGAATGTTCCATCATCTGAATCATGGAGGCTCCCATCTGCTGGGTCAGGTCTAATGACTGACTGAGAACGGCCGTGCCGACTGCATAGGCGAGACTGCCGGAGCTGACAGAAGAACCGGAGTCGTAGGCCATCAGTGTGCCAAGCGCCAGATCAACATTGGAAAAATCCATACGAATCCCACCTTTCCTTCTTATGATGGCTTTATTATGCCACAGATGGAGGAGAATGGCAATTATGAAAAATGCAACAAACTATAAAACCGGAAAGGCATAAGGCAGCAGCAGGAAGGGAAAATCTGGGAGCATATGTAACCCGGATTTGTCGGAAAATGGCGCAGATTGTGGAAAAGACGTGTCGAAAAAGAAAATATTGTGTAAAATCTGCGGAGTATTACAAAATATAGCGGGTTGACATCATATAGACGCTTTGTTATAATAACCATGTAATAAATGTAACAAATTTGTAATAAATCCGTTGGAGGCATTCATGAACAGAAGAACACTGAGAGCTACAGGGATTGTATTGACTGGAATGTTATTGGCAGGAGATCCTGTATCTATGATATATGCAGCACCGGTTGCGGGTGTGTCCGTTGCTACCACAGCAGAAGCAGTGGCAGTCGGAACGGGAAGCAGCAGCCCGAGCGCAGGCGTTTCGCTTGCAGTGGCAGATTGTCTGGTCGCAAGCAATGAGGAAGTGGCGCAGGAAGCAGCAGCGCAGCAGGAACAGGTAAGCGAGAATGAGACGCCGGTGGTAGAGTCCGAATATGCAGACATTGCCATTGCGCAGGTAGATAACTATGTAAACGTGCGTACCGAGCCGAACACAGAGAGCGAGGTAGTCGGTAAGCTTTACAATAATTCAGCGGCAACGATTTTACAGACCACAGAGGATGGCTGGTATGAGATCACATCCGGCAATGTTACCGGTTATGTGAAGTGTGAGTACGTGGTTGCCGGAGATGAGGAACTTGCAAAGTCTGTAAGTACCCGCTATGCAAAAGTTACGACGACAACGCTTTATGTGCGTACAGAGCCGTCCACAGATGCAGCGGTTTTAACCATGGTTCCGATTGAGGATGACCTTGTGGTAACCGATGAGTCCATTCCGGGCTGGGCACTTGTGACGACAGAAGAGGGAGACGGCTATGTATCCACCGATTATGTCACATTGACGACAGAGTATGTGCAGGCGGAGTCCAAAGCAGAAGAGGAAGCACGTCTTGCGAAGGAAGAGGCAGAGCGTGAGGCGGCGGCAGCAGCGGCAGCTAGCGCCAGAAAGAAGAACTCTGAGAGTTCATCCAGTTCATCCAGCTCCTCAGATTCCAGTGCATCCTACAGTGCACCGACCAGTTCAAACGGTCAGGCAGTTGCAAGCTATGCATGTCAGTTTGTCGGTAATCCGTATGTATATGGCGGAAGCAGCCTTACGAATGGAACGGACTGTTCCGGATTTGTTATGAGTGTGTATTCAGCATTTGGAATTGGTCTTCCGCATTCATCCAGTGCGTTGAGAGGCTGTGGTTATGAAGTAAGCCTTTCATCTGCACAGCCGGGTGACATTGTATGTTACAGCGGACATGTTGGAATCTATATCGGAAATGGAACGATCGTGCATGCCAGCACACCGTCCAGCGGTATCACTTACTCCAGTGTTACCTACCGCAGCCCGATCTGTGTAAGAAGAATTTTCTAAACGAGAATATAAAATGGGACTATCACTTGTGATAGTCCCATTTTTGCGTCATAAGAAGAGGAAGAGAAGCGGAAGCTCTTTTGATTTTCAGTTACATTCTGCCTGATAACGAAGGGACATGATTTTCTCAATATTGCACCCCAAAACGCAGGATTATTGCAAAAAATGAAGGAATAGGACAAAAGGCACAGTCTATACAATGTGCACAAATTGTAAAAAATGAAAAAGGAAAACTGACTAAATGAGTGTGAATTGCAAAAAAGTTATCCACAATGCAGAAACGGAAAAACAGGAAAAATCGAGTTATACACGAAGTTATTCACATTATCCACAGAAAAGTGGGAAAAAAAATCTGGTTTACATAGTAAAATAATCGAATGTCTGTTTTGTGAAGAAATAATAAAGTTGTCCGATTTCGTGGAAAGTTTGGAAAAGTTATTGACATTTCAAATATAAAATAATTATAAAAAAGCAGTAAAAGAAGTCTGTAAATTTGACCGGAATGGAAGAATCTTGAAATACGAATACAAGTTTGCTATACTAAAAACATATCTTTCGCAGACGAAGGTATGTTTTTTCAAATAATGGTAATGATATAGGTGCACAATGATTAAAAAAATAGATATTATGGGGATCGGTCTTGACAACTATACCGTGCGGGAATCGATGCGGCAGGTCGAGAACTATCTGAGTAATGATGTTTTAAATACAATCGAAAACATTTCCATGCAGATGCTGATTGCGTCAGAGACGGACCCGGTGGTACACAACGTGATCTCGGAGCTAGATCTTTCCGTCATTGGGGAGAAGGAGATCTTAAAGGCGGCGGATGCGGACAGCATGCAGCGTGTGCAGGAGACGGAGCAGAATGATTTTTCATATGAATTCTATCGGAGGATCGAGCGCAATAAGCGGAGCATTTTTGTGCTGGGACAGACGGAGGAGGACGTGCAGAAGGTCAAAGCGGAACTGCAGGAAGCATTCCCGAAGCTGATTCTGGCGGGAGAATATGCACTGGAAAATTGTGTGGGGAATCTGGATGCCGTCATCAATGAGATGAATGCGACGACGCCGGATGTGATCGTTTCGATTCTGCCGTCTCCGCTGCAGGAACATTTTTTCGCGGAGCATAAGGATAAGATGAGCGCGACCATATGGTTCGGCATGGGAGAACTCGGCGTTCATGGAAAAAAGCATGGACTTGGAAGTTTCGTTAAGAACCGGCTGCATCTGGGAAGATTGAAGAACAGTATGAACAAGTATCAGGATCAGGAAAAGTCCGGGGAAGCGGAGTGAAAAAGAGGAAATGCATAAAAAAAAATGCATTTCCTCTTTCTTTTTTTGCTGTTTTGCATTAAAATATAGCTTAGATATTTTTGTTCCGAGGTAGAAAGGCGGCTTTTTATTGTGAAAGTTGCTCATAGGGAAGAAACACAGTGACCGGACAGAAGAGTTTCAGCAGAAGCAGGATGAGAAGGAGCGGAGCTTATGATTTCAAATCAAATACTTCAGAATACAATCGATGGATTAAAGGGAATCACCAGAATAGATCTGTGCATTATTGATGTGGAGGGGAAGGTGTTAGCAGCCACTTTTCCGGAGGCGGATCAGTACATTGAGCCGGCGCAGGCGTTCGTGGAGTCACCGGCAGACAGCCAGGTGGTGAACGGATATCAGTTTTTCAAGGTATTTGATGAGCACCAGCTTGAGTATATTCTTCTGGCAAGCGGAGACAGCGATGATGTATACATGGTGGGAAAGATTGCCAGTTTCCAGATCCAGAATCTTCTGGTAGCATATAAGGAGCGGTTCGATAAGGATAATTTTATCAAGAATCTGCTGCTCGACAACCTGTTGCTGGTTGATATTTATAACCGTGCCAAGAAGCTTCACATCGACACCGAGGTGCGCCGCGTGGTATTCATTGTGGAGACGAACCGCGACAAGGACGGCAATGAACTGGAGAAGATCCGCGGAATCTTCGGCACGAAGACGAAGGATTTTGTCACAGCAGTCGATGAGAAGAATATTATCGTTGTGAAGGAAGTCGGCGAGAACGAAGGTTACGAGGAACTGAACAAGATCGCGGAGAGCATGGTCAACCTGTTCCGTGCGGATGCGGACAGCGACGTTCATGTGGCATACGGAACGATTGTCGGCGAGATCAAAGAGGTATCCAGATCCTACAAGGAGGCGCGGATGGCACTTGATGTCGGCAAGATCTTCTTCGAGGAGAAGGATGTAATCGCTTACTCCACACTCGGTATCGGTCGTCTGATCTACCAGCTGCCGATTCCGCTGTGCAAGATGTTCATCAAGGAGATTTTTGACAATAAGTCCCCGGATGATTTCGATGAGGAGACGTTGACGACGATCAACAAGTTCTTTGAGAACAGCCTGAACGTATCAGAGACTTCCAGACAGCTTTACATCCACCGCAACACGTTAGTGTACCGTCTGGATAAGCTGCAGAAGAGCACCGGACTGGATCTGCGTGTGTTCGAGGATGCCATCACGTTCAAGATCGCACTGATGGTCGTAAAATATATGAAGTATATGGAGTCTCTGGACTACTAATTCTTAAAATTTGCATACGGGTATTGCAACAACTGCATACATTGAGTAGACTATATGGGATGGGACAGAGCATTTGATTCTCCGGAACCATCGGAGATGCATACAGAAATGAGGTAATTTCATGATAAAGTTAGAGCATGTCAGCAAGTCGTACTCTGCGGGAATTCCTGCACTTAATGACGTGAGTCTTAACATTGAGGAGGGAGAGTTTGTATTTGTTGTCGGTGACAGCGGTTCGGGCAAGTCGACGCTGATCAAGCTCCTGTTGAAGGAACTGGAACCGACGGAGGGAACCATTACAATCAATGGCAGAAAATTAAATAAAATCAGACGAAGACAAATCCCGAAATTCCGCCGCAACATTGGGGTGGTTTTTCAGGATTTCCGATTGTTAAAGGATAGAAATATTTATGACAATGTAGCTTTTGCACAAAAGGTCATTGGCGAATCCAACCGCTCCATCAAGAAAAATGTTCCAAAACTGTTGTCGATGGTGGGACTGGCGGCAAAATACCGCTCATACCCGAGACAGCTTTCCGGAGGGGAGCAGCAGCGTGTGGCGATTGCGCGCGCGCTGATTAACAAGCCGAAGATTCTGCTGGCGGACGAGCCTACCGGTAATCTCGATGCGAATAATGCATGGGAGATTATGAAGCTGATGGAGGAGATCAACGAGCAGGGAACAACGGTGGTTGTAGTAACACACAATCTGGAGATTGTGAAAGCAATGAATAAGCGTGTCATCACGATGCAAAAAGGCGTTGTGGTAGACGATACCGCTTCGGATCATTACGGTAAGGATACCTCTGTCGAACAGGACGATGATCTGTTTGATGATTTCTTGGATGATGGAGGTGACGACGACTATGCGAATTAGTACGTTTTTTTATACAATTAAGCAGGGAATCGTGAATATCTGGAAGAACAAGCTGTTCTCACTGGCGTCGATTGCCACGATGACGGCATGCATTTTCCTGTTCGGTCTGTTCTATATGATTGTCGTGAACTTCCAGTCCATGGTAAAGGATGCGGAGTCCGGCGTGGCAGTGACGGTGCTGTTTGATGAGGGAATCTCGGATCAGCGGATCGAGGAGATCGGGGAGCTGATTTCGGAGAGACCGGAAGTATCACATTATGACTTTATCTCAGCAGATGAAGCATGGGAAAGCTTCAAGGAAGTGTACTTTGAGGGAAATGAAGCGGCGGCTGCAAGTTTTGCTGGCGATAACCCGCTGGCGAATTCCGCGAGCTATGCCATCTACATGAATGATATATCGATGCAGGACTCGCTGGTTACCTACCTGAAGTCCGTCGATGGAGTGCGTGAAGTAAAGCAGTCCCAGCAGGTGGCCAACACGCTGACCGACTTTAACAGTCTGATCGGGTACATCTCGGCGGGCGTCATCCTGATTCTGCTCGGTGTTGCCGTCTTTTTGATCAGCAATACGATCACGGTGGGTATCTCCGTCCGCAAGGAAGAGATTGCGATCATGAAGCTGATCGGAGCGACGGATTATTTTGTGCGCGCACCGTTTGTGGTCGAAGGTATTGTAATCGGACTGATCGGAGCGGCAATTCCGCTTGGCATTCTGTACGCATTGTACGGGAAGATTGTAATGTACATCAGCGATAAGTTCAGCTTTATCAGCAATATGATGAAGTTCCTTAGCGTGAACGAGATTTTCCATAATCTGATCCCGGTGGCATTGATTCTGGGTGTGGGAATCGGTTTTATCGGAAGCCGCATCACAATTCGCAAGCATTTGAGGGTATAATGATAAGATGCCATACAGGAAACACATGAAGTTTACAATGATACGAAGAATAACAGCGCTCGGACTGATTCTGGTGCTGGCGGCGGGCATACCGATCCAGGCATCGTCGGCTTCCACAGAGAAAGTGACGGAGGACGCCGCTTCCACAAAATCCCTGCAGGAGGCGCAGGACGAGAAAGCCCAGCTGGAAAAAGCGCTCAAAGAGGCGCAGAGCACGATTGAGGATCTCAGGGATTCCAAGGGTGATATCGAGAGCAAGGTAACAGAATTGAACCAGCAGCTGATAGATATATCCGCGCGGATCACGGATCTTGAGAATCAGCTGACGGCAAAGAGCGAGGATATCCAGGAGACGAAGGACGAGCTTGCCGGAGCCAAAGAGAGGGAAGCACAGCAGTACGCGGATATGAAAGTGCGGATCCAGTTCATGTATGAGAACGGGCAGACCTCTTATCTGGAGGCGCTTTTATCTTCCAGAAACATTTCTGAATTTTTAAATTCCGCAGATTATATCGCACAGATACAGAGCTATGACAGACAAAAGCTTACCGAGTACCAGGACACCGTGGAGTCGATTGTGAATCTGGAAGCCCAGCTGGAGCAGGAGTATACTGATCTGGAGGCACTCAAGTCGACGGTCGAGAGCAATAAAGCGACTGTTGCCGCTATGATGCGGCAGAAGGAGTCGGAGCTTGCGGACATCTCGGGAGATATTGAAGATGCGCAGAGCGACGCCGACTATTATGCGGCGGAGATTCAGGCGCAGGAAGAACTGATTGCGGCGATCAAGAGAGCGGAAGCGGAGAAAGCGGCAGCCGGGGTGGAGGAACATCCGTATACCGGAGGAGCGTTCCGGTGGCCGTGCCCGAGCAGCACACGGGTGACCAGCGATTATGGAACGAGAGTATCCCCGATGTCGGGAGCGTCGTCGAACCATAAGGGAATTGATATCGGAGCATCGGCGGGAGCGGACATTATCGCGGCGGCGGATGGAACGGTAACAGCGGCATCCTACAGCAGTGCGGCGGGCAATTATGTGATGATCGACCACGGCGGAGGACTCTACACCGTCTACATGCACGCATCATCCCTGCTGGTATCGCCCGGACAGACCGTGTCGGCGGGAGATGTGATCGCAAAAGTCGGAAGTACCGGCATTTCAACCGGAAGCCATCTGCATTTCGGCGTCTCTTTAAATGGAAGTTACGTCAGCCCGTGGAGTTACCTGGGCGGCTGATGGAGAAAGTACACGTAGGCATTGACCGAAATTCCCTGTCCTTGGACAGGGAATTTTTACATATCTTATTACGGATAGCATACAGAAATGAGGGAAACTATGGACGAACAAAGAGAAAATATGCAAAACGGCATGATAGAAAATGAGACAACCGGAGAGCAGAAGCCGGACGGCGGAAAAGAGCGCAGACGCCGTGGAATGGGAGCCGGCATCCTTCTTGGAATCTGCGGAACACTGGTCGTCGGAGCGCTTGGCATTTATCTGACCTGCCGCTTTACCGGAAGCCAGATACTCATCACCAATGCAGCGGCAGATACGGACGGAACGACCCTGCTGGATGCAAAGACAACCGCAAAGATCAACGAACTGTCAGCTTACGTTGATCTGTATTATTATGAAGATACCGATGTTCAGGATTTAAAGGACGGTCTGTATGCGGGACTGCTGGAGGGACTGGATGACAGATATTCGGTTTACTACACGGCGGATGAGTACGCGCAGACGCAGGTCAGCATGACGGGTCAGTATTACGGAATCGGGGCAGGGCTTGCGCAGGATAAAGATACCATGCAGGTCACAATCACAAAGGTTTACGAGGGAACACCGTCCGAGAGTGCGGGACTTCGCAACGAAGACGTAATTCTGTCGGTGGACGGAACCGAGGCGGATACGATGGATGTCACGGATCTCGTGAAGCTGATCCGCGGGGAAGCCGGGACGACGGTACATCTTGAGATCTACCGCCCGTCTACCGGAGAGAATCTCTCGTTTGACGTGGAGCGTGCCGATGTGACGCTGCCGAGCGTATCTTCACAGATGTTAAACGATACGATCGGTTATATCCGGATTGAATCTTTTGAGAAGGATACGGCAAACCAGTTTGAGAAGGCACTTGCGGAACTGGAAGGGGAAGGGCTTACATCGCTGGTGGTCGACCTTCGCTATAACGGCGGCGGACTTGTCGATTCCGTGGTACAGATTCTTGACGATATTCTGCCGGAAGGTCTGATCGTCTACACGGAGGATAAGAACGGACACCGCGAGGAGTACCGCTCCAGCGGAGACACGCATTTTGACTATCCGATGGCGGTGTTAATCAATCAGGACAGCGCCAGCGCTTCCGAGATTTTTGCAGGAGCCATCAAGGATTACAACTACGGAACGCTGATCGGAACGACGACATTCGGCAAGGGCATCGTGCAGAGCCTGTTCCCGTTGGAAGACGGAGACGCCATCAAGCTGACAACCGCGAAATATTTTACGCCGAACGGCAACTATATCCACGGTGTCGGAATCGATCCGGACATTGAACTGGAATATGAGTATCTCGACCCGGACGGAGAGCAGTATGAGATCCAATACGATAATCAGGTGCAGAAGGCAATCGAAGTGCTGAGTGAGAAGACACAGAACGACTGATCGGAGTGAGGAGACGGGATGAAGCTTCGGATATACCGTGTGATAACAGGAGGACTTCTGCTTCTTTGTATGGTGATGATTTTCCGGTTTTCGGCACAGCCGGCATCGGAATCGGAGCAGGTCAGCGGTGGGGTTGCCTACCGCATTGTGGAAACATGGAGTCATCTGACAGGAACAGAATATACACAGAGCGAGATGGAAGCATATGCCGACCGGATTGATTATCCGGTGCGCAAGCTGGCGCATATGACAGAATATGGAATACTCTGTCTGCTGGCGTGCGCTTTTGTGCACGGATATTCCGGTAACTGGAAAGTGTGCGGAATTTCGGCGGTTGCGGTCGCGGCGCTTTACGCGGCGACCGATGAGATCCACCAGCTGTCTGTCCCGGGGCGCGCCGGACGGTTCCCGGATGTGTGTATTGATACGCTGGGAGCGGTGATCTGGCTGCTGCTTTTTACAGCGCTGCGAAAATTGTGGGAAAAGATTGCGAAAAGACGGGGCTTCCAGTACAATAAGAATAGAAAAAATGAAAGAGGTGATAACTGTGGTAGAACTTGATCAATTTAAAGTGACCCTGAACACATACAGGGAACCGCTGCAGGAAGTGAGGGATTCACTTTGACCTGGTAAACAAAGAACAGCGGATCCAGGAGTTAGAGAGGGAGATGGAAGCTGCGGATTTCTGGAATGATCCGGAGGTCTCCCAGAAAAAAATGAAAGAGTTAAAGAGCATGAAGGACGATGTTGCCACATATGCTTCTTTGACGACACAGTTTGAAGATATTGAGACACTGATCGAGATGGGATATGAGGAGAATGACGCCACGCTGATCCCGGAGATCGAAGAAATGCTAACGGAGTTTACGACGACGTACGATGCCATCCGCGCAAAGACGCTTCTGTCCGGCGAGTACGATGGGGACAATGCCATTGTGTCGCTTCATGCGGGCGCGGGCGGTACGGAGTCCTGTGACTGGGCGGCAATGCTTTACCGCATGTATACACGTTGGGCAGATGACAAGGGATACAGCGTGGAAGTGCTGGACTCCCTGGACGGAGAGGAAGCAGGCATCAAGTCCGTGACATTCCAGGTAAATGGAGAAAATGCCTACGGCTATCTGAAATCAGAAAAAGGTGTGCACCGTCTGGTGCGTATCTCACCGTTCAATGCAGCGGGAAAGAGACAGACCTCTTTTGTGTCCTGCGATGTCATGCCGGATATTGAGGAAGATCTGGATGTGGAGATTAATGACGATGATCTTCGGATCGATACGTACCGCTCCAGCGGTGCGGGCGGACAGCATATCAATAAGACGTCTTCCGCGATCCGTATCACGCATCTTCCGACCGGTATTGTGGTACAGTGCCAGAATGAGCGTTCCCAGTTCCAGAACAAGGACAAAGCGATGCAGATGTTAAAGGCAAAGCTGTACCTGTTAAAGCAGCAGGAGAATGCCGAGAAGGCGGCGGGAATCCGCGGCGAAGTGACGGAGATCGGGTGGGGCAACCAGATCCGCTCCTATGTCATGCAGCCGTATACGATGGTGAAGGATCACCGCACCGGTGTGGAGACCGGTAATGTGGACAGCGTGCTGGACGGAAAGCTGGATATCTTTATGAATGGATATCTGAAGTGGCTCTCCCTCGGCTGCCCGAAGGGACTTGGAGGAGACGATGAGCAGTGATGTGATCCGCACCTTAAAGTGGGTGTTTGGAAAAGGCGGTCTGATTGAGGAATATAAGCGTCAGGAACAGATGTTGGAGGAGACACCGAAGTCGGTCGCTTCCATGACGCGGATTTTTGCACCCCAGATTTCCCGTGATTTTCCGGGAATGAATCTGGAGCAGTTTGAGGCGCTCGCACAGCAGCAGCTTGTGGCGGCGCTTCAGGCAGTGTCGGCGGGGAATCTGGAAAGTGTCGCGCGCGCTTCCGATGAACTGAAGGAGCAGGTCAGCCGTCAGATTGAGGGAAACCGTGCGGCAGGAGTGCGTGAGACCTATGAGCAGATCCGCATTCATCAGACAGAGATTTCCAATTACGAAAAAAAGAACGGCACTTGTGTGATCACATTTCAGAGTGCGGTAGAGCATTACCACTACAAGGAAAAAGCGGGCAAAATTATCTGGGGATACAAAGACCGGAAGCTGCAGACAAAGTACAATATGGAGCTGCTCTATGTACAGGATGCGGCGCAGCAGACGGAGGGAAATGCCTTCGGGCTGAACTGCCCGAACTGCGGGGCTCCGATGAAGGGACTTGGACAGCAGATCTGTGAATACTGCGGCAGCCCGGTTGTACCGGTAGACACCAGAGTCTGGCGGATGGTACGTTTTTCTGAGGTGGATTATCACCATGTGTGAATACATTTTTGGCGCATGATTCTGTGCATATGAAGTTTTGCAGGAACTTCCAATAAGAACTCGTCAGAGTACAACGAAAGAATAGAACAGGAGGAATTGTTATGGGAATTATCAAGGCAATCGGTAGTGCGATCAGCGGAGGACTGGCGGATCAGTGGCTCGAGGTGTTCGAGGCGGATGATATGGGGGAACAGACCGTCTTTACGAGTGGTGTGCTGATCCGGAGAGGACAGAATACCAAGGGGACGAACAATACGGTGAGCAATGGCTCCGTGATTCACGTGTACGACAACCAGTTTATGATGCTTGTGGATGGAGGAAAAGTAGTCGATTACACGGCAGAACCGGGATATTATAAGGTAGATAATTCTTCCCTGCCGTCCATGCTAAACGGTGAACTGGGAGAATCAGTAAAAGAGACGTTCAACCGTATCAAGTACGGTGGACAGACGCCGACGGCACAGAAAGTATATTTCCTGAATCTGCAGGAGATCAAAGGGATCAAGTTTGGAACGAGAAACCCGATCAATTACTTTGATAATTTTTATAACGCAGAGCTTTTCCTGCGCGCACACGGTAATTATTCCATCAAGATCACGAATCCGCTGCAGTTCTATGCGGAAGTGATCCCGAGAAACAAAGACCGTGTCAATTACGATGAGATCGGCGAGCAGTACCTGTCAGAGTTTTTAGAGGCACTGCAGTCGGCGATCAACCAGATGTCGGCGGACGGAACACGTATTTCCTATGTGACTTCCAAGGCGATGGAACTGGGCAAGTACATGCAGGACATTCTGGATGCTGATTGGAACCAGATGCGCGGTATGGAGATCCAGAAGGTCGGTATCGCGGGCATTTCCTATGACGAAGAGTCCCAGAAGCTGATCAACATGCGCAATGAGGGCGCAATGCTCGGAAGCGATTTCAACGTCATGCGCGGTATGGCGGTCAAGAATATTACGGAGGGTGTGCGTGACGCCGGAAGCAATGCGAACGGTGCCATGGCAGGCTTTATGGGAGTTGGCATGGGAATGAATGCCATGAACCAGACGCTGTCCGGACTTGGCGCGATGCAGACACCGGCAGACATGCAGGCAAATGCAGGAATGCAGCAGGGCAGCGCGGCACCGGCAGGACAGATGCCAGCGGCAGGCGCAGTGCCGGCAGGACAGACACCGGGGGCAGGTACTCAGGCGGGCTGGACATGTGAGTGCGGTCATGTGAACACCGGAAAGTTCTGCAGCGAGTGCGGAAAACCGATGCCGGTATCTGACGAATGGACGTGTGAGTGCGGCCATGTGAACACCGGAAAGTTCTGCAGCGAGTGTGGAAAACCAAAGCCGGTATCCGGTGAGTGGACGTGCGAGTGCGGACAGACGAACACCGGAAAATTCTGCAGCAACTGTGGGAAAGCGAGGAACTAGCGATGGCAATTATCAGTTTTAAGTGTCCAAACTGTGGCGGAGAACTGATTTTTGACCCGGCGACACAGAAGTATAAGTGTGAATACTGTAATTCGCTGTTCACACAGGAAGAACTCGATGCGATGAAGCCGATGCAGGGTGAGGAGCCGGAAGCTGCCGCACAGGAGCGGGCAGCACAAGCGGCAGCCGGGGCAGCGGCAGGTGAGAAGGCAGAGACCGGGCAGACAGTGGGAGAGCGGGAAAGCGAACCGGAGGGCGAGGCGGTGTATTACAGCTGTCCGTCCTGCGGCGCAGAGATTGTGACGGATGCGACGACTGCGGCAACCTTCTGCTATTACTGCCATAATCCGGTCGTGCTCGGAAAACGGCTGGAAGGCAGCTATCTGCCGAATAAGATCATTCCGTTTGAGATCGGCAGAGAGGATGCAGAGAAGAAGTTTCTGGATTTTGTCAGCAAAAAGAAATATGTGCCGAAGGCATTTTTTAACAAAAAACAGATTGAGAGCATGACAGGCGTTTATTTCCCATACTGGGTCTACGACGTGGAGCTGGAGGGAAAGATGCAGGGAGACGCGAGAAGTGTGCGCATGTGGACGACGGGCAATACCCAGTACACGGAGACCAAATATTATGCGGTGGAGCGCGAGGGCAATGTGTCGCTTCGCAATCTGACGGAGAACGCGTTGAAGAAGGCGAATGTAAAGCTTACCAGCGGTGTGATGCCGTACGCCTATGACAAGATGAAAGATTTTCACATGGGATACCTCTCCGGATTCCTTGCGGAGCGCAGAGATATTGAGCAGAATGCTGTGCAGGGCAAGATGCAGCACACCATGCGTGAGAGCGCTGAAAAGCTGATGCGCGATACCATCAGCGGTTACAACAGCGTATCGGTCAAGAATACGTTTTTTGCACCGAAGAAGGAAATCTGGTCGTATGTGCTGCTCCCGGTATGGACGATTACATATAAGGGCAGAGACGGAAAAGTATACTACTATTCCATGAACGGACAGAATGGAAATATCTGCGGTGATCTGCCGGTTGACCGCCCGAGACTTGCGCTCACCAGTCTGTTGATAGCGCTTGGCATTCTGGTATTCGGACTGTTAGGAGGGTATTTCTTATGGTAGAGAAGATGAAAAAATCGCTCCTGTGGTGTCTGGTATGCCTGGTGTGTCTTGTTCCGTGCAGCGGTGCGGCACTGGCGGCGGAGGCGGACGCGGCGCAGGATGCAGCGGATGGTTATGTGTACGATGAGGCGGGACTTCTTATGGCAGATGAGATCGCGGACTTAAACGATGAGATCGCCTCGTTTATGGAAGAATCCGGCTGGAATGTCTATGCGGTCACGACAGATGATGCACAGGGGAAAAGTGCGACCGCATACGCGGATGATTTCTTTGACGAACATTCGCCGGAACAGGAAGACGGTGTGGCATTACTGATTGATATGGATAACCGCGAGATCACGATCTCCACCTGCGGTATCGCGATCCGTTATTTGACGGATTCGAGAATTGACGATATCCTGGATGCCGCGTACGCGAAGATCAGCAATGGCGATTACAATGGCTGTATGCATTCCATGCTGACCGGTGTGGAGAATTACTATGAAAAAGGGATTTCAGAGGGACAGTACAATTATGACTCCGAGACGGGGAAGATTTCCAGATACCATGTTCTGACGCTTGGGGAGATCTTCGGCGTGCTGGCGGTCGCCATCGGAGCCGGCTGCATCATTTATTTTACGATCAGCAACAGTTACAAGGTGCGCGGAAAGGGATATTATTACGCTTACCAGCAGAATTCCAAGGTCAATCTGCGCGTCAAGGAAGATCGTCTGGTGAATCAGACGACGACGCATCACAGGATCTCAACGAGCAGCGGCAGCAGTGGAGGACATTCCTCCTCGCACAGCGGAAGAAGCACGACGCACACGAGCAGCAGCGGCAGATCACACGGCGGAGGAAGCCGCAAGTTTTAAAGGGAGAATAGCTTCCATAACTAAATTTTATTACGGATATTCACAAAAGAGGTTGCCTGTGCAGCCTCTTTGTGTTATTATCTTCCTCATGAGGACAAGTGTCAGCGTGCTGCACACATACACTCGTGAGGGATACCAGAAGAAAGAGGATTATGAGGAACATGAAAGAGAAAGGTCAGTATTATGTATTAAAGGAAAAGGCGGTGCCGGATGTACTGCTTCGTGTCGTGGAGGCAAAGCGGCTGCTGGATTCGGGGAAGACGGACTCCGTGCAGGATGCGACAGAGCAGGTCGGGATCAGCCGGAGTTCTTTCTATAAATACAAGGATGATATTTTTCCGTTTCATGAGACAGCAAAGGGGAAGACGATCACCATGGTCATCCAGCTGGATGATGAACCGGGACTGCTGTCGATTGTGCTCAAGACGGTGGCAGAGTTTCACGCCAATATCCTGACGATTCATCAGAGTATTCCGATCAACGGGATCGCATCGCTGACACTCTCGGTCGATGTTCTGCCGGAGACGGGAGATGTGACACAGATGGTGGCGAGCATCGAGGAGCAGACAGGGATACATTATGTGAAGATCCTCGGAAGAGAGTAGGAACAGAATAGGATAGAAGACGAAAGTGGAGGCAGTATGATCAGAGTAGCAGTAATGGGATATGGAACCATCGGTTCCGGCGTAGTGGAAGTATTAGACATCAATAAGAACAGCATTGCAAAGCGTGCCGGAGAAGAGATTGGTGTGAAATATATTCTGGACTTAAGAGATTTTCCGGGGGATCCGATTCAGGAAAAGGTGGTACATGATTATAAGGTGATCGCAAATGACCCGGAAGTGCAGATCGTCGTCGAGACGATGGGCGGTGTGGAGCCGGCGTACACGTTCGTAAAGGCAATGCTTACCGCGGGAAAACATGTGACGACCTCCAACAAGGCGCTCGTTGCGGCAAAGGGTGCGGAGCTGATTGCACTCGCCAAGAAGAAAAATGTCAATTTCATGTTCGAGGCGAGCGTCGGCGGCGGTATCCCGATTATCCGGCCGCTCAATTCCTGTCTGACGGCAGATGAGATCGAGGAGATCACCGGAATTGTGAACGGAACCACGAACTACATGCTGACGAAAATGACCGAGGAGGGATCGGAGTTCGACGATGTGTTAAAGGATGCGCAGGCGAAGGGTTATGCGGAGAAAGACCCGACCGCTGACATTGAAGGATACGATGCCTGCCGCAAGATCGCCATCCTGACATCCCTGGTATGCGGACAGCAGGTGGACTTTGAGGATATTCACACAGAGGGTATTACGAAGATCACAGCGACCGATATCCGGTATGCGAAGACAATGGGCAGAGCCATCAAGCTTTTGGCATCCAGCCACAAGGTGGGAGACGGATATGTGGCGATGGTAGCGCCGTTCCTTTTACCGGCGACACACCCTCTCTACAATGTCAACGATGTGTTCAATGCCATCTTTGTACACGGCAATGTGCTCGGCGATGCCATGTTTTACGGAAGCGGCGCCGGCAAGCTCCCGACGGCGAGCGCGGTTGTAGCGGATATCGTGGATATGGCGAAGCATCTGGACACCAATATCGCGGTGGAGTGGAGCTCTAAGAAACTGGAACTGGTGGATTACCGCAACGTCGAGAACTGCTATTTTGTGCGCACGTCCGCAGATGAGAAGCGCATAGAAGAAGTCTTCGGTGAAGTGAGTTATGTAACGGCGGAAGGCGTATCCGGAGAGACCGGATTTGTGACGGCGCGCATGAGCGAAGCTGATTATGAGAAAAAGGCGGCGGAGCTTGGCAGTGTACTTCAGATGATCCGCGTGGCACAGTAAAACAGGGATCCGATGTGAAACAGCAGGCTGATAACAGCAGAAAGTGAAGTGTGAGATGAAGTATTTGGTAATTCTTGGAGATGGCATGGCAGACCGCCCGATCGAGAGTCTGGGCGGCAGGACTCCGTTAGAGTATGCAAAGACACCAAAGATGGATGAACTGGCAGCGAAAGGTGAGATCGGCATGGTACATACGATCCCGGACGGCATGAAGCCGGGCAGCGACACTGCCAATCTCTCCGTGCTGGGATACAACCCGAGAGAATTTTATTCGGGGCGTTCTCCGCTTGAGGCACTCTCTATCGGTGTTCCAATGAAAGACACGGATGTGGCTCTGCGCTGCAACATCGTCACGCTTTCCGAGGAGGACAATTACGAGGACCGTACGATCATCGACCACAGTTCGGGTGAGATCAGTACCGAGGAATGTGCAGTGCTCTTGGAGGCGGTGAAGAAGGAACTGGAGACAGACATTTTTCATTTTTATGTGGGCACAAGCTACCGCCACTGTCTGATCTGGGAGAACGGCGAGGTGGTGGATCTGGTGCAGCCGCACGATGTGCTGGGACAGAAGATCGGAGACAAGCTTCCGGAGAACGAAGCGCTTCGCACCATGATGAAGAAAAGCTATGACATTCTCGTGAATCATCCGATCAACATCGAGCGTAAGAAAAAGGGATTAAATCCTGCGAACTCCTGCTGGTTCTGGGGCGCAGGCACAAAGCCGGCACTCTATCCGTTTACGGAGCGCACCCACAAACAGGGCGCGATGATTTCTGCAGTTGATCTTCTGAAGGGAATTGCGGTCGGCACTTCCATGAAAGTCATCACAGTGGACGGTGCGAACGGCGGTCTGGATACAAATTATGAGGGAAAAGCGAACGCGGCGTTAGATGTCCTGACGAAGGACGGATATGACTTTGTCTACGTGCATCTGGAAGGACCGGATGAGATGGGACACCAGGGCAGCGTTGAGAAGAAGGTAAAGGCGATCGAGCGCCTGGATGAGCGCATTATCCGGCCGATCGCCGAGGGACTTGCGGAGGCAGGAGAGGATTTCCGCATGGTGGTGCTTCCGGATCATCCGACACCGATTTCCCTGCGCACACACACGGCGGACAATGTACCGTATCTGCTCTATGACAGCACGGCAGAGCGCAGTGAGAACTGGCATTACAATGAGCGCGAGGCGGCGCAGACAGCCAACTTTATTCCGGAAGGACATAAACTGATCGAATATCTGCTGCAGATGTAAGAAAAATCCATCTTCCTATTTAGGGTAGGAAGGTGGATTTTTTTGTGTCATAGCAAACTTCGTTTCTATGACACAAAAACGTGCCGGGCGGCTATGATCCGGATTCCCGCAGATGCTTTGACTGGGAAAAGGTGCACACCGATACCGACGTGCGAAAGAAGCTGACGGAGCTGACGCATATCCGCAGCTGCACCGCGATCACCGACGGAAATGTGGAGCTTGCAGCGGAAAACGGGATGCTCTGTGTCAGGCGGAAGGCCGGGGGCGAGGGCGTATCGCTGTACATCAATATGACGGAGGAGCAGAGGCGGCAGGAGCATTGCCTGAAAGCGGACAGCAAGGTGCTTTCTGCTCACCGGGCATCGGTTCTTCCGGCAGCTGGTGATGGGAAAATGACCTGCGGCGTCTGCGTGGAGCCGGAAGGGTATCTGATTGTGAGAGAGCAGAGGGAAGCGTTGGATTGATATGGGCGGAAATTCCGCAGAAAAGAGGAAGCAGATGAAACGAAAAAAAGAGGTGGCACTGTTACTTCTGACAGCCGTCCTTGCGGCAGCAGGATGTGCGGATGAGAAGACGACGGGGGAGAAGACGACGGAGAGCGGCAGCGCTGCCGCGGTATCCGGAAGCAGTGTTTTTGACGGTGAACTGGAGGAGAATGTCACGATCCGGGTATTGGAAAATGACACCGCCATTTCCAAGGGATATTTTGAGGAGCTGATTACCGCATTCAATGAGGCGTACGCCGATCAGGGAATCACGGCGGTGGATGCCAACATGGATCAGTACCTGGATCTGGCAAATGACGGACCTTATGGCTATGGACCGGATGTGTTATACCAGGCGAACGATGTCATCATGCAGTACGCCAAGGGAAAACATATCTATCCGCTTCCGGTACAGCAGCTGTCCTGCTATGAGCAGATTCCGGAGAGCGCGTGGAAGGCATATGAGACGACCGTGGACAGCACGACCTACTGCTGCGGTGTCCCGGTCAATGTGCAGGCGCCGATGCTGTACTATCGGGCGGATCTGCTGCCGGAGGACTGGCAGGAGAACTGGGATGAGGATCAGAACGGCGTGCCGGATATGGTGGAGAACTGGAACGATCTGTATGCATATTCCAAAGAACGCCATGAAGAAAATCCGGCGCAGTACGGGTATATGAAGTCGCTGTACGATGTGTATTTTTCCAGCGGATTCTTATTTTCCTACGGCGGCTATGTGTTCGGCGAGGAGAATACGAACCCGGAGGACGTCGGATTTTCTGCCGGCGAGGCGGAAAAAGGCGCGTGGGTTCTGCAGCAGCTTGCGGGTGTGATGAACGAGGAATGTATCGACGACACGATCACAACCAACGCATACAGCAAACTGGGGGATGGCACCTATTTTGCGACGCTCTCGACACCGGATATGTACTCCACGTTCGCAGATGAACTGGAAAAAGAATACGAGGCGGAGGGCATGAACGAGGAGGAAGCCAGGGAGACAGCAAAGCAGAATCTGATCATGACGACACTGCCGAAGCTTCCGGAAAGCGGCGATCTGTCGGAGAGCGATCCGGTACTGATCGATATGAAAGCGATGGGCGGAGTCAACGGATACGCAGTGAGCGCGTACACCAAGGCGCCGAATGCCTGCCTGGCATTTATTGATTTTGCGACAAGCTATGAGATGGTCACCAGACGGAGCGAGATGCTCGGAATTGCACCGGCGCGCGGCGATGCGGCGGAGAGTGCGGGGGACATATCGGAGAAAATCTATGCAAATCTCGAGAACGGAAATGTGGTGCTGATGCCGTCCATCTCCGAGGTGTCGCAGATCTGGACGCCGGCACAGACCTTTTTTACAGATTTAGCGAAGGACGCGTTCCGAAGCGGCAGTGGGAAAAAGTATCAGGATCTGCCTGCGCTAAAGAGCGGGCTGGAACAGGTGGATACACAGATCCATGACGCAATATATACGTTAAAGTAGCAGATATGGAGAGAACGGTATGAAGCAAAAAATAAAGCGTGCTGCTGCCTGGTTTGGTGACAGCAGCGGGAACGTAAAATTATCAATGGTCATCATGGGGGCAGGGCAGTTCCGCTATGGCGCAAAGGGAAAAGGCGTGTGCTTTTTCCTGGCGGAAGTCCTGATGATCTGCTATATGGCAATGCGCGGGTGTCGTGATCTCGCCGGTTTTTTTACACTGGGTACGACCAGAGGGGATGCATGGCTTGGCGTAGAGGGAGATAACTCGGTTGTCATGCTGCTGATGGGAATATTTGCGTGGATCGTTCTGGCGGCGTTTGTGTGTATCTACTGTGGAAACGTGCGCGACACCTACCGGATGCAGAAGCGGATCGAGCAGGGAAGAAGCGTGTTGTCCTTCCGCGAGGAGGCGGCACAGCTGCTCGACAAAAAGTTCTATGTCACGGTGCTCGCGCTGCCGGTCATCGGTGTATTCATCTTTCAGATCCTGCCGGTTCTGTTCATGATCCTGATTGCATTTACGAACTATGGCGGAGACATTGTACCCCCGGAACTCGTGGACTGGGTGGGACTTGCAAATTTTAAAAAACTGCTGACGCTGACGCAGTTTGCACAGACCTTTTTTAAGATTCTGGGATGGAATGTCGTGTGGGCGCTTGTCTCCACTGCACTCAATTATTTTGCCGGTCTCGGGCTGGCGCTGCTCCTGAATAAAGACTGCGTCAGGGGAAAAGCCATCTGGCGCGCATTTCCGGTGCTGGCATACGCAATTCCGGGATTTATCACCCTGCTGGCGTTTAAGTTCATGTTTTCTTACGGCGGACCGGTCAATCAGATCATTGTGGCGCACGGGGGCAGTGCGGTTGGCTTTCTGGATCTCGATGCCAAGTGGACGGCGCGCCTGATCGGACTTTTGGTCAACTGCTGGATCAGTACACCGCAGATCATGCTGCTCGCCACAGGAATCCTGTCAAACCGGGATGCTTCCTTATATGAAGCGGCGCGCATTGACGGGGCGGGACGCATGCAGCAGTTCCGGAAACTGACGCTGCCGTTCGTGCTTTTTTCGACAATGCCGGTGCTGATCGGACAGTTTATCGGAAATTTCAATAATTTCGGGATCTTTTACTTCCTGCGGGGCGGGCTGTATATGGACGGCTATTTCCTTGCGAGCGATACGGATCTTCTGATTAACTGGCTCTATAACCTGTCCATCGACAACAATTATTACTGCATCGGCGCGGCGATCAGTCTGATTATTTTCTTTATCACATCGGCAATATCACTTGTGGTTTACATAAAGTCACCGTCTTACAGGGAGGAGGATACGTTTCAATGAGCAGAAAAACAGAGAAAAAGCGGCGGATGTCCGCAGGAAGAATCCTCGATACCGGAATGACCTATCTCATATTGCTTGCAGTGGCGTTTGTATTCTTCTTTCCGTGCCTGTGGCTGATCCTTGCATCGTTTTCCAAATCGGGAACGATCTATTCGTTTGACGGTTTTTTCCCGGCCGGATACAGTCTGGTGAGCTTCAAACGGCTGTTTACGGATACGGCACTGTACAACTATCCGCGCTGGTTTGCCAATACACTTTTTGTGGCGGCAGGCAGCTGCATCCTCGGCACGTTTCTGGTGATTCTGACCGCCTATACCATGTCACGTTTTACGTTCGCGGCGCGCAAACCGATGATGAAGATTACGATGGTGCTCGGAATGTTTCCTTCCTTTATGGGAATGATTGCGGTGTACCTTCTGATGACGCAGTTTAATCTGATCAATCATCTCTGGGGACTGATCTTAATCTACAGTGCGGGAGCGCCGATGGGCTATCTGACGCAGAAAGGCTTTTTCGATACGATTCCCAAGGCGATCGACGAGGCGGCGAGAATTGACGGAGCCACGAATTTTCAGGTTTTTATGAAAATCAATCTGCCGCTCTCCCGGCCGATCATCGTTTATACTGCGCTCTCTTCTTTTACCTGGCCGTGGAGCGACTTTATTCTGCCGAAGCTTTTGCTGAAGGAAAAGAACCTGTATACGGTGGCGGTCGGTCTGATGAGCCTCGATGAGACGGAATTTGCAAGATTTGCGGCGGGAAGCGTGTTCATCGCGGTGCCGATTGTCCTGCTTTATTTTTTCCTGGTCAAGGACATGGTGAACGGCATGGCTGCGGGCGCGGTGAAAGGGTGATCCGGAATACAAAGTGGCAGCAGCCGCGGAACGGTGATCCGGAATACAAAGTGGCAGCAGCCGCGGATTTGAATAAGATAGAATGAGAAAGCCGTTTCGAGGAAAAATGTGCAGACAGTTTTATTGATCGTAGCGCTCTCTATGGACGTCTTTCTGGCATCCGTGGCGTGCGGGGCGGAACAGATCCGGATCGAAAAGAAGACAGCACTCTGCATCGGCGCGGTATGCAGCGGAGTGCTGTTTTTTTCATTAGTGTGCGGAAAACTGATCGATGGAGTGGTCAGGGAAAAATATGCGGCGTATCTGTGTTTTGCGGGATTGTTTCTGGTCGGCGCTTATAAGCTGACGGAGTACGGAATCCGGGCGTATATCAGGAGACACCATTTCCTGTGCAAGCAGGTAAAAATGAAATTTTCACAGCTGAATTTTATCATCAGCATTTACAATAATCCGGCGGCGGCAGATAGGGATTGCTCTGCGACCATGTCAGTGACGGAAGGAATATGTTTCGCGCTCGCCATGTCGGTGGACGGATTTTTCGGCGGTCTGGGGGCGGCGTTTCTGGATATTTCGATTGCCGGCACGGTATGCCTGAATCTGGTATTCAGTGCACTTGCGGTGCTTGGCGGAAGCGCTGTCGGGAAATATGCGGCGGACCGGTGCAAAAGAGATTACTCCTGGATCGGCGGCGCCCTGTTTGTGGTGCTGGCATTCAGCAAGATTTTGTAGATTTATAGTAAATGTGTCAAAAAAAGCTTGCGTTTTCATTGCGGTATGGTATAATATGCCTATACATGAAGCAGTGGAAACGCACAGCTCTTGTAAAATATAATTAGATATTGTGGGATCTGAGAGTGGAGATGATTTTAATTCCTGTGCACATGAGGGGTGCTTACAGGTTTTATGACGATGTCTCCTTTTTTTATGCGCTGCGCATGGGGAGCACGGGGCAGGAACGGATTTCACAATAGAGGGAAGCATAAATAAGCAATAAGGGGCAAACAAGGAGGAACATGGTATGGCAAAGTATGTGATGGCACTGGATGCAGGAACGACGAGCAACCGTTGTATTTTATTTAACGAGCAGGGAGAGATCTGTTCGATGGCACAGAAAGAGTTCCGGCAGTTTTTTCCGAATCCGGGCTGGGTGGAGCACGATGCCAATGAGATCTGGTCTACAATGCTTGGCGTGGCGGTTGAGGCGATGAACATGATCCGCGCGACGGCGGCGGATATTGCGGCGATCGGTATCACCAATCAGCGTGAGACGGCGATTGTCTGGAACAAGGAGACTGGAGAACCGGTCTATAATGCGATCGTGTGGCAGTGCCGCAGAACTTCGGACATTGCGGATGCATTGAAGGCGAAGGGTCTCGAGGAGACATACCGTCAGAAGACGGGACTGATCATTGACGCGTATTTTTCCGCGACGAAGATCAAGTGGATTCTCGATAATGTTGAGGGTGCGAGAGAGCTTGCAGAGCAGGGCAAGCTGCTGTTCGGAACGGTGGAGACCTGGCTGATCTGGAAGTTCACCAAGGGTGCGGTGCATGTGACCGATTATTCCAACGCATCCCGTACGATGCTGTTCAACATCAACGATCTGTGCTGGGACAAGGAGATCCTGGAGGAGCTGGAGATTCCGGAGTGCATGCTGCCGACACCGCGTCCGTCCAGCGAAGTCTACGGCTACACAGATCCTTCGTTTTTAGGAGATGCGATCCCGATTGCGGGAGCTGCAGGCGATCAGCAGGCGGCGCTTTTCGGACAGACCTGTTTCCACGAGGGCGAGGCGAAGAATACCTACGGTACCGGATGTTTCCTCTTAATGAATACCGGAGAGAAGCCGGTATTTTCCAAGAATGGCCTGGTCACTACGATTGCGTGGGGACTCGACGGAAAGGTGAATTACGCATTGGAAGGTTCCATCTTTGTGGCGGGCGCTGCGATTCAGTGGCTGCGCGACAACATGAAGATGATTGATTCTTCCATGGATTCGGAATATATGGCGAAGAAGGTTCACGGAACACACGGCTGCTATGTGGTTCCGGCGTTTACGGGACTCGGTGCGCCGCACTGGGATCAGTATGCGAGAGGCACGATCGTGGGATTGACGAGAGGAACGAACAAGAACCACATTATCCGCGCGACGCTCGAATCGATTGCACTGCAGGTGTGCGACGTCATCGATGCGATGCGTGCAGATGCCGGCATTGATTTAAAGTCCCTGAAAGTCGACGGCGGTGCAAGTGCGAATAATTTCCTGATGCAGTTTCAGGCGGATATGATCAATGCGCCGGTGAAGCGTCCGCAGTGCGTCGAGACGACTGCAATGGGAGCCGCTTATCTGGCAGGTCTGGCAGTCGGATACTGGAAGGATAAGGAGGACGTGGTCAACAACCAGAAGATCGACCGCATCTTTACCCCGGAGATGGAGGAGGAAGAGCGCAAGGCAAAACGCAAGGGCTGGAATAAGGCAGTCAAGTATGCGTACGGCTGGGCAAAAGACGAGCCGGAGGAAGAAGAGGAATAGTAGACGCGTTAGAAGCAAGCTTACCATATACTATAGGATGAAACGAAACCGCGCAGAGCCGGAAACGGACTCGCGCGGTTTTTCACTCCAGAGGATGCGGTGCTTCCTGTGCAGCTGCCGGTATCCCGGATATTGTTGAATTTTCAGATTCATGGTAGAATGAGTTAAAATGTGATGGAAGAGTTCTATGGATCGGGCATTGTGAAAGAGGAGCAGATACAGATGGAGATTCGATTATTATACGGAAATGAGATACAGTGGGCGGTGCAGACGGCGCATGAGGTCTATGAGCAGTGTGTGCGTCCGTATACAAGAAATGCGGCGGAGGTGCAGCAGTATTATGACTATATGAATCTGCCCAATCTTTCACAGGAGATGCTGGCGGGAAGGCTGTTTTTATGGGGCGCATTTGAAAACGGGCAGATGTGCGGCGTCAGTGCCATGCAGAATGTCGGACATATCACAGCGCTGTATGTAAGACCGCAGTATTTTAGAAGACGGATCGGCAGCAATCTGGTGGACCGGATGTGCAACTTTGCGGCATCCCGATTGCAGTGCGGGCGAGTGACGGTGCAGGCTGCGCCGTCAGCAGCGAATTATTTTTACCACACGGGATTTACGCTGATTCAGGGGGCACCGGCGGGAATGTACGTGCCGTTGGAGAGAAGAATCTGGTCGGTTCCGATGACCCAGGGATACATGGGAAATATCGGGGGAAGCGGCAGTACATCCGCGCAGGGCGGTGGTGTGCCGGTGGCGCAGCCGCGGCGCACAAAGCCGGAGATCACTTATCCGAAAAAGAAGGTAAGCGCCCGGGTGGTGCTTTGGCTTACTGCGGTAACCATCGCCTTCGCAGTGGCGGTAGTGACGGGAATTACCGTATATCATATCACACAGGAGGGAATCACGGGCGGATATGAGATGCCTGATCCGGTGGGGGACGAAAATACGGAAACGGACGATGGACAGGAACTGTAGCAAAAGAGCAGGCATTTAACCGGACAAAGAAGCGCAGGACGCGAAGCGGAAGGAGACGGAAGGTGGATACGACGACAAAGGGAACCCGCACAAAATACCGTCTGGCGGAGGCGATGAAGGAATGCATGAAGACGACACCGGTCGATAACATTACCGTGACACAGCTGACGGAATTGTGCGGTGTTACAAGGCAGACATTTTATCGCAATTTTATTGACAAGTACGATCTGATCAACTGGTATTTTGATATTTTACTTCACAAGTCTTTTGAACATATGGGGAGCGGGAAAAATATTTATGAGAGTCTCGTGAAAAAATTTATCTACATTCGGGAAGAGCGGGTCTTTTTTTCCGCCGGTTTTAAGTCTGCGGATCAGAATAATCTCAAAGATCATGATTTCAGGCTGATTCTGGCGTTTTACGAGGATCTGATCCGACAGAAAACAGGGAAAATGCCTGATGAGGAGATTGGATTTTTACTCGAGATGTACTGCCAGAGTTCCGTGTATATGACAGTGAAATGGGTGACGGAGGGGACGAAGATGCCGCCGGAGCGCTTAGCAGAACTTATGGTGAAGGCGATGCCCGAGAAAATAAGCGAGTTGTTTGAACAATTAGAAATATTGTATTGATAATAGAGGATTTTGAAATAGAAATTGTGATAAATAGTTACACTTCCCGGATTCTGTCACTTCCCTTTTGTACATTGTGTTGTTAAAATACGATCAAAGATCATTATGTATGGGAAAGGGGAACAAAAAAATGGCAAACAGAATTATGTTGAATCAGACATCCTATCATGGGGCGGGAGCGATTGCGGAGATCGTGAATGAGGCGAAAGCGCACGACTACAAAAAGGCATTTGTCTGCTCAGACCCGGATCTGATTAAGTTTCAGGTATCCACAAAGGTAACGGATCTGCTGGATCAGGCAGGGCTTTCCTACGAGATTTATTCCAACATCAAGGCAAATCCTACGATTGAGAACGTGCAGACCGGTGTGGCTGCGTTCAAAAAATCCGGAGCGGACTATATTATTGCAATCGGCGGCGGATCTTCTATGGATACGGCAAAAGCGATCGGCATTATCATCGCAAATCCGGAATTTGAGGACGTCAGAAGCCTGGAGGGCGTTGCGCCGACCAGGAAGCCGTGTGTGCCGATCATTGCTGTGCCGACAACCGCAGGTACCGCTGCAGAGGTTACGATCAACTATGTTATCACGGATGTTGAGAGAAAGAGAAAGTTTGTATGCGTAGATCCGCATGATATGCCGATCATTGCTGTGGTAGATCCGGAAATGATGTCCTCCATGCCGAAGGGGCTGACGGCATCGACCGGAATGGATGCGCTGACACATGCCATCGAGGGTTACACGACGAAGGCGGCATGGGAGATGACAGATATGTTCCATTTAAAGGCCATCGAGATTATTTCAAAATCTCTGCGCGGCGCGGTGGCAAACACGCCGGAAGGACGCGAGGGTATGGCACTCGGACAGTATATCGCAGGTATGGGATTTTCCAATGTCGGTCTTGGAATTGCCCACTCCATGGCACATACATTAGGTGCGGTTTATGATACGCCGCACGGTGTGGCATGTGCGATGATGCTCCCGATTGTGATGGAGTACAATGCAGACTGCACAGGCGAGAAGTACCGTGAAATTGCACGGGCGATGGGCGTAGAAGGTGTGGATGCCATGTCGCAGGAAGAGTACCGGAAAGCCGCTGTTGCAGCAGTCAGAAAGCTCTCCGAGGATGTGGGAATTCCGTCAAAACTGGAAGCTATCAAAGAGTCAGATCTTGATTTCCTTGCAGAGTCCGCGCATGCGGATGCCTGCGCACCGGGCAATCCGAAGGATGCATCGGTGGAGGATTTAAAAGAGCTGTTCCGCAAGATTATGTAATCCATCTTACATGAACGCAATTAAGAAGTCAGGTTAGGACAGATCCCTTCTTTGCCGGATTGCCGGCGGAGAGGGGATTTTTTTGTTTCATAGGAAATACCGTGATATATTAATATGTGAAAGCAGAACATTCCTATGAAATAAAAAACGCTCCGCGAGGATGCGCAGCTCGCGGTAAGGAAAATATCGCTTTGCGAACCGCTCGCGCGCGGAGAATCTCGCAAGCGAGATTCTTTTTACATACCGTTTGAGTGCGCCGGTGCGTGTCAGAAACAGGTGAGAAAAGTCGTGGCGGGAAGCTGCCAGGTATGATAGTATAAAAGAGAAAGAAGAAAATGAGGAGTGGTGGTAAAAATGAAAATCAGACAGTTGTATGCGTATGAACTCCGACCGGCGGCAGCGCTGGTGATGGAGACATACAGCAGGATGGAGCAGCCGTATGTGGCGAATCCAAAAGAGATAGAGGATTTCAAACGCTATGCAGATGAAGACCATCTATGGGTGGAATCATGTAAAAATAAGCTCTTTTTATTTGGAGCGTTTGATGACAATGACCAGATGTGCGCCGTCGGTGCGATCGATGCGGCGGGTGCGGTCACGCTTCTCTACGCAGGGCTGAATTTCCAGCATCGGGGACTGGAAGCGGAAGTGCTGCGCGAGATGGAGGAGTTTGCGACTGTCGGGCGCAGTATTGCAAGAGAAGAGATAAAGATTCCGGAGAAGTGGATGCAGTATACAGCGACAGCGGGTGCGCCGGAGCAGTCGTCTGTGACAGGACAGCAGACCGCGCCGGGGCAGCAGTCGTTTGCGGCAGGGCAGCAGACCGCGCCGGGGCAGCAGCCGTTTGCGGCAGGGCAGCAGCCTACGCCGGAGCAGTCGTTTGCGACAGAGCAGCAGCCTACGCCGGAGCCGCAGGCGTACCGGAATCAGAACACAGGCTACGGACAGGACTATGGTCAGCAGCAATATCAGAACACAGGGTATGGACAGGGCTACGGCCAGCAGCAGAATCAGAATATGGGCTACGGACAGAGTTACGGTCAGCAGTCCTATCAGAACACAGGATATGGACAGGGGTACGGAGAGAGTTACGGTCAGCAGACAGCACCTCAAAAAAAGAGCCGTGCTCTGCTGTGGGTTGTGCTGGCGATCATAGGTTGTGCCGTGCTGCTTGTGACCGTGCCTTCGTTCATCCTTTTTCACGCGGTCAACCGTACCGTGCAGGATACGTTGACGTGGAATGAGTCGTCTGCGGAGGCGTACAGAGACGGGGCAGATGGCAGCTATACGGAGGACGATACGGAGGTAGAAGACACCGGGGAGGAACGTGAGGTATTAGAACTGGCGGATTCTCTGGGAAAAGACTTTTTTGTCACGCAGGATGACATTTATGTGGCAGATCAACTTTCCTATACGGTTACCGCACAGCATATCGAGGTCCCGAATCAGCGGAAAGACGGATTTGAGGAGTACGATGTTTCGTATCCGGTTATTACCTATGCGGATGGAAGAGATGCGACCGGAGTAAATGAGATTCTGCGGAATGCCGCCTGTGCGCAGCTGGATACCATGTATCCGGAACCGCAGGAAGAATATCTGTATCTGGATGAAGACTACCCGTATCTGGCATGTTATGTGGATTATGAGATCACGTATATGAGTGATGAGATTCTGTGCGTGGCATTTCAGGATCACTATTTTAACGGAAGTATGTGGGGCGAGTTTTGTGACCTGCGCACAAGAGTCATCAATCTTGCCACGGCAGAGCGATATGAGGTTGAGGACGTACTGCGTTCGGATGATACATTTGCGGAGGTTTATTATGAAAAAATCTGTGAGAAGTCGGATTCTTTCAACGATGCGCCCGCATTTACCGCCCAGATGGCGGGACAGACGATGGACGGGGAGATTCTGGACGGGAGATATTACAGCAACTATGTCCTCTGCAAAAATGATATTTATGTGAATCTTACCTATCATTATTACGATGAAGGACTGATTATGCACGGCTGGGATTCCACGCAGTGGACGATGGAGGAACTGGAACCGTACCGGACGGACAGCGATCTGTGGGAGAAATATTTGAAGTGATTTTACGAAAGTGGAAACAAAAATGTTTCCACTTTTGTTATTTTATTTTTTGTAGAAAAGAGATACTATATATGTAAGATACTATATATTTCAAAGGCGAATACAAGCGTGAAAGAGAATGAAAGATTCTGCACATTATATAGTATGAGAAACGGGTGGATTTGATATACTGTGTGGATTTTTACATAGTAAGTGGACGAAGGAGAATGTGAAATGAAGGGAAATAATTTAAAAAAAGTAATTGCTACCATAGTAATGGCATGCTTGCTGCTTACCATGGTTGGAGTAAGCAGCAAGGAGATTGTACCCTACTGGTCTTCAGAAGAGAATATTGAAATTTTATAGTAAAGAAATATTGTAATTTTTTTTCAGATCATTTTTCAGACCGGATGCATTGTAGATGTCCTCCATAAGGAGGGCATTGTAATAGGCATAGTGTGCAAATTCCTTTGCGGAATTTGTGAGACCAAGTGATCCTAATGCCTGACAGTAGTGTGAAAAAATGTTCCCTGTAAAATACATTGAACTTATAGCATCGGAAAAAAGCGGGACTAACGCAACGATTTCCGAAAGACGATTTTCTGTATAAAGAAATCTTATAAGCATTCCCAAGGTTACGGGGAAGGAACGCTTTTTCTCGAGAACATCCAACGGAACATGGCTGGTATATTCCAGAAGCTTATAAAAACAGTAAATGCCATGTGTAGGATTTATAGTTGCATAAGTGCGGCAGATATTGTTTAAAATGGTAAGTTCTATCCACGATAATCGATAGTCAAGAATTTCATCAAATTGAAAGCCGGGCAAAGTCATAAAAAGAGCATTTTTTAACCCCTTTAATTTTTGATTATTGTCGGGTTCGCAGATGGCTGATTTGTAAGCAGCAAATTGTAAATAGCAGATATCTTTGGAGGTGCATAGCATCTCCATTTTTTTTACAAGATCAAGCTGTAAGGTTTTATGGTTCATACGAGTTTTTGCTAAACGAAACTGCAGTTCCTGCAGTTTGTTCTCTTTTTCACTCCCGTAAAATGTAAAAACAAGATCCGAAATACCTAGGCGCTGGAGCAAAGTCTGAGCAAGAATGATATCAGGCTGCTGTGTTTCGTTTTCGATTTTTGAAAGCTTGGATTTGCTGCATAATCCCCGACAAAGCGCCGGTTGAGATAATTTTTGCTCTTTGCGTAGAGAGCGGATCAGGCCACCCAGCGTGAAAACCTTGTGAGAAAAAAAGTCATAGGTGCCATCTCCCATAGAAGAGACATCCCTAGGAACCTTGGGGGAAAACGATATAAGCGGAATATCGGAAAATATGTTTAAGTCTTCAGCCAAAGTGGTAGAAAGGTGGTTGGAAACATAATTTTTACAGATGGTGGCATAACAGCTGTTAATGGAATGGGCAGAGAAAAAGGCAGTTTTAAATAAGGTCAGAAAACGATCCTGTTGTCCCGTATAGTAGCATCCGAGTGCGGTTAAAAACGTCAGCTCATGCATAAGCCCGTCGTCAAGATTTGAAATCATTTGATGGCGGTAGAAGTTCGACAGTTCAAGTGCAGACTTATAATCACAGACAGTCAGCAGATATTTGGTATATACCACCGCATTTTCCGCAAGTAAACGATCCCGTTCAAGAAAAGAAAGCGAACGGGCAGAGAGATAGGAAGAAATCTGCTGGCAGACATGATGAGCAGTAGCTGTATCACCAATGTACAGTGCTTCCTGCGCAAGATATATAAATAGTTCTATTTCGACAGAAGACAAAAACAGAGAATGGATCGCTGCATTGTCGATATCAGATCTTGTGATTTTTAAAGCAAAGCGAACCAGCTCATAAGTATGGGCGTGATTTGCATGACCAGAACGTAATTGCAGCTTGCAGTGAAGCAGAAGCCATTCCTGATAGTAAAATTTATTGTCTGCCCAATTCAGCATTTCAATGTGATCCAATAACTGGCAGGCGGGCGTGAGTTGCCAGGAATCCAGATAAAAGCGTACTTCCTTCAAGGCGTAAAAGCAGTCAAAGTCTGCGCGCGTCGAGAAAGTAGGATAAGCTTCACAAAAGATACCAGCATGTGCCATTAAAGTCTGAAAAGTGGCAGGGCTGACACCGGCAGAGCCGTTCTCAATGCGGGACAGAGAGAGGGTAGAACAGACTCCATCGGATAATTGTTCCTGGGTTAGACCCGCATTAAGGCGGGCCTGTCTAATAATAGAACCGGCATGTTGTACACTCATAGAAAATAGCTCCTTTATATGAAACTACAAACAGTATAAAACGGACATAGGGAAAATGCAAGGTTTTGAAAAACCTGCATAAATGTCGGAAAAGTTTCCATTTATGAAATTAAAAATGTGAGAAACTTCAAGTATCATAAAGGTAAGGTGTGGCAGCACACCTTACCTTTATGATAAAGACGGAGAAAAGTATGTTGAAATATGAGATAGTATCGATTCTTAGAAATAAGGCAGCCTATATTTTTCTGTTGGTTGTTCTGCTTTTTGGATTAAAAGCTACGGTGGAACTGCAAAGATCGATTACATCCAGTCAGGACACGAACTATATAAAGCGGGAACTGCAATATGAACTTGTGATGCATCGGCAGCTGTTAGAATCGGAGCTTGCTACTGCGCGCAGAGATGCAGGAGATGCAGAACGGCGAAAATTTAATACAAATGCAATACAATTTCGTAAATGGAGAATAGAAGAATTACAGGAACTTATTGCATTGCTTGAGGTGGGTGGGACAGAGTCACAGCAGTTCCAGAAGGAATATAAGGCATATGGGGTGATATGCAGTATTGTATCATACCAGATGTTTGTTTATCCAGAGCGTGGATGCAGCCCTGTTGAAGTACGTTGTGCAGATATGTTTCAGAAATGGGGCAGGCAGCTGGGACTTTATGACCTTCCGTTTGACATTTCTTCTATGACTGCGAATCCATATGTATCATCCGAACTGATGGAAGCTTCTGTTGCAGCGTATGAGAATAATATGAGCCGTCTGGAACATTTATTAAATGATTATGATAAAAAAAGTCTGGGATTGGATTCGGGATCGCCCTATGCTTTTTTGGAGATTCTATTTTGTGAAAATGCGTATGTACCTACAATATTAGATATTTGCATCCTGTTATTTTCCTTTGGCTACATTATGGAGGGAAAAAATGACCACAGGTATGAATTTATGACAGTGCAGCCATGCAGTGAGTGGAAGAAATACAGGCATTATGTGACATCCTTTTTCCTGGCGGCAGGAGTTGTGTGTGTGATTGGAATAGGTGTGTGGTTTTTGTATTGGGGAATGCGATACGGCTTTAATGGGATTGACAGCCATATGTTTGTGGATGCTAAAACCTATAAGGGGTTTTATTCATACGAGCATTTGGAAGATTACTCCTATGAGGGGCTAGCCCGCATGTATGCGGATTATAAGTATACAGACGGAGGAAGAGGAGTCATGTTGTATACAACTTATCCGTTGGGATCACTTCCGTTATATCGTTTCTTGCTATATATGTGTATACTTGCAGTATTAAAAGTTTTGTTTTTTGCAATGCTTGGAAGCGGGATTCGAGTGCTGATACAGCATTCACAGGGCGGAACTTTCGTGGTGGCAGCAGCAACCGTACTTACAGGATACAGTCAGTTGACAGGCTGGGGAAAACCATATAATCCGTTTGCGATTGGATCCTGCTGGAATGTGACGCTGGGATCAGAAAGGATCACATGGCTATATGCGGTATTGGAACTAACATTCAGCTGTATTTTGATTATGATAATAACGTGTACTGTATCCGGGAAAAAAGACAGAATATAGGGGAGAGCGGAATGAAGGTTTTACAGGTTGAGGATATTGAAAAGTCTAAGAAAAGAAAAAAGATTCTGAAGGGATTAAGTTTTTCCGTGGGCGAACGGGAGATTGTAGGACTTTTAGGACCAAATGGGAGCGGAAAATCGACTACAATAAAATGCATCAGTGGATTATACAGGACAGATAGAGGGAGAATCAGAATCTGTGGGAATGACATCAAAAGCAACCGCTTAGAAGCATTAAAACAGATTGGAATTGCCATGGAAGTCCCCGCTCTTTATCCGGAATTAAGTGGTATACAGAATTTGCGGATGGCAGCAACAGCCAGAAAGGTACCCAAAGAGCGGGTGGAGGAACTTGCCGTTTTCACAGATCTGGGGGACAGACTTTTGGATCGCACCGGAACTTATTCCATGGGAATGAAAATGCGACTGAATCTGGCAATAGCGATTGTGGATCAACCCAAACTGGTAATTCTGGACGAGCCGACCAATGGCCTTGACCCGGAAGCAGTTTTTCGTCTGCGACGGGAAATCGAGGAGATTCGCCAGAGGGGGAGCGCTGTTTTGATCTCTTCCCATCAACTTTCGGAAATGGAAAAGATTGCAGATCGAATCGTTGCTATTGACGATGGCATTGTTTGTTTTGATGGAAAGCTTGATGATCTTTCAGGCAGGTTTGAAAATCTTGAAGAATTTTACAAAAATTTGTATGGAGCAGATAAGAATGAAAGCATTTTTGCAAAATGAAATACAGCTTTTCTTTAGCCGGAAAAATTACTTGGTCTGGATAGTAGGGGCGCTGGCGGTTGTTTTTGCATATAGATTTTACTATGTTACACAGTATGAGAATTATGCGCAGACAGTGTTGGAAGAACTGGAAGAAAATGCAAAAGATATTACGATCTGGGAATCTGAGTATCAGAGGCAGTGCATGGAACTATGGGGGGACAATAGTGCAGAAAAATTTGCACATGCCAGTTTATTGCTAAATGCATGGAAACAGTACGAACAGACCAATATTCGGTTGCGTTATTATTGGGAACAGGCTTGGGATGAGAATGGAATTCGCAGGACGGTGCTGGAGGAAGACGAAAATTTAATAGCGATTGAGGAACTGGGAGAGGAAGTGGAGTATACGGGCATATTCAGAGGGAGTGTTGCTGATTGGAGAGCACGTATGCTGTTACATAAAGCATATCAGCAGAGCGGAACAGAGGAACCGGTCTGTCCGGTTGTGCCTCAGGCTGCATGGTTATGGAAAGAGGCTTTTTCTGGAAACAGTGTATTATTTTTGATTTTTACAGTTTTGATTATTTTGCTGCATTTTGATGCGTGGGCGAATGAATTTGAATATGCAACTTGTTACAGACTATACATCCTGCCAATAAAAAAGGAATGGTTGTATCTGGAACGATTTTTTGTACGTGTACTGGTGAGTGTCGTATGTGTTGGCAGTGCGGCAGGCATATTATTTCTGCTTGGAACAGCACGATATGGAACCGGAGGACAGATGCTTCTGGTGATTTCTGAACAAGGGACGCAGACGGTGATATCGATATGGAGTCTTGTGCGAGAAGAAATATTAGGAATGCTTCTGTATATAGTTTTTCTGACGGCTGCAGTTCTGCTCATTTCTTTTATTGTAAAAACGAAAATGAACGCATTGATGATATGTGCAGCTTTTTGTATGACAGGGATTGTTCAAACGACAGCCTCAGATGGAACCGGTAAAGGCATCGTGGAATGGCTGCCACAGCTTTCTGCCTTAACGTTGCTTATGCTGTTGGCAGGCTGTATTCTGATCCGTATAAGAGAGGACTAGATGATGACGGGGTTTCATGAATTGGTATATCCTGAACTTGAAAAAAAGCAGTTGACGGGATATATCATAATAAGCACTATCTCTGGAGTAGTGGGAATTTGTTTAACTTATCTTGTGGGACATTTCCTGGATCTGATTATAGCTTCATGCCAAGAGAGGGAATGGGTGGAATATATTGTGGTGTATGTGGGATTGAATATAATAAATAGGATATGCTACATACGAATGGAATATCAGCGGGTGTCTATTGAGGGAAAATTAAGTTATGGCATGACACGGAAAGTGCTGAAAATAGTATATAATACTTCGTATTTAAACTATTGCAAGGAAAATCCGGCAGCAATAAGCCAGAAGATTAATAATGATACTGGGATAATAGCATCATTTTATGTATCTTTTTTTAAAAATATAATTGTTCAGACGGTTTCTACAATTGTGTATCTTTTGGTGCTGATAAAAAACTCCTTGTTAATAGGGAGTCTTGTTATATTGATGATGATTGCATACACGGGCGTTTATTTAATTTCAAAAAAGCTGATATACCGGACAGAAAAGGAGGTTATTGAACAAAAAACAAATTATGCTACAACATTGTTCGAGCTAATTGAAAAGTCGGTATCTATTCGTATGAATGGGATGAGTCAATATCATTTCGGATGTATGGAGAATGACTATCAGAATTTGTTGCGCGTTTTAAAAAAACAAATTGGAGCATACAGCATATATAATGTTCTAAAAGATATATTGATATTGATATTTCAGACCGCATTATTTTTAGCAGGCGGCAGAATGATTCAAATGGATAGTATGTCTGTAGGAACATTGGTTGTTATGCTAAATTATTTTGTATATGTATTGGGGTGTATGGAATTTTTCTTGAATATAGGAAGTTCTTATCAGACGGTAAAGGCAAGCGAAGAACGATTAAAAAAATATTTAGTATTAGATGAAATTCCGACAGGAAAAGAAAGGCAAAGGATAATTGAGAAAATAGAATTAAAAAATTTGGAATTTGCTTATCCTGGACAAAATAGACTTTTTGACATTACAACGGAATTTTGCATGGGAAAGATATATTGGATCAGAGGTAGAAATGGGGTGGGAAAATCATCTCTTGTTAATATAATGCTTGGAATTTATGGAACCTCGTATACGGGGCAAGTGATATATAATGGCTACAGACTGGGTGAATTGGATTATAAGTGGTTTATTAACAACAATACGGCTGTTATAGAGCAGGATCCCTATATATTTGATGGAACAATTCAAGAGAATATATGTTTGAAGGGGAATCGGATAGATATGGATGAATTGAAAGCATTAGTGAGCCAAATGAAATTGGATTCGCTGATGAAGTTTGTAGATATGGATAGTACAAAGCATAGAGAGAATAAGATATATTCAGGGGGAGAAAAGCAAAAGATAGCAATTGTCAGAACATTGTTATCGGATTCATGCATATGGATTTTAGATGAACCGACAGCAAACCTTGATGAAGAAAGTAAAATTATCTTCTATAAGGAGTTAGAGCAACGAAAAAAGGAACACATTATATTGCTGATTTCGCATGAAACGCCATTGTGTCGGTGGGATCATATTGTTGATATAGGACGATGAACGTCCAATTTGTCCATAATGTATAATTTTTATACATCACAGTGTAAAAATTATACATTATTTGGTTCCGGAAAAAGGTTGAAAAATATCCTGTGATATGATAAACTTTTTACAATTTAGGAAAAAGGCATAGCACTGCCCATAATGGCACGAAGACGATGCATCACACACCGTGTGCATGTGCGTTCTGGAAAAAAGAAGAAAAACGGAAACGTTTTTTTTTTTGGGAAAAAAGTGAAAGGACAGGGAGACGAATGAAAGCTTTTTTGATACTCGAAGATGGGAATGTATTTACAGGAACCAGCATTGGTTCCACCAGAGAGGTCATCAGTGAGATCGTGTTTAACACATCGATGACCGGTTATCTGGAGGTTCTGACCGATCCGTCCTATGCGGGACAGGCAGTTGTGATGACCTATCCGCTGATTGGAAATTACGGAATCACGCCGGATATGGAGTCGGGACGGCCGTGGCCGGACGGTTATATCGTGAGGGAACTGTCCAGAATGCCGAGCAATTTCCGGTGCGAGGGGACGATTCAGGATTTTCTCGCAAAATACGATATTCCGGGAATTGCCGGAATTGATACGCGTGCGCTTACCAAGATCCTTCGTGAGAAGGGAACGATGAACGGTATGATCACGACGAATGAGAACTATAATATAGAAGAAATCATTCCTAAATTAAAAGCATACACGACAGGCAACGTGGTAGATAAAGTTACCTGTACGGAAAAACGAGTATTAAAAAAGCAGGGAAATGCCCCTGAGACGAAAAAAGTGGCGCTTCTTGACCTTGGAGCAAAGCGCAATATTGTCCAGTCCTTACGAGAGAGAGGCTGTGAGGTGACGGTATACCCGGCACATACTTCTGCGGAGGAGATTCTGGCGGCGAACCCGGACGGCATTATGTTAAGCAACGGACCGGGAGACCCGAAAGAGTGCAAGGAGATCATTGCAGAGATCCGCAAGCTGTATGAATCCGATACGCCGATTTTTGCAATCTGCCTGGGACATCAGCTCATGGCGCTTGCAACGGGGGCTGACACGCACAAGATGAAGTACGGACACCGCGGAGGCAATCATCCGGTCAAGGATCTGGCGACGAACCGCGTCTACATTTCTTCACAGAATCACGGCTATGTGGTAGACACCGATACTCTGGATCCGAAGGTGGCGACACCAGCATTTGTCAATGTCAACGACGGAACGAACGAGGGACTTTCCTATGTCGGCAAGAACATTTTCACGGTGCAGTTCCATCCGGAAGCGTGTCCGGGACCGCAGGATTCTGCATATCTGTTTGACAGATTTATAAACATGATGGGAGGAGCGAAATAATGCCAAGAAATCAGGAGATTAAGAAGGTACTTGTAATCGGTTCCGGTCCGATTGTCATCGGACAGGCGGCGGAGTTCGACTATGCAGGAACACAGGCATGCCGTTCCCTGAAGGAAGAGGGCGTGGAAGTTGTTCTGGTCAATTCCAACCCGGCGACTATCATGACGGATAAAGACATTGCAGATCAGGTCTACATCGAGCCGCTCACCGTGCCGGTGTTAGAGCAGATCATTGCAAAGGAAAAGCCGGATTCCATCCTTCCGACCCTTGGCGGACAGGCCGGATTAAATCTCGGCATGGAGCTTTCCGAGAAAGGAATTCTGGATAAGTACGGCGTGAAGCTGATCGGTACGACCGCAGAGACCATTTTCAAAGCGGAAGACCGCCAGGCATTCAAAGACACGATGGAGAAGATCGGAGAGCCTTGTGCGGCATCCGAGGTCGTGCACAATGTGCAGGATGGTATTAAGTTCACAAACACCATCGGCTATCCGGTTGTGCTCCGCCCGGCGTACACGCTTGGCGGAAGCGGCGGCGGTATTGCACACGATGAGACCGAGCTGATCGAGATCCTGACAAACGGACTCCGTTTAAGCCGTGTCGGAGAGGTGCTCGTGGAGCGCTGCATCGCAGGCTGGAAAGAGATCGAGTATGAGGTAATGCGTGATGCGAATGGCAACTGCATCACGGTATGTAACATGGAGAACATTGATCCGGTCGGCGTGCATACCGGCGATTCCATCGTAGTCGCACCGTCACAGACGCTGGGCGACAAGGAATATCAGATGCTCCGTACCTCTGCTTTAAATATTATATCTGAATTAAATATCACGGGCGGATGTAACGTGCAGTATGCACTCAATCCGGAGAGCTTTGAGTATTGCGTCATCGAGGTAAACCCGCGTGTGTCCCGTTCCTCCGCGCTTGCATCCAAGGCGACCGGTTATCCGATTGCAAAAGTTGCTGCAAAGATCGCGCTTGGCTATACGCTTGACGAGATCAAGAACGCCATCACCGGAAAAACCTACGCAAGCTTTGAGCCGATGCTTGACTACTGCGTTGTCAAGATTCCGAGACTGCCGTTCGATAAATTCATTACCGCAAAACGTACACTGACCACACAGATGAAGGCAACCGGAGAGGTTATGAGTATCTGCAATAACTTCGAGGGAGCCTTGATGAAGGCGATCCGTTCCTTAGAGCAGCATGTGGACAGCCTGATGTCCTATGATTTTACCGGACTTTCCAGAGAGGAACTGGTAAAACAGCTTCACGTTGTGGATGACCGGAGAATCTGGGTGATCGCAGAGGCACTGCGCCGCGGTATGGATTACGATGTGATTCACGACATCACCAAGATTGATAAGTGGTTCATCGATAAGCTGGCAATCCTGGTTGAGATGGAGCAGAAGTTAAAGAGCGAGCCGCTTACGGTAGAACTGTTAAAAGAGGCAAAACGAATCGAGTTCCCGGATAAGGTGATCGCAGAACTGACCGGAAAGACCGAGACAGAGATCCATGATATGCGCTACGCAAACGGTATTGTGGCAGCATACAAGATGGTAGATACCTGTGCGGCGGAGTTCGAGGCGACCACACCGTACTACTATTCCGTATTCGGCAGCGAGAATGAGGCGGAAGAGACGCACCCGAACAAGAAGGTGCTGGTACTTGGTTCCGGACCGATCCGTATCGGACAGGGAATTGAGTTTGATTACTGCTCTGTACATTGTACCTGGGCATTCGCAAAAGAAGGCTGGGAGACCGTCATCGTCAACAACAACCCGGAGACCGTATCAACAGACTTTGATATTGCGGATAAGCTGTACTTTGAGCCATTGACGCCGGAGGATGTGGAAGCCATCGTAAAACTTGAGAAGCCGGACGGTGCGGTGGTGCAGTTTGGTGGACAGACTGCGATCAAGCTGACGGAGAGCCTGATGAAGATGGGTGTGAAGATCCTCGGAACCAAGGCGGAGGACGTCGACGCTGCGGAGGATCGTGAGCTTTTCGATGAGATTCTCGAGAAGACCAAAATTCCGAGAGCAGCAGGCGGAACGGTATTTACCGCGGAGGAAGCGAAGGAAGTGGCGAACCGTCTGGGCTATCCGGTGCTTGTGCGCCCGTCCTATGTACTCGGCGGACAGGGCATGAAGATTGCATTTAACGATGACGAGATCGAGGAATTCATCGGCATCATCAACCGGATTGCACAGGATCACCCGATCCTTGTTGATAAATATCTGCAGGGCAAGGAGATCGAGGTCGACGCTGTGTGTGATGGAACGGACATCCTGATTCCGGGTATCATGGAGCATATCGAGAGAACCGGTGTCCATTCGGGAGACAGTATTTCCGTCTATCCGGCACCGACGATCAGCGATCATGTAAAAGAGACGATCGTGGAATATACGAAGCGCCTGGCACAGGCACTGCATGTCATCGGACTGATCAACATCCAGTTTATCGCGATGAATGAAGAGGTCTATGTTATCGAGGTAAACCCGAGATCTTCAAGAACCGTGCCGTACATCAGCAAGGTGACCGGTATTCCGATTGTCGATCTCGCAACGAAGGTCATTATCGGAAACACAATCCGCGGACTTGGCTATGAGCCGGGACTTGCACCGACGGCTGATTACATTGCCATCAAGATGCCGGTATTCTCGTTTGAGAAGCTGCGCGGAGCGGAGATTTCCCTTGGACCGGAGATGAAGTCCACAGGTGAGTGCCTTGGTATTGCAAAGACATTCAACGAGGCATTATATAAGGCTTTCCTTGGTGCCGGTGTGACACTGCCAAAATATAAGCAGATGATTATGACGGTAAAGGATGCGGACAAGCCGGAGGCCGTTGGCGTTGCAAAGCGTTTTGAAGCGCTCGGCTACAAGATTTACGCGACCAGAAGCACCGCGAAATATTTGCAGGAGCATGGGGTGAATGCGCTGCGTGTCAATAAGATTACACAGGAATCCCCGAATGTCATGGATCTGATCCTTGGTCATAAGATTGATCTTGTGATCGATACTCCGACACAGGGCAATGGAGACAAGACGCGCGACGGCTTTTTGATCCGCCGAAATGCGATCGAGACCGGCGTGTACTGTATCACAGCGATGGATACGGCAAACGCACTTGCAAGAAGCCTTGAGACAGCGATGGATACGCTGACTCCGGTTGATATTGCGAAAGTGAAGAATTTATAAACAAAAAAAAGAATCTCGCTTGCGAGATTCTCCGCGCGCGAGCGGTTCGCAAAGCGATATTTTCCATACCGCGAGCTGCGCATCCGCGCGGAGCGATTCTTATTTCATAGGAAGGACCTACTTTCGTACATTAATGTGTCAAGGTATTTCTTATGAAATAAGAAAGAGCCTGTATACGGATGGATGAGAACTCATCGCACCGTTACAGGCTCTTTTTTGGTAAAATTTTCTGTTGTCATGGCGTTGCTCCGGGATTAGTTGTAATATGGATGAATGTCAACTCCGTACATTGCTTCAACACCCATTGCGACTCCGTCGATATTCTCCATGAAGAATGCTTTGATTTTTGCTAACATAATAATTTCCTCCTTTATTGAATTGGTACATTTTTGCTTGTTCATCAAAGGTTTTCCCTTTGACAGCTATTATAATACACGGAAATATGGTAATATTATAGATAAGATATTAGCAAAAAGTTGGGTGATATTGACTTTTAGGAGAAAAAATGGAAGAACAGAAAAATACATATGAAAATGTTACGCTCGAACCGGACGTCGGCTTTGATATCCGGTTTGTTACGATGGATCATAACTCTCCGTTTCACTGGCACCGGGAGATGGAGATTCTCTACATATTAAACGGGCATGCCACTGTGCATATGGAGGGTGAGGAATACGAACTGAATCCGTTGGACGCGGTTGTGATGGACTATGCCAGAATTCATGAAGTCATCTATGCGCTGCCGCAGACAATGGGAATCTGTATCCACGTGTCAAGGCAGCTTCTGCGGCGCTATCTGCCGGAGGCGGAACCTTTTGCGATCCGCTGCGCGGGACAGCGTCTCCGTCCAGGGCAGCAGGAATATTACAATGAAATCTGCGGGTATTTAAAAGAACTGACGGTGCTTTATGTGAATCAGAATGAGACGTACCGGTTAAAAAGCACGGCGCGGATTCTGGAATTGCTGGCATGTCTGGTGGAACATTTTTCGGAACCTGTCTCCATGGTGGCAACGCAGACGAGGGCGGGGAAGATGGAGCGGCTGGAGCAGATCTGTATGTATGTGGATCATCACTACAGGGAAGAAATGACGCTGCAGGAAGCGGCGGATGAACTGGGGCTCAACCGGGAATACTTCTGCCGGTTCTTTAAGCAGAGCACCGGCAGCTCGTTTATGCGCTATGTAAATCAGGTGCGGCTCAATTATATCTATCAGGATCTGCTGCACACGGACGATCCGGTACAGGAGATCATGGAGCGGCATGGCTTCTTTAATCAGAAGCTTTTTTACCGGATGTTCAAGGAGCGTTACCACTGTACTCCGCGCCAGGCGCGCCGGATGGCGGAAAACAATCCTTATGTGGAAGCAAAATAACCGCGCTGTATATGCAGGGGGGAGGATATAAGTTCCGGATGCAGCCCGGTGTGAAGCATCCTTGAAGCAAAATACGAGCATTTCTTCCACGTCGTGTTTGACATTTTATTCTGTGTCTTTGCCACGTTTTGACAATCCACAGGATGTGTCCGACAGGTTGCAGACAATGGGCGGACTTCCTGGTGTCCCTAATGTCATCGCTTCACAGACAATATAAAACCGCGCGAACCGAAACTCGCAGGCATCTGCTATTGAAGACACGGCAGATACCTGCTCAGACATCGGCTTCGCGCGGTTATGTTTTGTTCAGCGATGACAGTAAGGGACACACACGAAAGTCCTAAAATTGTCTGCAACCTGCGGACACACCTCGTGGAGTGCTCAAAACTTGGAAAGACACGGATCATCGAGAATGTCAAACACGATGCGGCTAGAAATGCCGGATTTGGCGGTTAGAATGCTTCACACCGGGCTGCATCCGGAACGATACGCCGTTCCCACCCTTCACATAAAATATTAAACCAGTTTCATGCGCTTGCGGGGAGCTTTCCTGATCGGGGAAGCGTCCTCTTCCGGCACTGGTGCGATGGGCGGAGGTGTAAGCACTCTGGCATTGTCCAAAAGATCATCCATGCTCTTCTTCTGGGCAGCTTTCTGCTTGCGCTGTGCGATGGCAAGCTTTTTCTGCCGGAAACGGTCAGCCGTCTCACGGATGTACTGGTCTGCGACAAAATGCTCGAGCGCCTCCTCGTCGATCGCAATCCGGTTGTCCATGGTTTTCATGATGTCCGTCACACGCAGGGAATCTCCGATGACCGGATCACTCAGATCGTAGATCATATTGTTGGAGAACTTTAAGATCATCGGGCGGGTAAAATCCGCGGCATTTTCCACGAGGACGAGCGCCTTCTCACCGTCGGAGAGATCAACGCACGCGCCGGTCGGGAGAATGTGGATGCATTCCGCCAGTGCGGCAACGACGCGCGGATTGTAGGTCCGGCTGTGTCTGCGCAAAAAAGACATCGCGGCAACCTCCGAGACCGGCGGATTGTTAATATTCATGGCGGTAAGCCGGTCAAACTGATCTGCCACCTTTAAAATATCACAGAGCAGACGTGTCTCCGGGGAAGGATCCTTGATCTTTAAGGTCTGACTCTTCTGGAAGATGAACTGCTGGATAATCTCTAAGGAAATCTTCGGAAGATTGCACTCCTCATAGCGCGGGCGGATTGATTCATAACCGCGTTCCAGATTCATCTGGATAAAATTCTGGTCGCTGTCCGAGAGGTCGTCGCCCTTGTCGAGGATGGCCTGCGGAACATACAGATAACCGAAATCATACAGCAGGGAAGCCGTGATCAGCGCCCGGATATCTTCTGCCGGGAGCTGCATCTCATTGGAGATCATTGCGGATAGGATACCGACACTGATCGAGTGTTTGTATACAAAGTCCGCGGAACTGCGGAGTGTCTGCGTAAAATTCAGCTTGTGGTCAAGACTGCCGTAATGCCGCTGGATATCATCGACCAGCGAGAGCAGTGTGGACGGGACAAGATTGTCGACAAGCTTGTCCATGTTGTCCTTTAACTTGAACATGTAGATGGTCTGGAACTGTTCAAACTCCAGATCTTCCCGCGAAAGCGGCGGCAGCGGTTCAGCCGGCTCCAGAATAAAAATGCCGATCAGACCAAAATTCTCAATACTGTTAATACCCTGGATCGTGAGCCTTGTATCCCGTTCGTATAACAGAACCCCCATCCTGTTGTAGATTGGCTTTGCAAGGCGCATACCGGGCTTTAGATCAGCAGTTTTGACAAATTGCATGCTTATCTCCCCCTCTTCCGGTATTGTCATACCAAAATCCTCTTTATCTTCCCTCTATGATAGCATATTGAAAGCTGAAATACAATCTGATATGATACTCTTAGAACCGGGGTTTTTGAAAGAAAATCCTACTTTTCCGGAGAAAGAGGTACTTATGATACAGATTCCGTGGAGACGCGTGGCGGGAGCAGCGCTGGTAATGTGCCTGCTTCTGGCAAATACATCTTATGCCGAGACGACACAGGACAACATAAATGATGCGAAGAATCAGATTGAGGATCTGAAAGATCAGAAAAAGGATGCCGAGGATACCGTCAATGACATCTCCGGCAAAAAGGATGCACTGGAGTCGGATCTTAGCGGGTTAAACGGTCAGCTTTCCGATATTGTCGCACAGATCAATGATCTGGAGGGGCAGATTTCGGACAAACAGGGGGAGATTGACCAGGCGAAGGAGGATCTGGCTGCGGCGGAGGCACAGTCTGCGAAACAGTATGAGGATATGAAGCTGCGGATTCAGTTCATGTATGAGAACGGAAGCACGCCGGTATGGCAGATGCTTGCGGAGGCGGAATCTTTTTCCGACTTCCTGAACCGCACGGAATATATTACCGACATCAACGCCTACGACAGAAAAAAGCTTGTGGAATACCAGGATCTGCAGGAGCAGATAGCCGCCCAGAAGGAAGATCTGGAGAGTGATATGACCGAGCTGGTGGCGATGCAGGATGACATGAAGAAAAAGCAGGCGAACGTCAGCAGTCTCATCAACACCACCAAGGCGAATCTGGCGCAGACACAGGAAGATCTGGCGGATGCGCAGTCCAACGTCGCGGACCTGGAGGATAAGATCAACCAGATGGTCGAGTACGAGAAGCAGCTGGAGATCCAGAAGGCGAAGGAGGACGCTGCGCGTCTGGCGGCGATTAAGGAGCAGGAGAAGGAGGATACCTCCACCGTGGTCTATGTGCCGACGGACAGTGACCAGTACCTGCTTGGAGCAATCATCCAGTGCGAGGCGGGCGGAGAATCCTACGACGGGAAGCTTGCGGTCGGAAGCGTTGTGATAAACCGTGTGAAGAGTTCGTATTTTCCGAACTCTGTCTCGGGTGTGATTTACCAGAGCGGTCAGTTCTCGCCGGTGGCGAGCGGCAGACTGGCGTATCGTCTGGAAGCGGGTGTGGACGGAAGCTGCCTTCAGGCGGCACAGGATGTGCTAAACGGCAATATTACGGTGGGCTGCCTGTATTTCAGACAGAATAACGGCATCATACAGGGAACCGTAATTGGAAACCATGTATTCTATTAGAAGTGAAAAAAGTGCGGAAAACCGCAGAATGGCAGCAGGGCGATTTTTGTGAAAAGTACACAAGAATCGCTTTGCTTTTGTTTGGAAAATAAAATTTGCATGATAAATTTTTAACAAAAAAAAGACTGTAAAACAGACGTATAGAGGGGGAAAAAGGAGCGTAAAGAAAACATTAGAAAGATGAAAAAAGAAGAAAGTTATTGCATTTAAGAGTGAAATATGGTAGCATGAAAAAGTATTAAAAAGCTAGTAAAAACGCCGATTATTTAAAATGCACCTTGTGAAAAAAAGAGGGAGAAACATAAATTTTAACTGCAAAGTTGAATTTATTTTTTTTAGCAAAAAGATTGTTAAAAAATTAACAGCGTTTTTCGGCAAAATTATTTTTTAAAGAGGAACAAATTCCCCGTACATACGGGGTTTTGTGTGTAAAACTGAAAGGAGAATTCAAAATGGCAAAGAAAGTAGTTTTAGCAGGCGCATGCCGTACCGCTATCGGCAAGATGGGTGGAGCACTGAGCAATACTCCGGCAGCGGAGCTGGGATCAATCGTAATCAAAGAGGCATTGAACAGAGCTGGCGTAAAGCCGGAGCAGGTAGATGAAGTATTGATGGGATGTGTTATCCAGGCAGCACAGGGACAGAACGTTGCACGTCAGGCTTCCATCAAGGCAGGACTTCCGATCGAAGTACCGGCAGTTACTCTGAACGTTGTATGTGGTTCCGGACTGAAATGTGTCAATGAAGCAGCTACTATGATTCTGGCTGGTCAGGCAGATATCGTTGTTGCAGGTGGTATGGAGAACATGTCCATGGCTCCTTATGCCATGACGAAGGCTCGTTTTGGATATCGTATGAACAATGCGACCATCATTGATACCATGGTAAACGATGCACTCACCGATGCATTCAACCACTATCACATGATGATCACAGCTGAGAACGTATGTGAGAAGTATGGTCTTACAAGAGAAGAACTCGATGAGTTCTCCGCAAACAGCCAGCAGAAGTGCGAGAAGGCAATCGCTGAGGGCAAGTTCGATGACGAGATCGTTCCGGTTCCGGTTAAGGTTAAGAAAGAGACCGTTATGTTCGCAAAAGATGAGGGACCGCGTCCTGGCACAACAGCTGAGTCACTGTCCAAGTTAAAATGTTGCTCCGGCAAAGAGGGCGGACTGGTAACCGCAGGTAACGCTTCCGGTATTAACGATGGTGCAGCTGCAATCGTTGTTATGAGCGAGGAGAAGGCAAAAGAGCTTGGCGTTAAGCCGATGGCAACATGGGTAGCCGGAGCACTCGGCGGAGTAGAGCCTGAGATCATGGGTGTCGGACCTGTTGCATCTACCAGAAAGGTACTTGAGAGAACAGGACTTACCATCGATGATATGGATCTGATCGAGGCAAACGAGGCATTCGCAGCACAGTCTGTTGCAGTTGCAAGAGATCTGAAGTTTGATATGTCCAAGGTAAACGTAAACGGCGGTGCAATCGCACTTGGTCACCCGGTAGGAGCTTCCGGATGCCGTATCCTTGTTACCTTATTACATGAGATGCAGAAGAGAGACGCAAAGAGAGGTCTTGCTACTCTGTGCATCGGTGGTGGTATGGGATGCTCTACCATCGTTGAGAGAGACTAATGCAGTTATGAGAACTTCTGAACCGGCGCCAGCCTGTGGGCGGCACCGGAGAAGTTCTTGCTTTGCGTAATAGGAATCTTTGTTCCTATTTTATTAAAAGGCATAGAATCAGTTATTAGAATATATATATGATATTTCAGGAGGTACAGACATGAAAGTTGGAGTTATTGGTGCAGGAACAATGGGACAGGGTATTGCAAAAGCATTTGCCCAGGTAGACGGATATGAAGTAGCACTCTGCGACATCAAGCAGGAGTGGGCTGACGGCGGAAAAGAGAAGATCAAGAAAGGCTATGCAAGACTTGTCGAGAAAGGAAAAATGACACAGGAAGCAGTAGACGGCATTCTCGCAAAGATTACCCCAGGTTTAAAGGAAGACCTTTGCAAGGATTGTGACCTCATCGTAGAGGCGGCTTTCGAGGATATGGGCGTTAAGAAGACTACATTCCAGGAGCTGGATAAGATTGCAAAGCCAGAGTGCATTTTTGCATCCAACACATCCAGCCTTTCCATCACAGAGATCGGCAACGGACTGACCCGTCCAATGGTAGGTATGCATTTCTTCAACCCGGCAGACCGTATGAAGTTAATCGAGGTTATCGCAGGTGTGAATACACCGGAAGAGACCGTTGAGGCGATCAAGAAGATTTCCGTAGAGATCGGCAAGACTCCGGTACAGGTAAATGAGGCAGCAGGCTTCGTTGTAAACCGTATTTTAATCCCGATGATCAATGAGGCAGCTTTCATTAAGATGGAAGGTGTATCTGATATCGCAGGTATCGATGCAGCAATGAAACTCGGCGCAAATCATCCGATGGGACCGCTTGAGTTAGGTGATTTTATTGGTCTGGATATCTGCCTTGCAATCATGGATGTTCTCTACAAAGAGACAGGCGACAGCAAGTACCGCGCATGCCCGTTAATCCGCAAGATGGTTCGCGGCGGCAATCTTGGCGCAAAGAGCGGCAAGGGATTCTATGTATACAATGCTGACCGTACAAAGACCCCGGTTGATGCTCAGTAAAATATAAGGTAATAATGGAGGAAATGATATCATGGATTTCACTTTAGACAAGAAACATGAAATGGCGCGCTCCCTGTTCAGAGAGTTCGCTGAGAACGAGGTAAAGCCTCTCGCTCAGGAAGTAGATGAGACAGAGGAATTCCCGGTTGAGAACGTGAAGAAGATGCAGAAGCTCGGCTTCATGGGCATCCCGGTACCGAAGGAGTACGGCGGACAGGGCTGTGACCCGCTCACCTATGTAATGTGCGTAGAGGAGCTGTCCAAGGTATGCGCTACAACAGGTGTTATTGTTTCTGCACATACTTCTCTCTGCATTGATCCGATTATGACCTACGGTACAGAGGATCAGAAGCAGAAATACGTTAAGCCGCTTGCAACAGGCGAGAAGCTCGGTGCATTCGCACTGACTGAGCCGGGTGCAGGAACCGATGCGCAGGGCGCACAGACCAAGGCTGTATTAGACGGAGACGAGTGGGTATTAAACGGCTCCAAGTGCTTCATCACAAATGGTAAGGTTGCAGATGTTTATATCGTAATCGCAATCACAAGCGTAACAGAGGATAAGAGAGGCAGAAAGAAGAAGAACTTCTCTGCATTTATCGTAGATAAGGGAGCTCCGGGCTTCTCCTTCGGAACCAAGGAGAAGAAGATGGGTATCCGCGGATCATCTACATACGAGCTGATCTTCGAGGATTGCAGAATCCCGAAGGAGAACCTGCTTGGCGTAGAGGGCAAGGGATTCCCGATCGCTATGCACACACTGGATGGCGGACGTATCGGTATTGCTGCTCAGGCACTTGGTATCGCAGAGGGCGCATTAGACCGCGCAATCGCATACACCAAGGAGAGAAAACAGTTCGGCCGTACGATTGCCCAGCAGCAGAATACACAGTTCAAGCTGGCTGACATGGCTGCAAGAATTGAGGCTGCACAGCTTCTTGTATACAAAGCTGCTATGGCAAAGGCAACACAGAAGGTATATTCTGTAGAGGCTGCAAAGGCAAAACTGTTCGCAGCAGAGACTGCTATGGCTGTTACCACAGAGGTTGTCCAGCTGTTTGGTGGATACGGTTACATCAGAGAGTACGATGTAGAGCGTATGATGCGTGACGCAAAGATCACAGAGATCTACGAGGGAACCAGTGAGGTTCAGAGAATGGTTATCTCTGGTGCATTACTGAAATAGTCGTAATCCGTGGCATAATATAAAAATATAAGGAGTGAAAAATACATGAATATCGTAGTATGTATTAAACAGGTACCAGATACCAAGGGCGGCGTTAAGTTCAACCCGGACGGTACATTAGACAGAGCTGCAATGCTTACCATCATGAACCCGGATGACAAAGCAGGTCTTGAGGCAGCACTTAGATTAAAAGAGCAGTACGGCGCAGAAGTAACCGTTCTTACCATGGGTCTTCCGAAGGCAGACGAGGTGCTTCGTGAGGCAATGGCAATGGGCGCAGACAAAGGAATCCTTGTAACAGATCGTGTGTTAGGCGGAGCTGATACATGGGCTACCTCCACCACAATCGCAGGCGCACTCCGCAATCTGGATTACGATCTGATCATCACCGGACGTCAGGCGATCGATGGTGATACCGCTCAGGTAGGACCGCAGATCGCAGAGCATCTGGGACTTCCGGTTATTTCCTACGCACAGGACATCAAGATCGATGGAGAATATGTCGTTGTTCAGCGTCAGTACGAGGACAGATACCATGAGTTAAAGGCAAAGATGCCGTGCCTGATCACAGCACTTTCCGAACTGAATCAGCCGCGTTACATGACTCCGGGCGGAATCTTCGACGCATACGATAAGGAAGTTACCGTATGGGGAAGAGCAGATCTTAAGGATGTAGATGATTCTGATCTTGGATTAAAGGGATCACCGACAAAGATCGCAAAGGCATCTGACAAGGTACGTAAGGGCGCAGGCGAGAAGGTTGTCCTTGATCCGGATGAGTCCGTAGCATACCTGATCGGCAAGTTCAAAGAGAAGCACATTATCTAACAAATATAAGGAAAAGTGGTGAATAAAATGGGTTTAGAAGAATATAAAGGAGTATTTGTCTTTGCACAGCAGGTTGACAACGTATTAGACGGCGTTGCTTTCGAGTTACTTGGAAAAGGAAAAGAGCTGGCAAAGGATTTAAACACAGAAGTAACTGCAGTATTGATTGGCTCCGGCGTTAAGGAGCTGGCAGATCAGCTTGCTGAGTACGGCGCTGACAGAGTCATCGTGGTAGACGATCCGCAGTTAAAAGACTACAGAACAGAGCCGTACGCACATGCACTGGCATCTGTGATCAATGAGTACAAGCCGGAGATCATGCTGGTTGGCGCAACTGCAATCGGCCGTGACCTCGGACCTACTGTTTCCGCTCGTGTGAAGACAGGTCTTACTGCTGACTGTACGATGCTTGAGATCGGCGATTTCCCGCTGAACGCAGCAGCTGGACAGGAGCAGCAGCACAATCAGCTTCTTATGACACGTCCTGCATTTGGTGGTAACACGATCGCAACGATCGCGTGCCCGTACAACCGTCCGCAGATGGCTACTGTACGTCCGGGTGTTATGCAGAAGATCGCTCCGATCGCAGGCGCTAAGGCAAATGTGGTAGAGTACAATCCGGGATTCACCCCGAATGACAGATATGTAGAGATCTTAAACATTGTAAAGGCTGTTAAGAATACAGCGAACATCATGGATGCAAAGATCCTGGTATCCGGTGGACGTGGTGTTGGTTCCAAGGAGAACTTCAAGCTTCTCGAGGATCTGGCAGAGGTACTTGGCGGTACCGTAAGCTGCTCCCGTGCCGTAGTGGAGAACGGCTGGCTGCCGGTAGATTTACAGGTAGGACAGACAGGTAAGACAGTACGTCCGCAGATCTACTTCGCAATCGGTATTTCAGGAGCTATCCAGCACGTTGCAGGTATGGAGGATTCTGATCTCATCGTTGCTATCAACAAGGATGAGGATGCGCCGATCTTCGACGTTGCAGATTATGGTCTGGTAGGAGATCTCAACAAGATCGTTCCGGCACTGACCACTGCGTTAAAGGCAGAACTTGGCAAATAAGCAAAGAAAAGTACATAGGTGAAAAGAACTCCCGCGTGGCAGATGTGGCGTCTGTCATGCGGGAGTTTTTATGTTTTTATTTCACGAGCTTGACAGTTGCCGTTTTGCGTATTATTGTCATTCCGAAGGAGTGAAAGAACGTGAGACAGACAGTAACAGAAAATCGATTATTCAGTAAAAAAGATTTGCGGAAACTGATTATTCCGCTGATCTTAGAACAGACGCTTGCCATCACCGTGGGAATGGCAGATACGATGATGATTTCTTCTGCGGGAGAAGCGGCAGTTTCCGGCGTGTCGCTGGTAGACATGTTTAACAACTTAATCATCAGTGTGCTGGCGGCGCTTGCGACCGGCGGTGCGGTGGTAACGTCACAGTGTATCGGTGCGGGAAGGAGAGAGGAAGCCTGTCGGTCTGCCAGACAGCTTGTGTTTACAGAGGCGGCGATCACGATCGGTATCAGTGTACTGGTACTTCTTTTTCACAGGCAGATCCTCGGATTATTCTTCGGACAGATTGAGGCGGATGTTATGCAGAATGCGATCATCTATCTCATTATCTCCGTGTTCTCATTTCCGCTTCTCGCAGTGTATGACTCGTGTGCGGCGCTGTACCGTTCGATGGGGAATGCGCAGATCACATTGAAAATATCGCTGCTGATGAATGTCATCAACGTTGTGGGAAATGCAATCGGCGTGTATGTGCTGAAACTGGGAGTAGCGGGAGTCGCCATTCCGTCGTTGGTTTCCCGCGGTGTGGCAGGAGTGGTGCTTTTTACGCTTTTGCATAATCCGGACAATCTGGTCTTTCTCACCAGAGGAAAATTTAAAGTGGACGCAACGATTGTGAAGCGGATTCTTTTTATCGGCATCCCGAGCGGAATTGAAAACGGTATCTTCCAGCTGGGACGTGTGCTTGTGGTCAGCATCATAGCTGCGTTCGGCACCAGCCAGATCGCGGCGAACGGGGTGGCGAACAGTCTGGATTCCATGGGATGTATTGTGGGACAGGCGATGAGCCTTGCGATGATTACTGTGATCGGACGCTGTGTGGGAGCCGGAGAAGAAGGACAGGTGCGCTATTACACCAAAAAGCTGCTGGGAGAGACCTATTTTTATACGGCGGTCATCAACAGCATCATTTTACTTCTGCTGCCGTGGATTTTACAGATCTATGGACTGGGAGAGGAGACGACGCGCCTGTCCTACATTCTGGTCATGATTCATGATGGAATGGCGATCTTCCTGTGGCCGGCGTCGTTTGTGCTGCCGAATATGCTCCGCGCCTGCAACGATGTAAAATACACGATGGTCGTGTCGATTTTTTCCATGATTACCTTCCGTATCGGCTTCAGTTATGTGTTTGGTGTTCACATGGGATGGATGGCAGTCGGGGTGTGGGCTGCCATGGTAATTGACTGGGTGTTCCGTGTACTCTGTTTTGTGGGAAGATATCTGGCGGGAACCTGGCGGAAAAAATGTGGTCTTGTGGCGCCAACCGCTTGATAAATATTTCACATAGTGATATACTGCAAAAGATGCAAAAAGTTCCTGGCAGACAGGAACCATAAACAAAGTATACAGAAAAGAGGAAAAGACTATGACGAAGTCGAAATTTTCTACGAAGTATCTCGTGGAGATGGCGCTTTTGGTTGCCATCATCTTACTCATGGCTTTTACCCCGATTGGTTACATAAAGACAGCAGGTCTTGAGATTACCCTGATTGTCATACCAGTTGCGGTAGGAGCTGTAACATTGGGACCGGCGGCAGGAGCAATCTTAGGCGGTGTGTTCGGTATCACGAGTTTTATCCAGTGTTTTGGAATGAGCGCGTTTGGTACGCTCCTTCTGGGCGTAAACCCGGTATTCACATTTCTGGTATGTGTGCCGACACGTATTCTGGACGGATGGCTGACCGGACTGATCTACAAGGGACTGAAGAAGACGAAAATACCTTCCGCAGGTTCGGTAACGCTTGCCAGCCTTTGCTGTCCGCTGCTGAACACCACATTTTTCATGGGAACACTGGTAACTCTGTTCGCAGGAACAATGCGTGAGCAGTTCGGCATGACGAAAGTGATCCCGTTTATCGCAGCATTTGTCGGCGTGAACGGCGTTGTCGAGGCGATCGTATGTTTCGTTATCGGAACAGCGGTTTCCATGGCACTGAAAAAAGCACTCCGCTACTAGGAACAATAAGTAATATTACGAGAAGAAATACACTTGGGGATTTCATGTGGAAATGCAGCTGGAAATTCGGTTCAAAAAATGTGGATTTCTAACCAGCCGAATGTTTGCATCTTTGATGATCCGTGTCTTTCCAAGTTTGGAGTACTCCGCGGGTCATGTCCGCATCCCGGAAGACAATTTGTAGGACTTTTGTGTGTGTCCCTTATGACACCTCTGAGCAAAACATAACCGCGCGAAGCCGATGTCTGAGTCGGCATCTGCCTTATTTTCAATAGCAGATGCCGGCGAGTTTCGGTTCGCGCGGTTTTATACTGTCTGTGAAGAGGTGCCATTAGGGACACCAGAAAGTCCGCCCATTGTCTCCGGTGTGTCGGACATGCACCCGTCGGATTTTCCAAACGTGGAAGAGACACGGAATCCGATGCAAACATTCAGCAGAAAGAAATGCACACATTTTTCTCCAACGAATTTCCATTTGTATTTCCATCTGAAATCCCACGGTGTGGTCTTCTCATATTATTACTTATCACCCAAACGATCTATGCTTATTGCGGCAATTCCTTTTTTGTCCGCAAAAAAGAACACGAGAAGGCGGGCGTATTCTTGGAAACATCGACAAAAGAGAGTATAATAGTCTGTGATGAATAAGAATAAAGGGGTGAAAGTGTGGGAGAACAGCAGAGCAGGAATATTATGGATTATGACACCGTGCGGCTGGATGATGAGAACAATGCAGTGGTGATCATCGACCAGACGAAGCTGCCGGGAAAAATAGAGATCATTTCGCTTCACACGGCGCAGGAAATCTGGAACGCGATCTATCTGCTTCAGGTGCGCGGAGCACCGGCGATCGGAGTGGCGGCGGCATATGGGATCTATGTGCTGGCAAAACGGATGGATACGGAGGATTACGATATATTTTACCGTGAGTTTGTACGGCAGAAGGAGTATCTGGATTCTTCGCGCCCGACAGCCGTGAACTTAAGCTGGGCGTTAAACCGGATGCAGCGTGTTGTGGAGGCACACAGTGGGGAGACTGTAGCGCAGATCAAGGAGGCACTGCACCGGGAGTCTGTGGCGATCCAGGAGGAAGATATCTGGGTGTGCCGGATGATCGGAGAGCATGGTCTGACTCTGGTAAAGCCGGGGGATGGCATTCTGACGCACTGCAATGCAGGACAGCTCGCCACGAGTAAATATGGCACCGCGACGGCGCCGATCTATCTGGGAGAGGAACGAGGCTATCATTTTCATGTATTTGCAGATGAGACCAGACCTCTATTGCAGGGCGCCAGACTGACAGCATTTGAACTTCAGTCTTCCGGTGTGGATGTCACACTGATCTGTGACAATATGTCGGCGACAGTCATGAAGAACGGCTGGGTCAATGCGGTATTTGTCGGGTGTGACCGTGTGGCTGCGAACGGAGATGCGGCGAATAAGATCGGTACGTCCGTAGTGGCGGCTGTGGCAAAATATTACGGTGTGCCGGTGTATATCTGCGCGCCGACGTCAACGATCGACTTAAATACGCCGACCGGAGCCGGGATTACGATCGAGCAGCGTCCGGCGGAGGAAGTCACGGAAATGTGGTACAAGGAGCGCATGGCACCGGAGGGCGTCAAGGTCTTCAACCCGGCATTTGATGTGACGGATCATGAGCTGATTGCAGGCATCGTTACCGAATACGGTGTGGCGAGAGCGCCTTACACGGAGTCGCTGGTGGCGATTTTTGCAGAAAAGGAAAAGCGTGCCAGAGAGAAAAAAGAAGCCTGATAGAGAAGATGTAAGCGATTTAAGGAGGAAAGAATATGCCAGAGAACAGTAATTGCAGCGGAGCGTCCAGCTGCTCAAAGGAGAGCTGCGAGGGATGTCCGAGCAACGCGAAGAATAAAGCAGGCGGCGGAATTGCCAAGGAGCCGATGAATGCGGCATCCAACGTTAAGAAAGTGATCGGTGTTGTCAGCGGAAAAGGCGGCGTCGGCAAATCATTTGTCACAGCATCACTCGCTGCAGCGATGAACCGCGCCGGATACAAGGTAGGCATCATGGACGCGGATATTACCGGTCCGTCGATTCCTAAGATGTTCGGAATTCATGGACAGGTATACGGAACGGACGACGGAATGGTTCCGATGGAGACGGAGAACGGCATCAAGATCATGTCGATCAACCTGCTGTTGGATGACGAGGAGGCACCTGTCATCTGGAGAGGTCCGGTGATTGCCGGCGTGGTAAAACAGTTCTGGAACGAGACAGTCTGGGGAGACGTGGACTATCTGTTCGTGGATATGCCGCCTGGAACCGGCGATGTACCGCTTACGGTGTTCCAGTCGCTTCCGGTAGACGGAATCGTGATTGTGACGTCCCCGCAGGAACTCGTGCAGATGATTGTGAAAAAGGCGTACAACATGGCGGAGATGATGCATGTGCCGGTGCTCGGTCTGGTGGAGAATTTCAGCTACCTGAAGTGTCCGGACTGCGGAAAAGAGATTAAGCTGTTTGGCGAGAGTCATATCGACGATGTCGCAAAAGAGCTCGGGATCCCGGTATTCGGAAAGCTTCCGCTTGATCCGGCGTTTGCGGAGCAGGCAGACAAGGGAGCGTTTGCAACGATGGAGAACGCTTATCTGGATGCGGGCGTAGAGAAGTTAAAGACACTTTAATGTGACAGGAACGGGAAAGTGTTACCACTTACCCGGAGAAAATAACCTCTTGGTGTAAAACTGTTTACACCGGGAGGTTCTTTTTTTATACTGGAACCATCAAAGGAGTTACAGAGATGAAAATAAAAATTGAGATTGACGAGAGCGCCGCGGAGGATGAAGTGATTATCCGCTGCCGCGGTCTGACGAAACAGGTCGCTGCCGTGCAGCGCGCCGTGCGGGATGTCACCAACGCTTCCGAGAAGATCCTGCTTTATAAAGGGAACACGGAATACTATGTGACATTGTCCAAGATCCTGTTTTTCGAGACAGACGAGAACGGGATCAGCGCACACACCCGGGATGAGATGTATCAGACCCGGTACAAACTATACGAGCTGGAAGATATGCTTCCGGGCGTTTTTATGAGAGTATCCAAATCCACGATCTTAAACACGGATCAGATTTACTCTATTGACCGCAATCTGACGGCGTCAAGTGTGGTGGCGTTTTTAAACACGCACAAGAAGGTCTATGTATCGCGGTATTACTATAAACCGTTGACTCAAAAATTAGAAGAAAAGAGGTTGCATCATGAAAAGTAGCAAAGTATTCTGGGGAATCTTTTTTATCCTCGCAGCAGTGTATGTCGTTATAAGCAAGTTTGGAATTCTGCCGGATATCGGCGTGTTCAGCATTATTCTGACCGTATTTTTCCTCTGGCTTTTTGTCGAGGGAATCCGCAATGTGAATTTCTGGGAGATTCTGTTCTCGATTGCGTTTATCTGTATCATCTATGATAAGCCGCTTGGAATTACAGCACTCACGCCGTGGACGGTGCTCGGCGCGGCATTCCTTGGGAGCATCGGTCTGTCATTGATCTTTGGCGGGAAAAAGCGGAAATGGAAGACGGTGACCGGCAATGTGGGAACATCCAGCAGTGAACAGTATACCGGCGAAGAGATCCGGTGCGAGAACAGCTTCGGTTCCGCAATCCGCTACATCAACTCCGACAACTTCAGACGCGCCGCCATCGAAAATAATTTCGGATCGCTTTCGGTGTACTTCGACAATGCGATCGTGCAGGAAGGCTCTGCAAATGTGAGCGTGGAGAATAATTTCGGGGAGACTAACCTTTACATCCCGAAAGAATGGAAGATTCAGAATAATCTGGACCGTTCGTTCGGCGCCATCCGTGAAACCGGCAGCAGCATCGGAACGAGCAGCACGGTGCTGTATCTGAATGGCTCCGCGAACTTCGGAGAGATTCATCTGCACTACATCTGATAAATACCGCGGAAAGCGGAAGCGGTGGGGATCGCGGGCATCATGTAAAAAGGTTTACAACGTTTCAGAGTGCAACCGGAGACGGTCCATTCTTTGGAGCAAAATCCTTGTATTTCTTCCGCAGCGCGTTTGACATCGGATTCTGTGTCTTGGCCACGTTTTGACAATCCGCGGGATGTGTTCGTCACGCCGCAGACAATGAGCGGACTTCCTGGTGCCCCTAGCGGCACCGCTTCACAGACAATATAAAACCGCGCGAACCGAAACTCGCTGGCATCTGCTATTGAAAATAGGGCAGATGCCAACTCAGACATCGGCTTCGCGCGGTTATGTTTTGTTCAGCGGTGTCGACAAGGGGCACACACGAAAGTCCTTAAATTGTCTGCGGAGTGCGGACACATTTCGCGGAGTGCTCAAAACTTGGAAAGACACGGATCATCGTGGATGTCAAACGCGGTGCGGATTAGAAATACCGGATTATGCGATCAGAATGACCGCCGCCGGTTGCATCCTGAAACGTTAGAAAACGTTTTTATGATCCGGCTTCGATCCCTGCCGCATCCACTTTCTGCGGCATTTTTATTCCTCTGTATCCGTGTAGCTGGTATCTTCGTGAAGATTCGGCTTCATGTCAATACCGCGGTTCGCGTCACCTGTGATGTCTTTTCCGAAGTGATAGTCGTTGCCCGGCAGGATGGCATTTAAGAAAATACCTGCGATCGCTGCGACTGCCAGCGCGGTGAGTGTGACGGAGGTTCCGGCGATCGTAAAGGTAAGACCGTCGGAGAAACCAAGACCGCACACGAAGATCACGCCTGCGATGATCAGATTGCGTGACTGCGTAAAATCCACATGATTTTCCACAACATTGCGGACGCCGATGGCGGAGATCATACCGTAGAGCATGAAGCTGACACCGCCGATGATAGCGGACGGCATGGAACCGATCACAGCAGCCATCTTCGGAATAAAGCTTAAGATGATGGCGTAGCAGGCTGCGATGCGGATGACCTTTGGATCGTATACCTTGCTCAGCTCGAGCACGCCGGTATTTTCGCCGTAGGTGGTGTTTGCGGGACCTCCGACGAGAGCGGACAGGGAAGTGGCGAGTCCGTCACCGATCAGGGTGCGGTGAAGTCCTGGATCTTCGATAAAATTCTGATCAACCGTCGCGGAGATGGCAGAAATATCGCCAATGTGTTCCATCATGGTTGCGAGTGCGATCGGAGCCATGACCAAAATGGCGGACAGATTGAATTTGCAGAGGGAAAATGCCGGTACGCCGACCCAGGAAGCGTTTGCGATGTCGGTAAAAGAAAGAATGGCGGAGCCGTCTGCGTTTGTCATGCCCATGGCGTTGAAGATCAATGCGGCAATATAAGAAATAATGATGCCCATCAGAATCGGGATGATCTTAAACATTCCCCTGCCCCAGATATTGAAAATAATGATCGTAACCAGAGCGATGAGGGCGAGAAGCCAGTTGGTGGAAGCGTTGTTGATGGCAGAACCGGCAAGGCTCAGTCCGATGCAGATGATGATCGGACCGGTTACGACCGGCGGAAGAAAACGCATGACCTTCTTGACACCGACAAGCTTGATAATCAGCGCGAGAATCAGATATAAAAGACCCGCGACAACAATTCCACCGCAGGCATAGGAAAGTTTGTCAGCGTTGGACATGTCGGCGAATACACCGGAATCCATGTTTGCAATCGTGGCAAAACCGCCGAGGAAGGCAAAGGAAGAACCGAGAAACGCCGGAACCTTGAATTTGGAACATAGATGGAAAAATAAAGTTCCGATACCGGCACAGATCAATGTAACCTGTACATGTAGAACATCTTCGCCGAAGTAGCTGTTGACAAGAATTGGTACAAGAATGGTTGCGCCGAACATGGCAAACATATGCTGCAGGCCAAGAATCAGCATTTTTGGTACGCCAAGTACGCTGGCGTCGCGGATTGCTCCGTCTTTTTCGTTCATAGTAAACTCCTCCTGATGTAAAATGATTGGTAGTTGCGTATATACAAATGGCAAATCAGAACTTCTGATTTGCCATAAGATATCAAAAAATAGATCCGGTGAAACGTCTTGCCTCCTGATCGTAATCACGGACGGGAATCTGGTCCAGTTCGCCGGTACCGTCGAGATAGAAAGTGAGCAGCGTCTGCGTCATATAAGGACTGATCCAGAGAGCCGCAATGCCAAAAGAGCAGATGGCAAGCGCGCCCCAGCCGAGAAAGCTGAATAAAATGTAAAGCAGCTTCCTGCGTCGTCCGCGCATAAATTTACGGCAGGTGCGAAAAGCATCCCGCACGCTTAAATGCGGATGGTCTAAAAGAAAGAAGAAAACCATGCGGTAGGTAAGCAACACACAGAAAGTAAAAATCAGACCGAGGATGCTTCCGGCAGCAAGCAGGGCACCGGAGAGACCGGAGACACCGGTTTTATAAAAATAAAGAACACCGGCAATGGCAGGAATACCTGCGATCACCAGAAATACATCGAAGAGAACGGCAGCGAGAAAGAAGCGCTCTGCGCCATTGCGAAACGGTGTAAAAACATCACGGATGCGGTATGTCTGACCGCGCGTCATATTCATATGAACCAGCATAACGCCGGTCTCTAGCATCTGGGCGATCAGAAGAATTAAAATATCTGCAATCGTGCTGATGATAAGCTGCGGAGTGCCGGGATAATCGCCGAGCGTCATGGAGAACGGAATCTCGATGAGCGTCGGAATTAAGGAGGCAGTCAGAAATGCTGCCATCGGTACGGAATAACGGTTATTTAAAATGTCGCGTGAAATACGTTTTAATTCGCTGGATGATCTTGACATGTGTAGACTCCTGTGGATGTGATATTTGTGTATGTTCTGGTGAAAGTTTTGCTTTCGCGAACATTATATTCCTATAGTTACGCAGTGCCTGTGGGTTTGAAAATGCAAGGCATTTTCAAACTCACGGGCATTCGCCCTATCATCCATGAATGTTACAAAATATTGTCTGCAAGCAGCCGGATTTTGTAACATTCATGGATGGCACTGCTCATTGCTTTCGCGAACATTATTTCCCTGTATCTGCGCAGATTTTTGCGCATCCGAAGTTCCGCAGGAACTTCTAATATGAACTCGCCAGAGTTCATTATAGCATGGAAGACCGTGATATGCTACTGGCAGTTAAAGAGATTTGGAATCCAGAAACGTGCGCGTGCTTTACAACCGAAAATGCGGCGGTTATAATAGCAGGGAGTAAGATAGGAATGGAGATCGGAATGTTTCAGACGGATAGACGGGTAGACCGGGATTTTTATATTATGGGCTGGTGCGCGGCGGGAATTTTCGCGGCGCTGTTTTTGTTTGTCAGAGTAACAGGAATTCCGGTCTGGAAATTTTTGCTGCCCTGCCCGTTTCATGCGCTGACCGGAGCGTACTGCCCCGGGTGCGGCGGGACAAGAGCCGTCAGGGCGCTGCTTGCCGGCAAATGGCTGCGCTCCTTTGTGCTGCACCCGTTTGTGCCGTATGCGGCGCTGCTTAGCGGCTGGTTTATGATCAGCCAGACCATTGAACGCGTGAGCGGAAGCCGGATACGGATTGCCCTGCGCTTTCGTGATGTCTATATATGGATCGCCCTGCTTTTGATCGTGGTCAACTGCCTGGTCAAAAATCTTGCCCTGTTTGTGTGGCATGTGGATTTACTGGCCTAGGGAATTCATCAGTGTATCAAAATCGATGCCGAGCGTGCCGTATACCTGACGCGCCATATTTTCCACGCCGCCATAATATAATTCGGCAATCGCAAATGTGTAAATAATCATGGCGAGGACAATGCCCAGGGCAATGGCGCCAAGGATCAGAGCAATTTTCGCGCGGGAGGTCAGCGTGCGCTCGCCGCCCCGGGATAAAAGTGCAAAAACGATGGCAAGAGATCCGCAGATCAGTGCCGGATAGACCAGACAAAAAGTAGCTGCCCCGATCACGCCGAGAAGCAGAGCGGCATTTTCCATTCGCTGGGAACGTCGTTTGTTGTTCATGATAATCAGACCTTTCCCGATATGCCGGTATTGCCAGTATATCGCAGGATAACTTTGTCTATTGTAACATGGGAAAGCCAAAAAGACAATGAGGAAGGCACTTGAGATTACAGCGGATTTTCGGTATACTGGGAGCAGACTCGGTAAAATTTGGAGGACAGATATGGATATTATTGCAAAAATTTCTGAGGAACTGGGAATTAAGCGCCATCAGACAGAGGCAGCAGTCAAGCTGATCGATGAAGGCAATACCATTCCTTTTATTGCGCGTTACCGGAAGGAGGCGACCGGCGCATTAAACGATGAGGTGCTTCGTAACCTGTCGGAGCGCCTTACCTATTTAAGAGGACTGGAGGAGCGCAAGGAGACGGTGTTCGCCAGCATTGAGGAGCAGGGGAAGCTGACGGACGAACTGAAAGCGCAGATCCTTTCGGCGGAGACGATGGTTCTGCTGGAGGATTTATACCGCCCGTACAAGCCGAAGCGCAGAACGCGCGCCACGATCGCCAAGGAAAAGGGACTGGAACCGCTTGCCGGTGTGATTACACTGCAGATGATAAAAACGCCGCTCATAGAAGAGGAGGCAAAATACGTGGATGCCGAAAAGGGAGTTACAACCGCCGAGGAGGCGATTGCGGGAGCGTCGGATATTATTGCGGAGTCCATCTCTGACGAGGCGGATTACCGTACGCACATCCGTGACCTCACGGTGAAAAAAGGCCGGATGACCTCTACTGCCAAAGACCCGGAGACGGAGTCCGTCTATGAGATGTATTACGATTTTGACGAGCCGGTGGCAAAGCTTGCCGGACACCGGATTCTGGCGGTGAACCGCGGAGAAAAAGAAAAATTCCTCACCGTGAAGATCGAAGCGCCGCAGGAGGACATTCTGCGCTATCTGGAGAAAAAGGTGATTGTCCGGGACAACCCGCAGACGAATGAGGTGCTGCGCGATGTGGTGAGAGACGCCTATGACCGTCTGATTGCACCGGCGATCGAGCGTGAGATCCGGAGTAACCTGACCGAGCGTGCGGAGGACGGCGCCATCCGTGTATTCGGAAAGAACTTAGAGCAGCTGCTGATGCAGCCGCCGATTGCCGGACAGGTGGTGCTCGGATGGGACCCGGCGTTTCGGACAGGCTGTAAGCTTGCTGTGGTAGATCCGACCGGAAAAGTGCTTGATACGACGGTGATTTATCCGACGGCTCCGCAGAATAAAGTGGCGGAGGCAAAAGCGGTATTAAAGAAATTGATTGCCAAATATCACATTACCCTGATTTCCCTTGGAAACGGAACGGCATCGCGGGAATCCGAACAGATCATTGTGGACCTGTTAAAGGAACTTCCGGTAAAAGTACAGTACATTATTGTCAATGAGGCGGGCGCGTCAGTCTATTCTGCCAGCAAGCTTGCCACGGAGGAATTCCCGAATTTTGACGTGGGACAGCGAAGCGCAGCGTCCATGGCGCGCCGTCTGCAGGATCCGTTGGCGGAGCTTGTTAAAATCGATCCGAAGTCCATCGGTGTGGGACAGTATCAGCATGACATGAACCAGAAAAAGCTGGGCGAAGCACTTGGCGGCGTGGTCGAGGATTGCGTGAACAAAGTCGGCGTGGATTTGAACACTGCATCGGCATCGCTTCTGGAATACGTCTCCGGCATCAGCAAGACGCTGGCAAAAAATATTGTAACCTACCGCGAGGAAAACGGCAGATTTGTATCCCGTGCAGGACTTTTGAAGGTGCCGAAGCTGGGACCGAAGGCGTATGAACAGTGCGCAGGATTCCTGCGGATCGGTGACGGAAAGAATCCGCTCGATGCGACCGGTGTGCACCCGGAGAGCTATGATGCCACGAAGAAGCTTCTGAAGCGGCTGGATTATACGTTATCTGACGTAAAAGAGCGGAAGGTAGAGGGCATTTCCAAAAAGATCCATGACTACAAAAAACTCTCGGAAGAACTGGGTGTGGGAGAGATGACGCTGCAGGACATCGTCAAGGAGCTGGAGAAGCCGGCGAGAGACCCGAGAGAGGACATGCCAAAGCCGATTCTGCGCAGCGATGTGCTTGAGATCAAAGACCTGACGCCGGGGATGATTCTGAAAGGAACCGTGCGCAACGTCATTGATTTTGGCGCGTTTGTCGATATTGGTGTTCATCAGGACGGACTGGTGCATATTTCACAGATGAGCGACAAGTTTATCAAGCACCCGCTCGAAGTTGTCAGCGTCGGGGATATTGTGGAAGTGAAAGTATTAAGCGTTGATCCGAAAAAGCAGCGCATCCAGCTGACGATGAAGCTGAACGGATAGAGAAAAAGGGTTGACAGTATGCCCATATGGGCATACAATATAGAAGCAAAATAAATATTAGGAATTCTTCGGGGCAGGGTGATATGAGTTCACAGAGATGGAAGCATAGATTCCCGACCGACGGTGATTCTGGCAGACGCCAGATCAGTCCGTGAGCTGCAGTTGCAGTTGAGCCGGTGTGAATCCGGGACCGACAGTATAGTCTGGATGAGAGAAGAGAAGCATGTTAGGAGGACCTGCGGCAGCAGGGTCTTAAGAATGCAATTTAACGCCCCGGATGTAGAGATCATCCGGGGCTTTTTGTGTGGCGGGAATAAGCGCTGTTCCGCTGCCGGAATGCAATCCGTTGAAAGACGGCTGACACGCGAGAATACCTCGAATTCCTGCAGAGAAAAGGAGACGAGTCATTATGGACACAAACAGTACAATCACAGGTAGGACAACAATAAACAGTATTTCGAGCGTTCGCTACATGAGCGTCACGGCAATGCTTTCCGCAGTAGCATTTATTTTAATGTTCCTGGATTTTTCCGTTCCGTTTATGCCGGCTTTCATCAAGATGGATCTCTCAGAGCTCCCGGCACTGATCGGTGCATTTTCCATGGGACCGGTATGCGGCATTCTGATCTGTCTGATCAAGAATGTGCTTCATCTGTTTATTACAACAACCGGCGGCGTCGGTGAGCTTTCCAACTTCCTTCTGGGCGTAGCATTCGTACTTCCGGCAGGATTGATTTACCGCCACAAAAAGAGCCGCAGAAGCGCATTGATTGGATCCCTGTTCGGTGCGGTGATCATGGGTGTATTTTCCGTGGTATCCAACTACTTCCTGGTATATCCGGTATACTACAACTTTATGCCGGAAGAAGCTGTGCTCGGCGCTTATCAGGTGATCGTACCATCCATGAAGAGCATTCTGCAGTGCCTGGTGTGCTTCAATATGCCGTTTACCATCGTGAAGGGACTGTTTTCCGTGGTAATCACATTCTTGGTATACAAACACATTTCGCCGATTCTGAAAGGAGCGAACCGCTAGAAAAGGGGCTGTCTTAGACGACAGCCCCTTTTCTTTTGGAATGAAAAATGCTATACTAGCTTAGATATAGACAGGAGGAAATGTTATGCCGCTAAAGTTTGATATTACATTGACAGCAGAAGATATGTACCGGTTTAATATGTACCAGACCTACTCCGGATTTCACGGGTGGTTTTCCATTGCGTTTTCCATCCTGATTTTTGTGGTGGCAGGAGTGACCCGCGGGAAGATCGAGGCGGCATACACCGCATTATATATTGTATTTGGCATCGTATTTCTGGTCTATCCTCCGGTGAGCCTGTACCTAAGGTCGAAGCGCACACTGGCAATGTCCGAGGTGCTGCGGGGAACGCTGCACTATGAGGTGGACGAGGAGGGGCTGCACGTATCGCAGAAGGAAGAGAGTGCGCTGCTTCCGTGGGAGCAGATCTATAAAATGGTCGCGACGAAGCACAACGTTCTGGTGTACAGCAGCAGGATCAATGCCTATGTCATTCCGAGAGCACAGCTGGGGGAAAGCTACGCGGCACTGCAGACACAGGCTGCGGCACATCTGCCGGCGTACCGTTTGAAGATGAAGTAGAGAATGGGGATTTTAAAATATGACAGAAAAGATCTATGAAACATATTCGCCGGAAGAGACGCACGCGCTTGGAAAACGCCTGGGCGCGGAGGCAAAGCCCGGCGACGTCTATACGCTGGTGGGAGATCTGGGCGTCGGAAAGACAGTCTTCACACAGGGAATTGCGGAAGGACTTGGCATCACGGAGCCAGTCTCCAGCCCGACCTTTACAATCGTGCAGGTATATGAGGAGGGCAGGATGCCGTTTTATCATTTCGACGTTTACCGCATCGGGGACATCGAGGAGATGGATGAGATCGGCTACGAGGATTATTTCTACGGGGATGGTCTGTGCATGATCGAGTGGGCGAATCTGATCGAAGAGATTTTGCCGGAGCGGCGCAGCGAAGTTACTATAGAAAAAGATCTGGAAATGGGATTTGATTATCGCAGAATTACCATAAGAGAGCATCAGGAGGACAGAAAATGAAAATATTAGGATTGGACAGTTCCGGTCTGGTGGCGAGCGTTGCAATCGCGGAGGATGACAACCTTCTGGGAGAATATACCGTAAACTATAAAAAGACACATTCACAGACCCTTCTTCCCATGCTGGATGAGGTGGCGCGCATGATCGAACTGGATCTTTCGAGTATCGATGCAATCGCGGTTGCAGGCGGACCGGGCTCATTTACGGGACTTCGGATTGGTTCGGCGACGGCAAAAGGTCTGGGACTCGCGTTGGAGAAGCCGATCCTCAATGTGCCGACGGTGGACGCACTTGCATACAATCTGGTGGGACACCGGGATATGGTATGCCCGCTTATGGACGCAAGAAGAAATCAGACCTATACCGGTTTGTACCGTTTTGATGGAAACGACATGCAGGTGCTGCGCGGAGAGTGTGCCGTGGGAATCGATGAGATTGCGGCGGACATCAACAGCAGAGGTGAGGCGGTCGTATTTTTGGGAGACGGTGTACCGGTTTTTAAGGCATATCTGGAGGAGCAGCTTACGGTGCCGCATTCCTATGCGCCCGCACATCTGAACAAGCAGCGGGCCGGCGCGGTTGCTGTGCTTGGCATGCAGTATTACAGAGAGGGAAAAACGGAGAGCGCGGCGGAACACCGCCCGGAATATCTCCGGCTGTCCCAGGCGGAAAGAGAGCGCAAGGAGCAGGAAGCCGCAAAAGGAAAGGAAAACGTATGAGTATTATCCGGAGCATGACAGCGGAAGATGCGGCGAAGGTGGCGTCTCTGGAGGCGGAGATTTTTTCGCAGCCGTGGAGTGAGAATGCTTTTTTGGATTCGCTTTGTCTGCCCGACACGATCTTTCTGGTGGCAGAGGAATCGGGTGTCATACAGGGGTACATCGGAATGTATCTTGCGGCCGATGAGGGTGAGATCACAAATGTGGCTGTGAATCCTGCGTGCCGCAGGCGTGGAATCGGGGAAGGGCTGCTCACAGAGATGAAAAAACGTGCCGCAGACCACAAGATTGCCCGCATTGTCCTTGAAGTGCGCGTGTCAAATGAGGGGGCGATCCGTTTGTACGAGAAGCAGGGATTTTCCTCGGTGGGTATCCGCCGGGGGTTTTATGAATTCCCGAGAGAAGATGCCAGAATTATGGTCTGTGCCCTGTAATTCCCTGTGGGATTGCACGGCGGCTCAATGATATAATGAATCCTGACGGATTCATATTAGAAGTTCCTAAGGAATTTCGGATGCGCAGAAAGCGGCGCGAAACAGACGATAGAATGGAGAATATATCAATGAGCAGACGAAACGGAGTGATTTATTGTAACCGATGTGGCAGCCCGATCTGTACGGAAGGGGAAGCAGGAAAAAGTTCCTTTCTTACTATTTGTAAAGAGTGGGGCTATTTTTCCGAACGAAAAGACGGTACGGTGCACAGGATGGATCTGTGCGAATCGTGTTATGACGCCTGGGTGCGGACGTTTGCCATCGCGCCGGAGGTGGAACAAAAGACAGAACTGATATAGCGATAAAGGAGTTTATTCATGTTAGATGTATGCCTATTGGGAACAGGAGGAATGATGCCGCTGCCCCGCCGTTTTCTGACGGCGGCTATGCTGCGTTACAACGGCAGCAGTCTGCTGATTGATTGCGGCGAGGGAACACAGGTGGCGATCAAGGAAAAGGGACTGACGTTTAAGCCCATTGATGTCATCTGTTTTACCCATTACCACGGAGATCACATCGGCGGACTGCCGGGACTGCTTCTCACCATGGGAAATGCGGACAGAACCGAGCCACTGACCATGATCGGTCCGCGGGGGCTGGAACGGGTGGTGAACGCGCTCCGGGTGATTGCTCCGGAACTTCCGTTTGAAATACGTTTTATTGAGATTACGGAACCGGAAATGCGGCTGGAACTCAATGGATACTGTATACATGCATTTCGTGTCAATCATAATGTTACCTGTTACGGTTATTCGGTCGAAATAAAACGTGCAGGGAAGTTTGACGTGGAGAGAGCGCGTGCGGCGGCAATTCCGCAGAAATACTGGAGCCGTCTGCAGAAGGGAGAGATCCTGTCCGGGGAAGACGGAACGGTCTATACGCCGGAGATGGTGCTCGGACCAGCCAGACGCGGCATCAAGATGACGTACTGCACGGACACCAGACCGACAGAATCAATCGTGGCGGCGGCGGAGGGATCGGACCTTTTTATCTGCGAGGGAATGTATGCGGAGCCGGAGAAGCTTGTCAAGGCGAAGCAGTACAAACACATGACATTCTATGAGGCGGCAGACATGGCGAAGAGAGCCGGCGTCAGGGAAATGTGGCTGACCCACTATTCTCCATCCCTGGTGCATGCAGAGAACTATCTGCCCCAGGTGCGAGAGATTTTCCCGGATGCGTTTTTGGGAAAAGACGGGAAAAGCGTGGAATTGATGTTTGAGGATGAGAACTAAAGAAAAGGGAGGTTGTCATAATGAAGAAGAGTGGCGTGATTAAGGCAGTGATAACAATACTGATCATTTTACTGATCGTGGGAGCGTATTACTTTTTTACGACACAGAGACGGACATCGGTGGAAGATACAGTGGAGTTGACAGAGATACAAAAGCTTATCACAAAGAATCTGGATGCCAACTATCCGGCAACTCCGCGTGAGGTTGTGAAGTATTACAACCGTATTCTGGAGTGCTTCTATGATGATACCTATACGGACGATGAACTGGAGTCGCTGGCGGATCAGGCGAGAAAGCTGCTGGACGACGAACTGTTGGAGAACAATCCGCGGGATCAGTATCTTTCCGACCTGAAAGCGGATATTGAAGATTACCACAACAAATCAAAAACGATTCGCAGCAGCAATGTCTGCGACAGCAATGATGTGGTGTATCAGACGGTGGACGGGAGAGAGTGCGCTTATGTGACGGCGTCTTATTTTATGAATGAGAACAACAGCTTCGACCGTACCAACGAAATGTATGTTTTGAGAAAAGATGACGATGGAGACTGGAAGATTCTGGTATTCTATCAGGTGGAGGGAGATTCTTCCGATGAACAGTAATGAGATAAAAATATTGGCGATTGAAAGCTCGTGCGATGAGACGGCAGCAGCGGTTGTCGTGAATGGAAGGGATGTCAGATCAAATGTGATATCCTCCCAGATTGCATTGCATACCTTGTATGGCGGCGTCGTTCCGGAGATTGCCTCGCGCAAACACATTGAAAAAATCAATCAGGTGATTGGACAGGCACTTTCGGATGCGGGGATGACGCTGGATGATATGGATGCGATCGGTGTCACCTACGGCCCGGGGCTTGTTGGAGCACTGCTTGTCGGAGTGGCGGAGGCAAAAGCCATCAGCTATGCCAAAAAGCTGCCACTGGTGGGTGTGCATCATATCGAGGGGCACATCAGCGCCAATTACATAGAGAACAAAGATCTGGAGCCGCCTTTTCTATGCCTGGTGGTGTCCGGCGGACATACACATCTTGTCAAGGTGCTTGATTATGGAAAATACGAGATCCTTGGAAAAACGAGGGACGACGCGGCGGGAGAGGCTTTTGACAAAGTGGCGCGTGCCATTGGACTCGGCTATCCGGGTGGACCGAAGATTGAAAAAGTGGCGCATGAGGGGAATCCGCATGCGGTAGAGTTCCCGCACGCCAAAATCGTGGACGGCCCGTATGACTTCAGCTTCAGCGGCTTGAAGTCTGCGGTGCTCAACTATTTAAACGGTTGTAAAATGAAGAACATTCCGATCGTACAGGCGGATATTGCGGCGTCCTTCCAGAAAGCGGTGACGGACGTGCTGATCGGAAATGCCATGAAAGCGATTGATGAATTCGGAATGGACAAATTTGCGATTGCGGGTGGAGTTGCGTCCAACGGCACCCTGCGTGAGGGAATGCGTGCGGCGTGCGAGAAGAAGGGCGTGGCATTTTATCATCCGTCGCCGATTTTCTGCACCGATAATGCGGCGATGATCGGTGTGGCGGCATATTATGATTTCATGCGCGGTCAGAGGGACGGACTGGATCTGAATGCGGTCCCGAATCTGAAGCTGGGGGAGCGATAGTGGAAAAAATAACAGCAGTGGTACTTGCAGCCGGGGCGGGAAAACGGATGCACAGTGATGTGCACAAGCAGTATATGATGCTTGCCGGCCGCCCGGTGCTTTTTTATGCGCTGCAGGCGTTTGCAGAGAGCGCGGTAACCGACATTGTCGTCGTAGTGGGGGCAGGAGAGATCGATTACTGCAGAAAAGAGATTGTTGAAAAATATCATATCCAAAAGGTCTGTGCGGTCGTGGAAGGCGGACGGGAACGCTACCATTCTGTGTATGAAGGGCTTAAGGCGGCGGACGGGAGCGATTACGTGCTGATCCATGACGGGGCGAGACCGCTTGTTACCGCCGATATCATCAGCCGGTCCATAGCGTGCGTCAGAGAGGGGGATTCCTGCGTGGTGGGAATGCCAGTAAAGGACACGATCAAAGTGGTCGGGGCGGATGGCTTTGCAAAAGAGACGCCCGAGCGGAGCAGCCTGTGGCAGGTTCAGACCCCGCAGACATTTCCCTACGGACGGATCCGGAAGGCGTATGAGAAGGTGATGGCACAGGGAGATTCTGCCGTCACAGATGATGCGATGATGCTGGA